>USCO01000030.1 GCA_900553135.1 uncultured Eubacteriales bacterium | reverse complement strand
GCAGTCCCACCAGGCCGAGCGGGCCCTGTGCCGGGCGGGGGGAGACGGAGTCTCTCTGTACGCCGAGGTACTCTCCTTCAGCCGCCTGGCCAACCGGGTGTTTCTGGAGGCGGGCGGTCTGGGCGAGACCGAGCTGGACCAGGGAGGGCGGCTGCTGCTCATGTACGGGGCGGTGAAATCCCTGACGGGACAGCTCACCGTCTACGCCCGGCCCTCCAAGCGCCCCGCCTTCCTGGAGAGCCTGCTGGCCACGGTGAATGAGCTGAAAAGCTGTCAGGCCGACCCGGCGGACCTGGTCCGGGCAGGGGAGGAGACCGGGGGCAGCGAGGGGGACAAGCTGCGGGACCTGGGACTCATCTGCGGCACCTACCAGGCCATGGCCGCCCAGGTGGCCCTGGACCCCCGGGACCGCCTGACCCGGGTGGCGGAGAAATTAACCACCTGCCCCTGGGGGCGGGACAAGGACATCTGGCTGGACGGCTTTACCGACTTCACCCCCCAGCAGCGGGAGGTACTGCGCCTGCTCATGACCCAGGCCAACTCCATGACCGTCACCCTCACCTGCGACCACCTGGAGGAGGACGAAGGGGGCACCGGGATCTTCTCGCCGGCCCGCCGCACCGCCGCAAAACTGATGAAATTGGCCCGGGAGGCGGGGATTTCCTGTGAAGTAGAAAACCTTGCTGGTGATTGTCCCAGTAAGAGTGATGCCCTCAACCACCTGGAAAGGTCGCTGTTTTCCCCGGAAGCTGTTCGGCCCCAGAAGGCGGAGGGCGCGGTGGAGCTGTTTTCTGCCGCCACAGCCCGCTCTGAGGTGGAGTGGACCGCTGCCCGCATCCGCACCCTGGTGCGGGAGGAGGGGCTGCGCTACCGGGACATTGCGGTGGTGGCCCGGGATTTTGCTGCCTATCAGCCCCTCATCCAGTCGGTGTTTCCCCGGTATCAGGTGCCCGTATTTGCCTCGGCCATGACGGATATTCTGGAAAAACCGGTGCTGACCCTGGTTACCGGAGCCCTGGAGACGGTGGCGGGGGGCTACCGCTACGACGATGTGTTCCGCTATATCAAGACGGGGCTTACGGGGCTGGGGCAGGAGGACCAGGACCTGCTGGAAAATTATGTGCTGAAATGGAACCTGCGGGGCAGCGCCTGGACCCAGAAGAAACCCTGGAGCCAGCATCCCCGGGGCTACGGCTACCCCATGACGGAGGAGGACGAGGCCCTGCTGGCCCGGGTGGACCGCAGCCGCCGCCAGGTGGCCCAGTCCCTGGAGAATTTGAGGAAGAACCCAAGAGAAACCGGCGTGGGTCAGGCAATAGCACTTTACACATTTTTGGAGGAGATCGGCCTGCCTCAGCGGCTCCAGGAGCGCATGGAGGGCCTGCGGCAGCGGGGAGAGAACGCCCTGGCGGAGGAGTACCGCCAGCTGTGGGACATCCTGTGCGGGGCCCTGGAGCAGTGCGCCCAGCTGCTGGGGGAGACCCCCATGGAACTGGAGGAGTTTGCCGCCCTGTTCCGTCTGGTGCTCTCCCAATATGACGTGGGGGCCATCCCCGTGTCCCTGGACCAGGTGACGGCGGGGGAGACCACCCGCAACACGGGCCAGAGCGTGAAGGTGCTGTTCCTGCTGGGAGCGGAGGACAACGCCATCCCCATGGTGGGGGCGGCCCCGGGGCTGCTCACCGACGACGACCGCTCCCTGCTGTCGGGCTACGGCCTGGAGCTGGAGCAGTCGGGGCGGGAGCTCCTTTACCGGGAGATGACCACCGTCTACCTCACCTGCGCCCGGCCCACCCAAAAGCTGGTGGTGTCCTGGCCCAACCAGGGCCCGGGCGGGGAGGAGCGGCGGCCCTGCTTTGTGGTGGAGCGGCTGCGGCTGCTGTTTTCCGACCTGACCGTCACAGCGGAGGAGGACCTGCGGGGACGCTTCCGGTACACCGCCCCGCTGCCCGCCCTGGAGCAGGCGGGACGCAGCCGCCAGGTCCACGACGCCCTGGCCGCCATGGAGGGCTACGCCCCCCTGGTGGCGCGGCTGGACCGGGCCAGAAGCTGGCAGCGGGGAAAACTGTCCCACCGGGCGGTGGAGCGGCTGTACGGCAAGCAGGTGCCCATGTCCGCCTCCCGCATGGACCAGTACCGCTCCTGCCACTTTGGCTACTTCATGCGCTACGGACTCCAGGCACAGCCCCGCAAGCCTGCGGGCTTTACAGCGCCGGAATATGGTACCTTTGTCCACTATGTCCTGGAGCATGTCCTCCAGGATGACCTGTTCTCCCAGACTGCTCTGCCCGGCTTTGAGGAGGACCAGACCCAGGACGTGAAGGAGCGCCTGCGGGCGCTGACCCAGCAGGCGGTGGACCGGTACGTCCAGGAGGAATTGGGCGGCCTGGAGCACCAGAGCGAACGCTTCCGCTACCTGTTCCAGCGGCTGCTGCACTCGGTGCAGGCGGTGGTGGACAACGTGGCCGAGGAGCTTTTCTCCTCCCAGTTCCGGCCCATCTCCTTTGAGCTTGGCTTCGGCTCGGGAAAGGACCTGCCCCCCGTGGAGCTGACGGTGGACGGGGTGACCCTCAGCGTCAGCGGCTTTGTGGACCGGGTGGACGGCTGGGAAAAAGACGGCAAGCTCTACCTGCGGGTGGTGGACTACAAGACGGGCCGGAAATCCTTCGACCTCACCGAGGTCTTTAACGGCCTGGGGCTTCAGATGCTCCTCTACCTCTTTACCCTGGAGGACCGGGGCGAGGAGTTTTACGGCAAGCCGGTGGAGGGGGCGGGCGTTCTCTATCTCCCCGCCCGGGACGCCATTATCAAGGGGACCCGCTCCATGCCCCAGGACCAGTGGCGCAAGCTTATGGACAAGGAGCTGACCCGCAGTGGCCTGGTGCTGGACGACCCGGCGGTGCTCTCCGCTATGGAGGAGCCGGGGGAGAAGGGCTACCGCTTCCTGCCCCTGAAGGTGTCCAAGACCACGGGGGCCATCACCGGGGAAGCCCTGGCCACTGCCGAGCGCCTGGGCCGCCTGGGACGGCACATCCAGACGGTGCTGGAGGAGATCTGCGGTGAGCTCTCCCAGGGCAACATCGACGCCGACCCCTACTGGCGGGGCGCGGAGAAGAACGCCTGCCGCTGGTGCGACTATGCCGCCGCCTGCCACTTTGAGGAGGGGCGTGGACACGATTGCCGCCGCTGGCTGGCCACGGTAAAGAGCAAGGAGTTCTGGCAGCGGCTGGAGGAAGTGGAGGAAGAGAACTGATGGAACGGAAAGGAGGCGGGAGAGATGGGCTTTCCCCTGACGGAGGAACAAAAGAAGATCGTGGATGACCGGGGAGGCGAGCTGCTGGTCTCCGCCGCCGCCGGTTCGGGTAAGACCCGGGTACTGGTGGAGCGGCTGCTGGACCGGGTGACCCGGGAGGGGCTGGATATCGACCAGTTTCTGGTCATCACCTACACCAAAGCGGCGGCGGCCGAGCTGCGCTCCCGCATCGCCTTAGAACTGTCCAGCCGCCTGGCCCAGGATCCGGGGGACCGGCACCTGCGCCGCCAGGCCACTCTGGTCTACCGGGCACAGATCTCCACCATCCACTCCTTCTGCGCCGCCCTGCTGCGGGAGAGCGGCCACCTGCTGGACCTGGACCCCGATTTTCGCCTGTGTGACGAGGGGGAGGCCAACATCCTCATGGTCCAGGTGCTGGACGACCTGCTGGAGGGGCGGTATGAGAACATCGACCCCCAGGGTGACTTTGCCATTTTGGTAGACACCCTGGCCGCCGGGCGGGACGACAGCCGCCTGGTGCAGATCGTGCTGGATGTGTTCAGCCGGGTGCAGAGCCACCCCGACCCTCTGGGCTGGCTGGCGGAACAGAAGCAGGCCTGGGCCCTGGAAGGGGTGACCGACGCGGGCCAGACCCCCTGGGGCGCCCTCCTTCTGGAGGACGGGGCCCGTCAGGCCCAGGAGGCAGCCCGTCGGCTGGAGGAGGCCCTGGCCCTGTGCGGGGAGGACGAGCTGCTGGAGCAGAACTACGCCCCCAGCCTGGAGGCCTCCCTGGCGGGGGTACAGGAGTTCCTGCGGGGAGCCCAGGCGGGACACTGGGACCAGGCGGCCGCCAGCCTGCCCGTGATATTCCCGCCCGCGGGACGAAAGCGCAAGCGGTCTACTGAGCTCAGCCCCATGGAGGAGGAGCGGGCCCGCTCTGCCGGGGAGCGGGTGAAGGCCCTGCGGGAAGGGGCCAAGGACCTGCTGGAAAAGCTGGGCGAGCGGCTGGAGGGGGACAGCGCCCAGGTGCTGGACGACCTCATGCAGTCCGCCCCGGCGGTGCGGGGGCTTATGGACCTGGTGGCCGACTTTCAGCAGGCCTATACCCAGGAGAAGAAGCGGCGGAGCATGCTGGACTTCTCCGACCTGGAACACGGGGCGGTGAAGCTGCTGCTGGACGGGGAGACGGGAGAGCCCACTCCTCTGGCCCAGGCCTGGGGCAGCCGGTACGCCGAGGTGATGGTGGACGAGTACCAGGACACCAACCAGGTGCAAAACGCCATCTTCACCGCCATCTCCCAGGGTGGGCGTACCTTATTTGAAGTGGGCGACGTGAAGCAATCCATTTACCGCTTCCGCTTGGCCGATCCCACCATCTTTCTGGACAAGTACCGACGCTTTGCCTTTGGAGAGGAGGCGGCGGAGGGGGAGCCCCGCAAGCGGCTCCTCTCCCGGAACTTCCGCTCCCGTGCCCAGGTGCTGGAGGGGTGTAACGACCTGTTCCGGAACATCATGTCCCGGGAGCTGGGCGAGCTGGACTATACCGACGACCAGGCCCTGGTGCCCGCGGCCAAGTTCCCTGGGGAGGGGGACTACGCCCTGGAACTGGATGCCCTGGACTTGTCCGGCCTGGGGGACCAGGAGGGGGAGAAGGAGGACAAAAACCGCCTGGAGGCCCGCTTTGCCGCCCGGCGCATCCGCCAGCTGCTGGAGCAGCCCCTGATGATCAAGGAGGGAGACGGCCTGCGGCCGGTGCGGCCCTCCGACGTTATGATCCTGCTGCGCAGCCCCGGCGTGGTGCTCCACCACTATCTGCGGGCACTGAGCCGGGAGGGCATCCCCTGGTCGGCAGACGGGGGCGAGGACTTTTTTGCCACCACCGAGGTGAACGTGGCCCTGTCCATCCTCCAGATCGTGGACAACCCCCGCCAGGACGTGGCCCTTATCGCCGCCCTGCGCTCCCCCGTCTACGGCTTTGACGGGGACAAGCTGGCCCTGCTGCGGGCAGGGAGCAAGGGAGACTTTTATTCTGCTCTGGTCCACGCCGCCGAGGAAGGGGACCAGGATTGCCGAAATTTCCTCCGGGAGCTGGAGGACCTGCGCTTTGGGGCGGGGGACCGGACCTGCCGCCGGCACATCTATGAAAAGACCAATATGCTGGGCATCTTCGGGGCCATGTCCGGGGGAGAGGAGCGGCAGAACAACCTGCTTACCCTCTACGCCCTGGCCGGGCAGATGGAGGACGGGGGTTGCCGGTCCCTGTTCCAGTTCCTGCTGCGCCTGGAGCGGCTGCGGGCCACGGGACGAAAAATCACCGCCGGAGGCGGCCGGGAGGGGGAGGGTGTCTCCATCCTGTCCATCCACAAGTCCAAGGGCCTGGAAAAGCCGGTGGTGCTGGTGTGCGGCCTGGCCCGGCGCCTGAACCGGGAGGACCTGATGCGTCCGGTGCTCTTCCACCCCGTGCTGGGGGTGGGGCCCAAGGGCCTGGACCGGGAGCGCATGGTGGAGTACCAGACCCTGGCCCGGCGGGCGGTGGCCCGGCAGCTGGAGAAGGAAATGATGTCCGAGGAACTGCGCCTGCTGTACGTGGCCATGACCCGGGCTCAGGAAAAACTCATTATGACGGTGGCCCTCTCCGACGGCCCCAAGGCCCTGGAGCGCCTGGCGGGGGAGACTGGGGCGCACGTGTCCCCGGTGGCCCTGGAGCGGCAGCAGAGCGTGGGCCAGTGGGTGCTGCTCCACGCCCTCACCCGGCCCGAGGGGGAGCCCCTGCGGGAGCTGGCGGGCCGGGCGTGTCCCATTGCCCGGAATCTGGGCCCCACCTGGGACATCCGCTGGGTCAGCGGCGAGAGTCTGGAGGAGGAGCCGGAGGACCGGGGCCGCTTCGGCGACGCGCCGGTCCAGGACGGGGAGGCCCTGGAGGACCTCACCGCCGCCCTCACCTGGACCTACCCCCACCAGGGGGCGGTGGACTGTCCCTCCAAATTGACCGCCACCCAGTTGAAGGGCCGGGCCCTGGACCAGGAAGCCGCCCAGGAGGCGGCCAGCCCTGTGGTGCCGGAGGAGCCCGCCCCCATCCGCCGCCCCGACTTCGTGGCCCGGGAGCGGGGGCTCACCCCCGCCCAGCGGGGCTCGGCCATCCATCTGGCCATGCAGTACCTGCCTTTCACCGGAGAGCACACCGTCCCCGCCATCCAGCGGGAGCTGGAGCGCCTGGTGAAGGAGGGCTTCCTCACCCCCCTGCAGGGTGAGGCGGTGGACCCCAGACCCCTGGCGGCCTTCTTCGACTCCGAGCTGGGACGGCGGGTGCTGGCATCCCCCCGGGTGGAGCGGGAATTCAAATTTTCCCTCCTCACCGACGCGGAGGGCTACCAGAGCGGCACCCAGGGGGAGCAGGTGCTTCTCCAGGGCGTGGTGGACTGCTGGTTTGAGGAGGAGGGCGGCATCACCGTGCTGGACTTCAAAAGCGACGGGGTGGGCAAACACGGCCTGGCCCAGCGGGCAAAAGCCTACCGGCCCCAGCTGAAGGCCTACGCCCACGCTCTGGAACGCATCACGGGAAAAGCGGTGAAACACCGCCTTTTGTGGTTCTTTTCCGCCGGGACTTGGACAGAGGTCTAAAAAATTCAAAAAAGCACTTGCAATTTAAAAATAAGTGTGGTACCATATCAGTTGCGTTTACGAAACGATCCTCCACGGAGAAAGAGGTGAAGATACAATGAAGGCAGGAATCCATCCCGACTATGAGCAGACCACCATTCGGTGCGCCTGCGGCAACGTGATCGAGACTGGCTCCACCAAGAAGGACATCCGTGTCGAAGTGTGCTCCAAGTGTCACCCCTTCTACACCGGCAAGCAGAAGATGGTGGACACCGGTGGACGTGTCAGCCGCTTCAACAAGAAGTTTGGCCTGGACAAGAAGTAAGATTGCGCCTAAAAAAGCCGCACCGAATCCGTTCGGTGCGGCTTTTTCCATGAAATCGGCATATGATAGACCTGTAGGAGGGATTTGCTATGCTCAAGCCTGTGGACGTTCATGAGATCAGCGAGAATGTATTTTCTCTCATCGGGAAACAGTGGATGCTCATTACCGCCGGAACCGCGGAACACTGCAACACCATGACCGCCTCCTGGGGCGGCCTGGGGGTGCTGTGGGGCGCGCCCGCGGCCACCTGCTACATCCGGCCCCAGCGCTACACCAAGGAGTTTGTGGACCGGGAGGAGTATTTCACCCTGTCCTTCTTTGGAGAGGAGTGGCGCAAGGCCCTGTCCCTGTGCGGCAGCAAAAGCGGCCGGGAGGTAGACAAGGTAAAGGAGTGCGGCTTTACCGTAAAGACCGCCGACTGCGGCGCCCCCTATTTTGAGGAGGCCTCTCTGGTGCTGGTATGCCGCAAGCGCTTTGCCCAGGAGATGGACCCCAACCTCATGCCCGATGACGTGAAGGAGAAGTGGTACCCCGAGAAGGACTACCACACCATGTATATCGGGGAGATCGTCCAGGCTCTGGAGGCGGAATAAGCCCCCGGGCCTGGGGCCCTTTGGAGGATTTATGACGGAAAACATCACAAACGAGAAGATCAACCGGGCTGTGCTGGTGGGCCTGAACGCCCACAGCCTCAGCCGGGAGGAAAATGCCACCGAGGAGACCATGGAGGAGCTGGGGGAGCTGCTGGAGACGGCAGGGGGCACCTGCGCGGGCGTGGTGCTGCAGCAGAAGGACAGCCCCGACCCCCGCACCTTCATCGGCGAGGGCAAGGTGGCCGAGGTGAAGGAGCTGGTGAAGGCCACCGGGGCGGAAATGGTCATCTTTGACAACGCCCTGTCTCCCTCTCAGCAGCGGGTGCTGTCCGAGGAGCTGAAGGTGGCGGTGCTGGACCGCTCCGCCCTGATCCTGGACATCTTCGCCAAGCGGGCCCGCACCCGGGAGGGCCGTCTCCAGGTAGAGCTGGCCCAGTACAAGTACCTGCTGCCCCGACTCATCGGCATGTGGAGCCACCTGGAGCGCCAGGAGGGCGCCATCGGTACCCGCGGTCCCGGTGAGACCCAGCTGGAGACCGACCGCCGGCACATCCGCCGGAAGATCTCCAAGCTGGAGGAGGAGCTGCGGGACGTGCGAAGGGTCCGTGCCACCCAGCGCCAGCGCCGGGAGAAGAACGAGGTGCCCGTGGTGGCCATTGTGGGCTACACCAACGCGGGAAAATCCACCCTGCTCAACAAGCTCACCGGGGCGGACATCCCGGCCAACAACCGGCTGTTCGATACCCTGGACACCACCACCCGCACCCTGGAGATTTCCGACACCTGCACGGTGCTCCTCAGCGACACCGTTGGCTTTATTCGAAAACTGCCCCACCACCTGGTGGAGGCCTTCAAGGCCACCCTGGAGGAGCTGTCCTTTGCCGACCTGCTCCTCCACGTCATCGACGCCTCCAACCCCGAGTGGCGGGAGCAGGCCGAGGTGGTGGACCAGCTGATCGTGGAGCTGGGCGCTCAGCAGACGCCCCGCATCGAGGTGTTTAACAAGTGCGACCTGTGGACGGGTGAGATCCGTCCCCACGGGGAGGACATGGTGTCCATCTCCGCCAAGACGGGGGAGGGCCTGCCCGAGCTGCTGGAGGCCATCGGCAAGCGGCTGGACAGCGGCTGCCGCCGGGTGACCATCCACCTGCCCTACGACAAGGGCGGGCTGCTGGACAAGCTGTACCAGGAGGCCAAGGTGGAGTCGGTGGAATACGGCCAGACCATTGACGTGGTGGCGGTTTGTACCCCCAAGGTGGTGGGCCAGCTGGGACCCCTGGTGGAGGGCTGGCAGCCCCACAAGGAGCCCTGGGAAGATTAAGGGCTTTGGTCTGATACCTCCTCCGCTCTCCGGGGGAGAGAGAAAACGGGGCCGTGGATCACGGCCCTTTTTCATACCTGTGAGGGGAGCGTCCCGGCAAGAAACTGCAACTCCCGGAGGTGCTGGCCGCAATAGTCCCACAAGCGGTACAGGCATCGCGCCTGAACCTCATGGGGAATCGGTTGCGCCGGAGAACCCTGGCACAGCAGGGCCAGCAGCAGGATATCTTCCTCCAACGCTTCTGAGAGTGCGGTGAATTGTTGGTTCCATTCTGTATGGGTCATCACGACACCTCCTGTTCTATTGTTATTTTACTACCAAATGATAGTAAAATCAACACTATCGTCTGATAGTAAATAGAATAGGTGGAGAGGTGATGAATATGCACTTCCCAAGGCTGTTGGACCTGCGGCAGGACGCAGACAAGACGCAAAAAGAGATTGCTGCCCTGTTGGGAATCGACCAACGGGTGTACAGCAATTATGAAACCGGAAAACGGGAGATTCCCGTGCGGTATCTGATGGTGCTGGCCGACTATTACGGCACCACCATCGACTATATTGTAGGGCGCGGAAAGTAGGGGAACCCATGACCGAATACTACATCCCCACGGGGAACAGCGAGACGGAGTTTGTGGAGAAGCGCTCCCGCTTCATCGGCCACGTTTGGCGGGTGGAAAACGAGGAGGAAGCCCGCGCCCGCATCGAGGAAATGAAAAAACGCTACTACGACGCCCGGCACAACTGCTGGTGTTACATCATCAAGGACGGCCCGGTGCGCTACTCCGATGACGGAGAGCCCCAGGGTACCGCCGGCCAGCCCATGCTCAACGTGTTTCAGCGGGAGGGCGTGGTCAACGTGTGCTGCGTGGTCACCCGGTACTTCGGGGGCATCCTCCTGGGAGCGGGGGGCCTGGTGCGGGCCTACACCCAGAGCGCCAAGGACGCCCTGGACGCCGCGGGCATCTCGGTGGTGCGCCGGTGGGTGGAGGTGCTGCTGCCCTGCACCTACGCCCAGTTTGAGCGGGTGAAGCTGGAGACCGAGCACTTTGGCGGCGTGGTGGCCGACATCGACTACGGCGCGGACATCGCCATGACGGTGCTGCTGCCCGAGGAGCGGGCGGAGGACTACCTGGCCCACATGCTGGACCTGACCGCGGGCAGCGTGGAGGGCATGGTGTGCGGCGAGCGCTTTCAGGATGTGCCCTGGAAAGGGGCAAAGGAGGACTGACCATGGAAGAGACAGTACAGCGCATGGAAGCCCTGGTGGACGACTACCGGCAGGCGGTGAACCGACTCAACGCCCGGCGTCGGTTTGGCGACGGCCTGTTCGGCTTTGGCAGCGACCCCAAGCGGGCTCCCTGCCACATGGACTTTTATGAAGGAATCGGGGAAGAGGTAGCCCGCCTGGAGGGCCTGGATGCCCGGCAGGCGGGGGAGATAGCGGAATGGCTGCTGTCTCTGGGGCTGCGGAAGAACGAGCCCGCCCTGATGGTGCCCATGCTGGAGGCCGCCCAGGGCCACGCCCTGCCCCTCATTCCCCTCATTGACCCGCAGCTGGCGGCCACCCTTGCCACCGGATACGCCCGGCGCTATCCTGCCAGAGGGCGCTTCCCCATCCACACCAAGGTTTTGAAGGCGCTGGAGAAGCGGACAAAAGAGTCTTTGTAAGAATACAGGAGATGTACTATGACAGACCTGTTTGAAAAATCCATTCAGACCCTGGAGCTGCCCCGGGTATTGGAGCAGCTGGCGGCCTGTGCCGTCACCCAGGAGGGCAAGGAGAAGTCCCTGTCCCTGCGGCCCATGACCGACGCCGACGACGTGCAGCGGGCCCAGGAGGAGACCAGCGCGGCGGTGGAGCTGCTGGTGAAGAAGGGAAGCCCCGGCTTTTCCGGCATCAAGCCTGTGGGGGCCAGCCTCCACCGGGCGGACATGGGGGGCAGCCTCAACACCCGGGAGCTGCTGGAGATTGCCGCCGTGCTGCGCTGCGCCCGCAACGCCAAGGACTACGGCGACAGCGAGGAGAAGACCCCCATCTCCCACCTGTTCCACGCCCTGACCCCCAACCGCACCCTGGAGGAGACCATCACTAACTCCATCGTGGGGGAGGACGAGCTGGCCGACTCCGCCAGCAGTGAGCTGGCCACCATCCGCCGGCACATGCGGGCTACCGAGGCCAAGGTGCGGGACATTTTGCAGAAAATCATCTCCTCCGACCAGTCCAAGTACCTGCAGGAGGCCATCATCACCATCCGGTCGGACCGGTACGTGGTGCCGGTGAAGTCGGAGTTCAAAAATTCCGTTCCCGGCCTGGTCCACGACGTGTCCTCCTCGGGCTCCACCTTCTTCATCGAGCCCATGGGGGTGGTGAAGGCCAACAACGAGCTGCGGGAGCTGCTGGCCCGGGAGAAAAAGGAGATCGAGCGCATCCTGGCCGAGCTCTCCGCCCAGTGTGCCACCTATCAGGAGGATATCCGGGAGGACTACCAGCTGCTGGTGTGGCTGGACTGCATCTTCGCCCGGGGCCAGCTGTCCCTGAAGATGAACTGCACCCAGCCCCGGCTGTCCGACAAGTTTTTACGCCTGCGGAAAGCCCGGCACCCTCTGCTGGACCCCAAGAAGGCGGTGGCCAACGACCTGGAGCTGGGAGACACCTTTGATACCCTTATGATCACCGGCCCCAACACCGGCGGCAAGACGGTGACTCTGAAGACCATCGGTCTGCTCACCCTCATGGCCCAGTGCGGCCTGCACATCCCCGCCGGGGACGGGAGCACCATCCGGGTCTGCCAGCGGGTGCTGGCGGACATTGGGGATGAGCAGTCCATTGCCCAGTCCCTGTCCACCTTCTCCTCCCACATGACCAACATCGTGGGCATCCTGGGAGAAGCCGACAGCAGCACCCTCATTCTCTTCGACGAGCTGGGTGCGGGCACCGACCCGGTGGAGGGCGCGGCTCTGGCCGCCGCCATCATCGAAAGCGCCCGGGGCCTGGGGGCCGCCGTGGCCGCCACCACCCACTACGCCGAGCTGAAGGTGTACGCCATGACCACCCCGGGGGTGGAGAATGCCAGCTGCGAGTTCAACGTGGAGACTCTGGCCCCCACGTACCGGCTGATTCTGGGCATCCCCGGAAAGTCCAACGCCTTCGCAATCTCCCGCCGCCTGGGGCTGCCCGAGTATATCATCGAAAAGGCTGCCGCCCGGCTGGACGCGGAGAACGTGCGCTTTGAGGACGTGCTCTCCCGCCTGGAGCAGCAGCGCCAGGAGATGGAGCAGGAGCGCTCCGAGGCCAAGCGGCTGAAGCTGGAAATGGAGCAGTCGGCGGCCAAGGCCAGGGAGTACCGGGAGAAACTGGAGGCCGAGCGGGCCAAAGTGGTGGAGAAGGCCCAGGCCGAGGCCCGGCAGATCATCCAGCAGGCCCGGGACGCCAGCGACGAGGCCATCGCCGAGCTCAAGGAAATTAAAAAGCGCCAGGACAAGCTGGACTGGCAGCAGGTCAACGACAGCCGGGCCGAGGCCCGCCGCCTGCTGAACCAGGCGGAAGCCAACATCGGCGGCCGGGCTCCCCAGCCCGAAGCGCCGCCGCCCACCCGGGATGCCGTGGCGGGAGACACGGTGGAGCTGGTGAAAATGGGCACCCGGGCCACCGTGCTGTCGGTGAACAAGGACGGTTCCCTCCAGCTCCAGGCCGGTATTTTGAAGATCACCGCCAAGCAGAATGAGGTGCGTGTGGTGGAAGGGGAGACCGCCAGCCAGAAGGAGGCCCGGCGCATCGTGGCCCGGGCCCAGCACACCCTGCGCACCGCCGCCGTCCCCAGCCAGGTGGACCTGCGGGGCATGATGACCGACGAGGCCATCGCCGTGCTGGAGAACTTCCTGGATACCGCCATGATGGGCAAGCTGGAGACGGTGACCATCATCCACGGCAAGGGCACCGGCGCGGTGCGAAACGCCGTGCGCACCTACCTCAAGCGCAGCCGCTACGTGAAGTCCTTCCGCCCCGGCCGCTACGGCGAGGGAGAAGACGGAGTCACGGTGGCCGAGCTGCGCTGACCCAGGAAAAAGGCCCCTTGAGATTCCAGAGTATTCCAAATCAAGGCGAGGGAAAAAGTTGTGGGTTGCAAACTGTCAAAATGACGATATTTGGCAAAAATAGAAAAAAGAAATCGTTTAAAAAGACGAAAAACGTTGCGGCCCGTATTTTTTTTCCAAGGAAAACATTAGATTTGTGAAAAATGTCATTGACGAGAAGCATAGAAATCTGCTATGCTTAAGCCACAATATGACAAGTGCGGAGGTACGGTTGTATGTATAGTCAGGAAGCGGTCGTTAACAACCAGGTTGGGCTGCACGCCAGACCTGCTACTTTCTTTATCCAGAAGGCCAACGAGTTCAAGAGCGCCATCTGGGTGGAGAAGGATGAGCGGAAGGTGAATGCCAAGAGCCTGCTGGGTGTGCTGTCCCTTGGCATCGTGAAGGGTACCCCGATCAAGCTGATCGCGGACGGTCCCGACGAGAAGGAAGCGGTTGAGGCTCTGTACAAGATGATCTCTTCCGATTTCTCCGAGTAATCGTAACTTACCCTGAAAAGGCACCGCCTGAGCGGTGCCTTTTTTAATCTTAACAGCCGGGAAGGAGGCATGGCCCAATGCGGGTGATCTCGGGTTCGGCCAGAGGAAAGCGCCTGGGAGAGTTGTCGGGGATGGAGACCCGCCCCACCACCGACCGGGTGAAAGAGGCTCTGTTCAATATCGTGCAGTTCGAGCTGCCCGGCCGGCAGATCCTGGACCTGTTCGGCGGCACCGGACAGCTGGGCATCGAGGCCCTGTCCCGGGGCGCGGCGGGATGCACCTTTGTGGACATGCGGGGGGACGCGGTGCGCCTTATCCGCCGCAATCTGGCCGACACCAACCTGGTCGACAAGGGCCGGGTGGTCCAGGGGGACTCCCTGGAATTTCTGGCCCGGTGCGGGGAAAAATTCGACGTGATCTTCCTCGATCCGCCCTACAGCAGCGGGCTTTTGGAGGCGGCTATGGAGCGCATCGCTGCATTTGACATTCTCCGGGAACATGGTATAATGATCTGCGAAAGTGCGCTGGATCAGGTTTTGCCCCCGTTGGCCGCCCCCTATGCGCAGGGAAAAGAGTATCGGTACGGCAAGATCAAGCTGACTGTCTACCGCAGAGCTGGGAGTGACCGCAGTTGAAAATCGCAATCTATCCGGGCAGCTTTGACCCCGTGACTCTGGGACATCTGAATATCATCAAGCGGGCCGCCGTGTGCTTTGACCGGCTCATCGTGTGCGTGATGATCAACTCCAAGAAAACGGGCATGTTCACCCCCGAGGAGCGGGTGGAGCTGCTGCGCCGGTCCACCGAGCGCTTCCCCAATGTGGAGGTGGACTTTGCCGAGGGCCTGCTGGCCGCCTACGCCAAGAAGCGCAAGGCCCACGTGGTGGTCAAGGGCCTGCGGGCGGTGTCGGACTTCGAGCAGGAGGTCCAAATGGCCGTCATCAACCGGAAACTGAATCCTGGTCTGGAGACCATGTTTTTGGCCTCCAGCGAGAAATATACCTACCTCAGTTCCACCGTGGTCAAGGAAATGGCCCGGTACGGAGCCGACCTGCGGGAGTTTATTCCCCGGGAAATCGTGGACGACGTCAATCAGCGTATGAAGCAGCTGCAGCAGATGCAGGAAAGGATGGGATGACATATGGCAAGCGGCGTGGAAGAACTGCTGGATATGTTATTTGATATGGTGGACGAGGCCAAGAACGTGCCCCTGTCCAGCGATAAGTGTATGATCGAGCGGGACCGTGCCCTGGACCTCATTGACGATATCCGGGCCCAGTTCCCTGTGGAGCTCAGCGAGGCCAAGAAGGTCATGGCCACCCGGGCGGACATGCTGTCCTCCGCCAAGCGGGAGGCCGAGGCCATCCGCAAGGCCGCCGAGGACAAGGCCCGTCAGCTGGTGCTGGAGGATGTGATCACCCTGCAGGCCAAGCAGCGTGCCAACGAGATGATGCAGCAGGCCGAGGAGCGCAGCCGTGAGCTGAAGCGGGCGGCCAACGAGTACTGCGAGGACGCCCTGCGCCGCACCGAAGAGGCCGTGGCCGAGGCCTATGACGAGATCAAGAAGTCCCGCGCCCGCTTCCGCGCCGCCGCGGGCGCCACCTCCGCCGCCGCGGGGAGCAGCGCCGGTTCCCGGCCCATGTATGACGCCGCCGCCGACGAGGACTGATATCGTTCCCAAACAGCCGTCTCCCAAGGGAGACGGCTGTTTTTTGATTTCGCCATGCAGGAAAGAAAAATCTTAACTGCATTTTTACAGTTTGTTAACTTGACAAATGTGGGGGGTGGGATTACAATTGTGCTTGACCAAAGGGTTAGTTCTGTTGGAAAGGGTAGGATTTGATCCCACTTTTTGAAAAAAAGGGCTAAATTGATTTGCCGCATGACATCAGTTTTCGCTGTTTGATCCGCAGGATAATTCCGGGGCGCTGGCATTGCCGCCGCCATGGTTGTTGTCCCGCGGGCTTTTTTTGCCCAGGCCCCGGGATGAAGAAATATATTATGTATGAAGGAGGTGAATGTGCATGACCATGATGAAGCGTGAGACCAACAGCATCTGGAACCGGGTTCGGGAGGACCGGGACGTGGACGACCTGATTTTCGCCGGGGAGACCAACGAGCGCCAGATGACTCAGCCGTGCAGCGACCGGTGAGAGAGCTGTCCGGCCAGAATCCTGAACAGAAACATTAGCACCGCAGCGGTTTCCTTCCCAACCGTCTGCGGTATTTTTTTATCCAAAATCTCTGACTAGGTCCTTTGGGGTAGGGGAGAGGGCCGGGCGCAGAGTTTTCATAAAATGTCAAATAATTCGCTTCTGGGGGTTGCGTTGCAGAGCGAGATATACTAAAATACAAATAAGTGAGTCTGCCAGCGCCGCGGTGCGGCGCTCTTTGCCCCCGGACCTTGCCCGGCGCGGCAATATCATGACAGATGCAACATGGAGGTTGATTCAGAATGAGAAAGGTACAATTCACGGAAACCGTGCTGCGCGACGCGAACCAGTCGCTGATCGCCACCCGGCTTCCCTATTCCAAGTTCGAGCCCATCCTGGAGACCATGGATCAGGCCGGCTTCTATTCCGCCGAGGTTTGGGGCGGAGCCACCTTTGACGTTTGCCTGCGTTACCTGCGGGAAGATCCCTGGGAGCGTCTGCGCAAGATCCGCGCCAAGATGCCCAACACCAAGCTGCAGATGCTGCTGCGCGGCCAGAACATCCTGGGCTACAAGCACTATCCCGACGACGTGGTGCGTAAGTTCGTGGAATACTCCGTGAAGAACGGCATCGACATCATCCGTATTTTCGACGCCCTCAACGATGTGCGCAACCTGGAGGTCGCCATCGACGAGACCGTGAAGCGCGGTGCTCACGCTTCCGGTACCATCTCCTACACCACCAGCCCTGTCCACACCCTGGAGAACTACGTGAAGATGGTCAAGGAACTCAAGAGCATGGGCGTCGCCTCCATCTGCATCAAGGACATGGCCGGCCTGATGGGTCCCAAGGAGGCCTACGACCTGGTTTCCGCCATCAAGGACGCTGTGCCTGAGCTGCCCCTGGTCATCCACACCCACTGCACCACCGGTCTGGCCTACATGACCCAGCTCAAGGCTGTGGAGGCCGGCGCCGATGTGCTGGATACTGCCATTTCTCCCTTCTCCGGCGGCACCTCTCAGCCCGCCACCGAGTCTGTGGCCTACTCCATCCGTCAGATGGGCTATCAGGTGGACCTGAACGACCAGGCTCTGACCAAGATGGCCGACTTCTTCAAGGGCGTGCGCGCCGACTTCCTGAAGAGCGGTACTCTGGATCCCATCTCTATGTCCACCGATACCCAGTGCCTCAACTACCAGATCCCCGGCGGCATGCTGTCCAACCTCATCTCCCAGCTGAAGATGATGAACGCCATTGACAAGCTGGATCAGGTGCTGGAGGAGACTCCCAAGGTCCGTAAGGATATGGGCTATCCTCCTCTGGTCACCCCCACCAGCCAGATGGTGGGCTCTCAGGCCGTGCAGAACGTGCTGGCCGGCGAGCGCTACAAGGTGGTCGGCAAGGAGATCAAGGCTTACTGCCGCGGCGAGTACGGCCGTACTCCCGCTCCCATTGATCCTGCCATCCAGAAGAAGATCCTGGGCGACACTCCCTTGGTGAAGGGCCGCTTCGCCGACTCTCTGGAGCCCGAGTTCGAGAAGACCAAGAAGGAACTGGGCGCCACCGCCAAGAGCGACGAGGATGTCCTGTCCTACATCGCCTTCCCCCAGGTGGCCATGGCCTTCTTCAAGGACCGCGAGGCCGGCTTCCCCGCCAAGGAGGAGCCCAAGAAGGCGGCTCCCGCCCCCAAGGCGGCCCCCGCTCCTGCTCCCGCCCCCACTCCCGCCTGGCAGGGCCACGTGTACTATGCTGAGGTTCCCGCTCCCGTGGTGCCCGGCTACACCAGCCGTCCCATTCCTCCCTTCGCTGCTTCCTATCAGCCTCCCCATCTGAAGATGGGCGCCCGGGAGGATTGCACCGGCAGCTTCACCGTCACCATCGACGGCAAGCCCTTCCAGGTCAGCGTTGAGCGGGCTGACGCCCCCGCCGCTGCTGCCGCTCCCGTAGCCGCCGCTCCTGTGGCTGCTGCCCCCGTGGCCGCTCCCGCTGCTCCTGCCGCCGCCCCCGCGGCCGCTCCTGCTCCTGCTGCTGCCCCCGCTCCCGCTGCGGCTCCCGCCGCTGTGGCCGCC
>USCO01000029.1 GCA_900553135.1 uncultured Eubacteriales bacterium | reverse complement strand
CGGCGGCCCAGGCGGCCGGAGCGCACCTGGATGAGCTGGGCGGTGACGCTGACGGCGATCTCCGCCGGGGTCTCCCCGCCGATGTCCAGCCCGATGGGCAGGTGGATGGCGTCCATTTGAGCCTGGGAGAAGCCGCGGCGAGCCAGCTCTTCCCGGAGGAAAGCCCGCTTTCTGCGGCTGCCCATGCACCCCACATAGTAGGGGTTCTGATCCAGCACCTGGCACAGCACCTCCAGGTCGTTTCGGTGCCCCGGAGTCATGACCACCGCGTAGTCCCGGGAAGTCAGCTGCACCTGCTCTCCGATGCGGTCAAAGGAGCCGCGCACCACCTGCTCCGCCCCGGGAAAGCGCTCCGGCCGGGCCAGCTCCTCCCGGCTGTCAAAGACCACCACACGAAAGCCCACCTGGGCCAGCATGGGAGCCAGGGCCTGGCCCACATGTCCCCCGCCGAAGAGGTAGAGGACCCCGTCCTGGCCCATGGGTTCGGTGTACATGTCCTCCTCCAGAAGGGGCGCGGTCTGGGGCCGGGCGGAGAGGTCAGACGGGGTCTCCCCTTCCCCATAGACGGAAAATCCGGGAGCCTCGTTGACCTTGTCCAGCAACAGCAGGCAAGGAGTTCCACTTTTCAGAAAGTCCACGAGACGCTCCAGCTGGGACAGCTGCTGGGGCCCCAGAGACTGGATGCACACCGTCACCGCCCCGCCGCACACCATGCCCGTGGAGCTCCCCTCGCCCCCCAGGGAGTGGTGCACCAGGCCGCTCTGAGCCGTTCCGGCCAGGACCTGGGCGGCGCGCTCCTGGACCAGGTGCTCCACCGCGCCGCCCCCTACGGTGCCCAGCCAGGCGCCGTCAGGCAGCAGGGCCATGCGGGCACCTGCCCCCCGGGGCGCGGAGCCCGCGCTGTCTACCACGGTACACAGGACCAGCGTGCCGCCCTGGCGGACACAGTCCAAAAGAGCGGAGAAAAAGGTGTAATCGGTCATGATTTCCTCCTAATGCAAGTAAATGCGCTTGCCGTCTTCGTAGGGGGCCACCCGGCCCACCAGCTGGGGGGCAGGCACCCGCTTGTCCCGGCGCAGCTCTTCCAGCAGGGCCGGGGCGTCCTCCGGGTGGACGGCCATCATCAGGCCGCCCGAGGTCTGGGGGTCGTACAGGAGGTCCTGAAGGGCCAGCTCGGTCTCCCCCGCCTCCACCCAGTCCTGGGCGAAGTGGCGGTTGCGGTACACCCCGGCGGGCAGCACGCCCAGACGGGCCAGCTCCAGGGCTTGGGGGATGAAGGAGATGCCGGACAGGTCCAGGTGAATCTCAGCCCCGCTCCCCTGAGCCATTTCAAGCAGATGGCCCAGCATGCCGAAGCCGGTAACGTCGGTGCAGGCGTGGACTCTGTAGTTTACCATAATATCTCGGGCGTACTTGCTGAGGGTCATCATCAGGCCCTCGGCAAATTTCCTTGTCTCCTCATCGGTGAGTTGGCCCTTGATCCCGGCGGTGAGTACCCCGATGCCTACGGGCTTGGTGTAGATGAGGAGGTCCCCGGGCTGGGCCCCGGAGTTGGTCAGGAGCTTGTCGGGATGGACAAACCCAGTGACCGCCATGCCGTACTTGGGTTCCTTGTCGTAGATGCTGTGGCCCCCAGTGATGATGGCCCCCGCCTCGTAGGCCTTCTCGTAGCCGCCCCGCAGAATGGCGTGGACCGCCTCCTTGGGCATGTCCTCGGGCACTGCCATGACGTTGAGGGCCAGCTTGGGCTCCCCGCCCATGGCGTACACGTCGGACAGGGCGTTGGCCGCGGCGATGGCCCCAAAGGTATAGGGGTCATCGGCAATGGGGGGAAAGAAGTCCACCGTCTGCACCAGAGCCAGCTCGTCGGACAGCTTGTACACCGAGGCGTCGTCGCTGCGGTCGTAGCCAACCAGCAGGTTGGGGTCCTGGCGGACCTTCAGGCCCTCCAGCAGCTTACTCAGCTCTCCCGCTCCAACCTTGGCCCCGCATCCGGCGCACTCGGCCAGCTTGGTCAGCTTGATCTCGTCCATGGTCATTCCTCCAATACCCGGGTGAGGTGGAGCAGAGCCTCCAGCACGCCGCCGCCTACTGCCAAAGCTTTATCCGAGGCGCACAGGCAGTGGTCGGGCTTGCAGCGGGGGTCGATGTCTCCGCTCTTCATACCTTCAAAGACTTCAATGCCTTCCTGGAGCAGCCCCCGCAGACACCCGTCAATGGTGCAGTACATGGGGGTCTCCCCTACCATGGCGGCGATGTCCCCGGCCTTTACCATGGCGCCGATCTCCAGAAAGGGCTTGAAAATTCCGCTGGCGGGGGCCCGCAGCACCCGCTCCACAGTGTAGCCCCCGATGTTCCCCGGCACGCCGGTGTTTGGGATGGGAGAGCCGGTGTACAGCACCCGGCCCAGGGTGTGGCCCCGCATGGTCTCCACCGCCGCGTGGCAGTCCACCCCGGCGGTAAAGCCCGGCCCCACTGCCACCACGGCCGGAGCCATGCCCATGTGGGTGCCCAGATTCTTCTTGGCCAGGATGGCGTCCACCACGGCGTCGGGCTTTAATTCTTCAATGCACTTCCCTTCCGGGTCAGCCAGCACGGGGACGATCCCCTGTTTCGTCCACTCCAGGGCTTCCTGGGCGTTGTGAGCCAGGCGGGCGGTGATCCCCTCCACCTGGACCTCCCCCAGGCGGATGGCCTCGGAGAAGCAGACGGTGCGCCGCACCGCCGTGGGCACGGGCAAGTCGGTGAGCACCAGGCGCATCCCAGCGCGGTACAGGCGCAGGGCAATGCCCGAGGCAATGTCTCCCGCGCCGCGAATGATGACCAGCATAGATTTCTCTCCCTATATGAATCTGCGCCGCAGCGCATGAAATTCCTAATTTCTAACTCCTAATTCCTAATTCTCTACAGCTCCATCTCCAGCAAAGCGGAGTAAGGCAGCTCTTCCACCGCGGAAAGCCGCGCTCGCTCCCCCGGGGGCATGGCCCAGGCCAGGCCGCAGTCGGCGGTGATGGTCACGGGCACGGGGATGAGCCGCCCGGGCACGCCCCGCTCCTGGCAGGTCCGCTCCCAGCCCAGGGCGGCGGTGGTGGTGGGAAAGGTGATGACCAGGGTGGGCTTTTTTGCCCTCATGTTGTCATCTCCTTCAAAGCAGCCAGGGCCGCGTCAATGTCATCTTCCGTGGTGTACCAGCCGAAGGAGAAGCGCAGGCAGCCCCTGTCCTGGGTGCCCAGTGCCCGGTGCATCCGGGGGGCGCAGTGGATGCCGGGGCGCACGGCGATGTCGTACTGTACAGACAACTCATCGGCGGCAGCGGCCGGGTCCCAGCCCTCCAGATTCAGGGCCACTACCGGGGCCCGGTTTCCGGAGAAGTCGCCGTAAAGGGTCACGCCGTCCATGCTCTGGAGCCTCCGGACAAAGCGCTCCGTCAGCGCCCGCTCGTGGGCGTGGATGGCGTCCACCCCGGTCTCCAGAATGAAGCCGGCCGCCGCTCCCAGTCCGGCCAGACCGTGGCCGTTGAGGGTGCCCGCCTCCAGATGCTCCGGGTATTCCTCCGGTTGCCCTTCCTCAAAGGAGCGCACCCCCGTGCCCCCGGAGAGGAGCGGCCGCAGCTCCACGCCCGGAGCCACGCACAGCCCGCCGGTGCCCTGAGGGCCCATGAGCCCCTTGTGCCCGGTGAAGGCCAGCAGGTGGACCCCCATGTCCTCCATGGCGATGGGGGTGCATCCCGCCGTCTGGGCGGCGTCCAGGAGGAACACCAGGCCGTGTTTTTTTGCGAAGGCGGACATGCGCTGGAGGTCCAGCAGATTACCCGTCAGGTTGGAGGCGTGGGAGCCCACCAGCATCCGGGTGTTTGGCCGCACCAGGGATTCCAGCAGGTCATACCGCAGCCGCCCCTGGCGGTCGGCGGGGAGAAAGTCCACTTCTACCCCATGAGTCCGGGCCAGGGCGTGAAGGGGCCGCAGAACGGAGTTGTGGTCCCAGTCGGTGGCGATGACATGGTCCCCGGGGCGCAGAAAGCCCCACAGGGCGGCGTTGAGAGCCTGGGTGGCGTTGGCGGTAAAGATGACCCGCTCGGGATGGGAGAAGCCAAACAGCCGGGCCAGGGTCTCCCGGGTGTGAAAGACGGTGCGGGCGGCGGACATCTCGCTGGCGTGGCTCCCCCGGGCGCAGCTGCCCTGGTGCTCCATGGCCTGAACCACCGCCCGGACCACGCAGGGGGGCTTTTGCAGGGTGGTGGCGGCGTTGTTGAGGTAGATCACAGGTTTACCAAGCGGTCGGCCTGGGTGAGGATCTCGGCGATGCGGTACATGTTGGTGATGCTGCCCACGGCCAGCTTCTCCTTCAGGCCGTAGAAGTCCAGACAGGTGCCGCAGGTGAGAATCTCCGTTCCCCGGCTCTCCAGGTCCCGCAGGTCCTCCAGAGCGGGGCTGCCCTCCACCGTCCAGTGGGCGCCGCCGTTGAAGAACAGCAGGGTGCGGGGAGGCGTCTCCAGCTGGGCCAGGGCGTAAAGGAAACTTTTCAGCAGGGCGCGGCCCAGCTCCTCGCTGCCCCGGCCCATGGTGTCGCTGCCGATGGCCACCACGGCGTCCGCCCCCATGACGGTGCAGCCGCAGTCGGGCTGTGCGCTCTCGCTCTGAGCCCCCTCCCCGATCTGGACCCGCCAGAAATCGGACTCCTTCTGCACCGAAGCGGGGCGGCCCTTCTGGGCGGCCATGCGCTTGAGGTTTTCCACCGCCGCGTCGTTGTCCACCCAAACCTCCAGAAGCTCCCCTTCTTTCAGCTCCGTCAGGGCGTGCAGAGCCAGCACCACGGGCTGGGGACAGGCTTTTCCTCGGGCGTCGATCGTCATTGCTGCGTCACTCCTACCTTGTATGGTTTCAAAAAATCTTTTATAATGGGATGGGAGAATTTTGCCCCCATCAGAACAATTTATTATAGAATAAATTCCATTTTCCGTCAACAAAAGGGTTTCGTGCAAAAGGAGGAGATGTGTTGGTTTGGCAGGAATTGGGCGTCCGGGAGGGCGTGTTGTCCGTCATTGGCAGCGGGGGAAAAACCACCCTGCTGGCCACCCTGGCCCGGGAGCTGCCCGGGTCAGTCATTTTGTGCACCACCACCCACATGCTCCCCTTCCCGGGGATTCCCCTGCTCCCCGGGGACGAAATACAGCCGGTGCGGGAGATCCTCTTGCGGGAGCGGGTGGTGTGCCTGGGGCGGCCCGACGAGAAGGGAAAGCTTACCGTCCCTGCTCTCCCTGTTTCTCAGCTTCAGACTCTGGCCCCCTGGGTGCTGGTGGAGGCGGACGGCTCCAAGCATCTGCCCCTGAAGGCCCACGCCCCTCACGAGCCCGTCATTCCCCCGGAGAGCCAACACACCATCCTGGTGGTGGGGGCCTCGGGCTTTGGACGGCCTATCCTCCAGGTGGTCCACCGCCCGGAGCGCTTTTGCGCCCTGACAGGAGCATCACCGGAGGACCTGGTGACCCCGGAGCTGGCGGCAAGGGCCATTGCCCGGGAGGGGTTGGCCCGCCAGGTGCTGCTCAATCAGGTGGAGGAGCGGGAGGACTGGGCGGCGGCCCAGGCCTTTGCCCGGGCCCTGGAGGGCTCCGGCATAGGGGTGTGGGCGGGCAGCCTGCGCCGGGGCCTTTGCCGGAGGGCCTGAGCCGAAGGCCCGGGGTAACCTACGACAACATTCCGCGCAGATGGAAAAGCCGCCGCCCTTTGCAGGGACGGCGGCTTGCGGGATATGAAATGTTTCAGGAAGTCTGTGTCCCTTCTCTCCGAACAAACTTCTCCACCAAGGCGGGCAGCTCCTCAACGCTTTGGATGAGTTGGTCCGCCCAGGCCAGCTCCTCCCGGCTGCCGTATCCGTACAGACAACCCACGGCGGGCACATGGTTTCGCCGTGCCATCTCCACATCCTGCTCCCGGTCTCCAATGACAAGGAATGTTCCTTGCCACTTCATCCGCAGGATGGGCAGGATCTCGTGCTTGGGCCGGTACTGAAATTCTTCCCCGCAATAGAGACCATCAAACCAGCGCTCCAGCCCAAAGCAGGCCCTGTGGGCCTGGAGGTAGGCGGCGGGGCAGTTGCTCAGCAGGAGCAGGCGCAGCCCCATCCCCTTCAGCCGGTCCAGCACCTGGGGCACGCCGGGGTACAGCTGTGCCCGGCCCTGCCCGATCAGGGCCAGCATCTCGTCCCCCACCTGGGCGCTGCGTGCAAGCTGTTCCTCCCGGGGCAAGTTGGGCTGAAAGCGGTCCCACATCTCCTGGGGGGTCAGGCCGATCCACTGACGAATGGTTTCCCGGGGCCAAGTCTTGGGCGCGGCATAGCCCTTTGCCACCAGAGTGTCGTAGGCCGCCTGGACGGCGGGGGCGTAAATGGCCAGGCTGTCGTGGAGGGTGCCGTCATAGTCAAAGAGCAGGTTGACCATGCTCAGGCGTCCAGGGAACGAATCAGGTTGACCATCTCAATAGCCCCCTGAGCGCACTCGGCGCCCTTGTTGCCTGCCTTGGTGCCGGCGCGCTCAATGGCCTGCTCGATGGTGTCGGTGGTAAGGACGCCGAACATGACGGGTACGCCGCTCTCCAGGGCCACGGAGGCTATGCCCTTGGATACCTCGTTACACACGTAGTCGTAGTGGCTGGTGCTGCCCCGAATCACCGCCCCCAGGGCGATGACGGCGTCATACTTGCCGCTTTTGGCCATCTTGGCGGCGATGAGGGGAATCTCAAAGGCGCCGGGGACCCAGGCCACGCTGATGTCGTCGGCGTTGACCCCATGGCGCAGCAGGCCGTCCTCACAGCCGCTGAGCAGCTTTGACACAATGAATTCGTTGAAGCGGGCACACACGATGCCTACTTTCAGATTTTGAGCGACCAGATTGCCTTCCAGAGTTTTCATGATTCATTCCTCCTGTTTTATGATAATGAGTTTCAGTAGTTGAGAATATGTCCCATGCGGCGCTGCTTGGTGCGCAGATAGAACAGGTCATCCTGGTTGGCCTCTACCTGGATGGGGACCCGCTGGGTGATCTCCAGACCGAAGTCGGAGAGCTGGTAGATCTTGTCCGGATTGTTCGTGAGCAGACGCATGGTCCTGATGCCAAGATCCCGCAGGATCTGGGCCCCTGTCCAGTATTCCCGCAGGTCTGGGGCAAAGCCCAGCTTCACATTGGCGTCCACGGTGTCAAAGCCCTGTTCCTGGAGCTCATAGGCCTTGAGCTTGTTGATCAGGCCGATGCCCCGGCCCTCTTGGCGCATGTACAGCAGCACGCCCCGGCCCTCCCGGTCGATTTGGGTCATGGCGGCAGCCAGCTGCTGGCCGCAGTCACACCGCCGGGAGCCAAACACGTCCCCCGTGAGGCACTCGGAGTGGACCCGGCACAGGATGTCCCGGCCATCCCCGATCTCCCCTTTCACCAGGGCTACATGGTGCTCTCCGGTGAGGTCGTTGATATAGCCGTAGATCTGGAACTCCCCATAGCGGGTGGGAAGTTTGGCCGACGCCTCCCGGACCACGTGCTTGTCGTGGAGACGGCAGTAGTCCTGAAGCGCCTTGATGGTGATGACCTTCAGTCCCCACTCCCGGGCCTTCTCCAGCAGCTCAGTGGTGCGCATCATGGTGCCGTCGTCCCGCATGATCTCACAGCACAGGCCGCAGGGGGTCAGCCCCGCCAGGCGGCACAGGTCCACCGTGGCCTCGGTGTGGCCGTTGCGGGTGAGCACGCCTCCCCGCCGGGCCACCAAGGGAAATACGTGGCCGGGGCGGCGCAGGTCCTCAGGCCGGGTGGAGGGGTCCACGCACTTGCGGCAGGTGTAACCCCGCTCCTGGGCCGAGATGCCGGTGGTGGTGTCTACGTGGTCGATGGAGACGGTAAAGGCGGTGCAGTGGTTGTCGGTGTTTACCTTTACCATCTGTTCCAGCCCCAGCCGGGCGGCGACCTCCTCGCTCATGGGGGTGCAGATGAGTCCCTTGGCGTGGACGGCCATAAAATTGACATTCTCCGTGGTGGCAAACTGAGCCGCGCAGATCAGGTCTCCCTCGTTCTCCCGGTCGGGGTCGTCGATGGTGATGATGAGATGGCCTGCCCGCAGCTCTTCCAGAGCTACCTCCACGGTACAATAGGGATGTTCCATAGTTGTGATCCTCCTTGTCAATGCTTAAAACCCGTGTTCCGCTAAAAATTCCAATGTGAGGGAGCGCTTGGGCGCCTCCTGAGTCTGAGGCCGCAGCAGCTTCTCCACATATTTGCCGATGACGTCGTTTTCCAGGTTGACCACGTCCCCTACGCCCTTTTCCCCCAGCAGGGTGACCGCCACAGTATGGGGAATCGCAGAGATGGAAAACCAGCTCTCCCCCACCGCCGCCACCGTCAGGCTGACGCCGTCGATGGCCACGGAGCCCTTCTCCACAATGTACCGCAAAAGGGCCGGCGGGGCGGAGACGGTGTACCACAGGGCGTTGTCGTCTTGTTTCAGGGCGGTGATGGTGCCCGTGCCGTCGATGTGACCGGAGACGATGTGGCCTCCAAAGCGTCCGTTTGCCGCCATGGCCCGCTCCAGATTCACGTGGCTGCCCGCCGTGAGAGCGCCCAGAGAGGAGCGGTTCAGCGTTTCGTGCATCACGTCGGCGGTAAAGCCGCCGCTGTCCACTGTGGTGGCGGTGAGACACACCCCGTTCACCGCCACGCTGTCTCCCACCTTCAGGTCGGACAGCACTTCCTTTGCGGAAATGGACAGCACCGACGAGTGCGCTCCCCGGCGCACGGAGCGCACAGTGCCCAGTTCCTCAACGATCCCGGTAAACATGAGATTCCACCTCGCTCTCCAGCAAAAAATCCTCCCCCAGCGGGGTAATGGTGGTATGGACCAGCCGCACCGCCTGGTCGGGGGTCTCCACGCCCAGCCCCTCCACCGGAGACTTGGCCGCCCCGCCCCCAAAGAGCTTGGGGGCGATGTAGACCTGTACCTTCTGAACCAAGCCCTGCTCCAGGGCAGACCAGTTCAGGGTGCCGCCCCCCTCCAGCAGCACGCTGTCGATCCCCTCCTGCCCCAGGCGCGCCATGAGGGCGGCAAGGTCCACATGGCCCTTCCGCTCTGGCAGCGTCCACACCCGGCACCCAGCTGCCTCATAGGGGGCCCGCTGTCCTTCCTCGGCGCAGGCGGTGGCCAGGATGGTGGGGACCTCCCGGGCGGTGCGGAGGATCTGGCTGTCCAGAGGGGTGCGCAGATGGGTGTCGCAGATGACCCGGATGGGGTTCTTGCCTTCCTCCATACGGCAGGTGAGCAAAGGGTCATCAGCTATCACGGTGCCAACCCCCGCCAGAATGGCGGCGCAGCGGTGGCGATCCTCATGGACCCGGCGCCGGGCCGCCTCCCCGGTGATCCACTTGGAGGCCCCGGTGCGGGTGGCAATCTTTCCGTCCATGGTCATGGCGTACTTCAGCACCACGTAGGGCTGTCGGGTCTGGATGTAATGGAAAAACACCTGGTTCAAGGCATCGCAGGCCTCCTGGCACACCCCGGTCTCCACCTGGATGCCGTGCTCCCGCAGAATACGCAGCCCCTTGCCCGCCACCAAGGGATTGGGGTCATGGGAGCCTACCACCACCCGGGCGATCCCGGCATCCAGAATGGCCTGGGTGCAGGGCGGCTGGCGGCCGTGGTGGCAGCAGGGCTCCAGGGTCACATACAGGGTGGCTCCCTGGGGGGACTGGGTGCAGCTCTTCAAGGCCTCCCGCTCGGCGTGGAGGGCTCCGTACCTGGTGTGCCACCCCTGACCGATGATCTGACCATCCTTCACCAGCACGGCCCCCACCATGGGGTTGGGAGAGGTCCAGCCCATCCCCCGCCGGGCCAGCTCCAGGGCAAGGCTCATATAGTCGGCGTCGTTCATACTGTGCCTCCTGAAAAAGAAAAATGCCTTGAACGGAAGGTTCAAGGCATCATGGTGCGGGAAAAGGCCCCCACAGCATGGCAAAAAGAAAGCTCTGGAATGAATATCATTCCAGAGCGGCACCATGCGTGTGGGTTTTGATACTTCCCCGCATAACACACGATCTTCTTTCATCCAGACTATACTGTCGGCTTCGGAATTGCACCGAATCATGCCTTGCGGCTCGTGGGCTGTACCACCGGTGGGGAATTTCACCCCGCCCTGAAGATCCTGATTCAATTGAGTACAATATACTACCAATCTCAGATTCTGTCAATCGCCGGGAGAGAAAATGTGTTCTTCGCCAACCCGCCTTTGGCAGGACCAAGCCCCACCGGCCAGAGCCACGAGGGTAAGAAAACCGGGCGGGAGAGCTTTATCTCCCGCCCGGAATTTTGTTGAGAGGATTAAGCAAAGAGCTGCTGGAAGGGGCGCTGCTCCTCCACGGCGGCCATAAGGTCGGCCATCTGGGACAGGTCGCCCACCAGAATCACGCCGCACAGGCGGTTGCCAGTGAAGTACAGCCGCTGCAGGTTCTCCCCGTCCCGGATCTCCAGGGTCTTGTACTCCACGCCGGGGGTCTTGCCCGGGTCGCCCATGGAGAACACCTCAGTGTTCATGCCGTGGAAGTTCAGGATGGGCCGGATGGGCTGGTACTGGGTCAGCTCGCCGGTGGCGCAGGCGCCGGCAGTCTTGCCCTGCTCCTGGGCCTCGGGCCACAGGGCGTAGTTCACACCCTGGTACTGGGCGCAGTCGCCGCAGGCGTACACGCCGGGCAGGTTGGTCTCCATGCGCTGGTTGACCACGATGGCCCGGTCCACCTCCACGCCGGCGGCCTGGGCCACGGCGGTGTTGGCCCGTACGCCGGTGGACAGGATGACCAGGTCGGCGGGGATGACCTCGCCGCTGCCCAGCTCCACGCCGGTGACGGTCTCGCCGCCCTGGATGGCCTGGATTTGTACGCCGGTCTCCACCCGCACCTCAGACTTGGCGCAGGCGTCCAGCAGCACAGCGGCGGCCTGGTCGTCCAGCTGACGGCCCATGAGCTTGGGGGCCAGCTCCAGCACGGTGACCTGGACGCCCGCCTTGCGCAGCTCCCAGGCGGCCTCCAGACCCAGCACGCCGCCGCCGATGACCACGGCCTTCTTCAGGGAGGTGCCCATGGCCTGGACCTTCTCCACGTCGCCCAGGCGGCGGATGGCCACCACTCCCTGCTTGTCGTGGCCGGGGATGGGCGGGATGAAGGACTCGCTGCCCAGGGCGAAGATCAGCTTGGTGTAGGGCAGCTTGAAGCCGCCGTCCAGCTCCACCTGCTTGGCCTGGGCGTCCACCGCCACCACCTGGCGCTCCAGGATCTGGACGATGTTCTGGGCCTCATACCAGCCGGCGGGATGCAGGGCCATCTGGTCGGCGGTGAGGCCGGAGAGCATGGCCTTTGTGAGCATGGGCCGCTGATAGGCGGGGCCCTCATTGGAGATGAGCAGGATACGGCCCGTCTTGTCCCGTTCCCGGATGGCCTGGGCGGCGCTGACGCCGGCGCAGCCGTTGCCCAGGATGACATAGGTGTTCTGGGTGTCGTTGCGGAAGGTGGTCTCCTCCACCTCCACCTCCACAAACTTGTCCCGGCCCACGCCGCAGACGGGGCAGGTATCCAGAGAGGAGTCGAAGATCTCGCCGCACACCAGGCACTTCACCAGCTTGCGGGTGCCGGAAGCCTTCTTCTCCTCCTTCACAGGCAGGTAGTACTCGGGGCCCACGCCGCAGACAGGGCAGCGCTCCTGGCTGGCGTCGAACACCGCGCCGCACACCTTGCACCGCACCAGCTCCTCCTTGGGGGCCTTCTCCTCCCCGGTGAGGGGAACAAAGTGCTCGGGGCCAACCTTACAGACGGGGCACACCTCGGCGTCGGAATCAAACACCGCGCCGCACACGTCGCAGCGCACCTTGCCCTTGGGGGCGCGCTGGATGGGATGCAGGTTCTCCAGCAGCTGGCGGCCAAACTCGGCGCCGTACTCCTGGGCCTGGGCGAGCTGCTCCTCACTGGGCTTGAAGCGCACCCGGAAGCCCTCCACCGTCTTGAGCTTGAGCTGCTTGAGGCGCTCCATGATGTGGGGCACGCCCTCGCCGCTCCAGCCGTAGCTGCCGAAGGCGGAGGCCAGTTTTCCGCCGTGGGTGGCGGCGAACATGCCGGTGGTCAGGTCCCAGATGGGTTTCAGGGCCTCACCCACGATGGTGGGAGTGCCCAGCAGGAAGCCGTCGGCAAAGAGCAGCTCCTGGGCCACCTGGGCGGCGTCGGCGGAGACCATATCATAGCTGCGCACGTCGATGTCCCCCGCCTGGGCGATGCCCTGGGCAATGGCCTGGGCCAGCTGGCCGGTGTAGCCGTAGGCGCTGACGTAGGGGATGATGACGGTGGGCTTGGGGTTGGGGTTGATGACGGTGGACCACTGGGTGTAGGTGTCCAGCATCTGGGGGATGTCCCGGTCCAGCACGGGGCCGTGGCCCGGGCAGATGAGGTCCAGCTCCAGGGGACGCACACGCTCCAGGGCGTCCAGCATGAAGGACTTGAAGGGACCGATGATGCAGTCGTAGTAGTACTTGGTGGCCTTCCAGTAGCCCTCCTGGTCGGTGACGGCGCTGGAGAGGATGCCGTCGCAGGCGTAGTGGGAGCCGAAGGAGTCGCAGGTGACCAGGATCTTGTCCTCCCGCAGGTAGGTGTACATGGTGTCGGGCCAGTGGAGGTTGGGCACCACGATGAACTCCAGGGTCTTGTCGTCCAGGGTGAGGGTCTGGCCGTCCTTTACGGGGATGGAGTAGAAGTCCCGGTTGACGATCTCCTTCAAAAAGCCGATGGCGCAGGGCGTGGCCACGATCTTCAGCCGGGGGTTGAGCTCCAGCAGACGCTCCACGCTGCCGCTGTGGTCGGGCTCGGTGTGGCTGACCACCAGGTAGTCCACGGACTCCAGAGGGGCGATCTCCCCTACCTTCTCCAGCCAGCTGTCCAGACACTTGGCCTTGGCCGTCTCGAAGAGCACGGTGTGGTTTTCCGTTTTCAGCACGTAGGAGTTATAGGTGGTGCCGTATTCGGTGTACATGATGATATCGAATACTCTCAGGTCGTGGTCCAGGGCTCCGGTAAAGAAGAAACCGGGCTTCAACTCAAATTTGCTCATATCTGCGCTCCTTTTCCTTGTATTTGGGCGGTCAAGGGACCTGTGATACACGTCGCTGCTACGTTTTGTACCGGGGGCCGGTTTTATTCCGCAAAGGCCCCGCTTGGCTGGATTTTAGCATACTCTAACCCCCTTTGCAATGGCGGGGAAAAATTTAGCACAAACGCGCCCTGGCAGTTCATCTGCAGGGCGTTTTCCTTACATGCGGATCAGTTCATAGCTGCGGGAGCCCAGGCCGATCTTCTCGGCGTGGTCCAGGCAGCTGCGCCACTCCGACTCGGGAGTGGAGTTGGTGAAGTGGTCGTGGTGGTCGTGGAAGTTGGGGTCAGCCAGGTGGTGGGCCAGCTGGCTGTCGGGCATGGGAGTGGCGGCCAGGCAGGCGTCCACGCAGGCCTGGTCCAGAGCCAGGGGGTCAAAGGAGGCGAACATGCCGATGTTGGGCAGGATGGGCACGTCGTTCTCCCCGTGGCAGTCGCAGTTGGGAGACACATCCACCACCAGGGAGATGTGGAAGTTGGGACGGCCGTCCAGCACCGCCTTGGTGTACTCGGCCATGCGGCAGTTCAGAGCGGCGTTGGCGTTGTCGTTGACAAAGTAGATGGCGTCGAAGTTGCAGGCGCCAAGGCACCGGCCGCAGCCCACGCAGTTGTTCTGGTCCACGGTCATCTTCTTGCTCTCCTGGTCAAAGACCAGGCCGCCGTTGGCGCACTCCTTCTGGCAGCGGGTGCAGCCCCGGCACAGCTTGGGGTCGATCTGGGGCTTGCCGCTGGCGTGCTGCTCCTTCTTGCCCGCCCGGGAGCCGCAGCCCATGCCGATGTTCTTGATGGTGCCGCCAAAGCCGGTCATCTCGTGGCCCTTGAAGTGGGTCAGGGAGATGAACACGTCGGCGTCCATCACCGCACGGCCGATCTTGGCCTTCTCTACGTACTCGCCGCCCACCACGGGGACCTCCACGTCGTCGGTGCCCTTCAGGCCGTCGCCAATGAGGATGGGACAGCCCACGGTGAGGGGGGTAAAGCCGTTTTCCCAGGCGCACTCCAGGTGCTCCAGGGCGTTTTTGCGGCTGCCGGGGTACATGGTGTTGCAGTCGGTGAGGAAGGGCTTGCCGCCCAGCTCCTTCACCACGTCCACCACAGCACGGGCGTAGTTGGGCCGCAGGTAGCTGACGTTGCCCAGCTCGCCGAAGTGCATCTTGATGGCCACGAACTTGCCCTCCAGGTCCAGGTCGGCGATGCCCGCCTTCTTGATGAGCTTTTTCAGCTTGGTGGGCAGGCCGTCGCCAAAGGCCACGGTATGGAAATCAGTAAAATAGACCTTAGAAACTGACATAACGTTTTCCCTCACTCACATGTAAAACAGAATTTATTTGGGCACAGAGACCCGTTTTGCTTCCAGAATGCCCGGGATAATGGCGCACAGGGAACCGGCCACGATCAGGATAATACCCACCAGCATGTTCTGAGAGATGATCTCGCCGTGAATCATCCAGGCCAGCACCGGGGCCAGGGCGGGCTTGAAGAAGTAGACCAGGGAGACCACGCTGGCGGGCTGGTACTCCATGGCCAGGAAATAGCAGCAAAAGCCGATGCCCGCCACGCCCACCGAGACAAAGAGCACATAGGGCAGATTCTGCAGGGTGTACCCGGCGAAAATGGGGATGTTGGCAAACTCCCCAAGGCCCGCCCCGGTGAGCATCTGAGCCAGGGCGGGAATGTGGGACAGCAGAATGATGATGAGCAGAATGAGACTGCCGAAGAAGAAGCTGAAGCAGGTGACCACTGCCCCGCCGAACTGGGCGCACTTGCGCTTGCCCAGCACCCCGTAGAAGGAGAACAGGGTGGTGGACAGCAGGGTCAGGGCGGTGCCCAGCAGGTTCACCGAGGTCTGGAAGGGGTTAATGATGGCGATGGTGCCCGCCACCTCCAGAACCAGCGCGGCGATGTGCCGGGGCAGAATGGGCTCCTTCAGCAGGAAGAAGGCCAAAAAGGTGACGAACACCGGGTTGCAGCTAAAGAGCACCGCCGCCACCGAGGAGCCGGCGTAGTTCACCGACACGTGGAGGATGGGCATGCTCAGGGCGATGCCCAGAAGGCCCAGCAGGGCGAAGTAGGCCACGCTCTTGCCGTCCAGCCGCTCTCCCCGCTTTTTCAGGGTGTGCAGGGCCAGGGGCAGCAAGATCACAAAGCCCACCGAGAACCGGCACAGGGTCAGCTGCATGGAATTGAGCTGGCCCGAGATGAATTTCAGTACCACCTCGTAGGAGGTGAACATGATAATGGTGACAACGATAAAGAAATAACCTTTTTTAGCCCCCATAGCAGCCCCTTCTCCCTTATTTGATATGGTTCAGTATAGCACAGTTTTCCAGGAGAAACAACATCACTCCATCAGGGCCAGAAATTCCTCCTGGGTCAAAACGGGGATGCCCAGCTCCTGGGCCTTGCGCAGCTTGGAACCGGCGGCCTCCCCCGCCACCACATAGGTGGTCTTTTTGGACACGGACCCGGCGGCCTTGCCGCCCCGGTCCTCGATCATCTTGGTGGCCTCGGCGCGGGTGAAGCGGTCCAGAGTGCCGGTGAGCACAAAGGTCTTGCCGGCAAAGCGCTGGTCCTCCCCCTTCTGCTCGGCCTGCATGTTCACCCCGGCCTCCTTGAGGCGGGCGATGAGGTGCTGGCTCTGGGGGCTCTGGAACCAGTCCAGAATGTTCTGGGCGGTGATGGCGCCGATGTCGTCCACGGCGGTGAGCTCCTCCAGGGTGGCCGCCTGGAGGTTGTCCAGAGAGCCGAAGCGCTGGGCCAGGATCTTGCCCGCCTTCTGCCCCACCTGGCGGATGCCGAAGGCAAAGAGCAGCCGGGACAGGTCCTGGCTCTTGGAGCGCTCAATGGCGGAGAGCAGGTTCTCTGCCGACTTCTGGCCCATGCGGTCCAGAGCGGCTACCTCCTCCGCCTTCAGGAAGTACAGGTCGCCGGGGGTGCGCACCAGTCCGGCGTTCACCAGGTTCTCCACTACAGCGATGCCCAGACCGTCAATGTCCATGGCGTCCCGGCTGGCAAAGTGGGCCAGGGTGCGCAGCAGCTGGGCGGGGCACTCGGCTCCGGTGCAGCGGATGTGGGCCCCGTCCTCGTCGCGCTCCACGGGGGCGCCGCACACCGGGCAGACCTGGGGCAGGAAATAGGGGCTTGTCCCCTCGGGGCGCTGGTCCATCACCACGGAGAGCACCTCGGGGATGATCTCCCCCGCCTTGCGTACCAGCACCGTGTCCCCGATGCGGATGTCCTTTTCCGAGATGAAATCCTGGTTGTGAAGGGTGGCGTTGGTCACCGTGGTCCCGGCCAGGCGCACGGGAGACAGGATGGCCTTGGGGGTGAGCACTCCGGTGCGCCCCACCTGGATAGCGATGTCCAGGAGCTTGGCGGGCTTTACCTCGGGGGGATACTTGTAGGCCGCCGCCCACCGGGGGAATTTGGCCGTGGAGCCCAGGGTCTCCCGCTGGGCCAGATCGTCCAGCTTCACCACCGCGCCGTCGATGTCGAAGGGGTAGTCCTCCCGGTGGTCGCCCACGGCCTGGATCTTCTCCACCGCCTGCTCAATGGTGTCGCAGCTGTCATGGGGAATTACTTTAAAGCCCTTCTCCTTCAAGTAATCCAGGCTTTCCAGATGGGTGGTGAAGGTCACGTTTTCCGCCCACTGTACATTAAAGACCGCAATGTCCAGCTTGCGCTGGGCGGCCACCTTGGGGTCCAGCTGGCGCAGGGACCCGGCAGCGGCGTTGCGGGGGTTGGCGAAGAGGGCCTCTCCCCGCTTCTCCCGTTCCTCGTTGAGGGCGTGGAACACCTTTTTGGGCATATAGACCTCGCCCCGGACAATCAAAGTTCCAGGAGCATCAGGAACACGCAAGGGAATTGACTTTACAGTACGCAGGTTCTCGGTGACGTCCTCGCCCACCTGGCCGTCGCCACGGGTGGCCCCCCGGACAAAGAGACCATCCTCATACTCCAGGGCCACGGACAGGCCGTCCACCTTGGGCTCCACGGAGTAGCGGGGCTGGGGCACGGTACCCCGCACCCGCTGGTCAAAGGCGCGCAGCTCGTCAAAGTCAAAGACGTCCTGGAGGGACTCCAGGGGCACCCGGTGGGTCACTTGCTGGAAGGACTCCAGGGCCTTGCCCCCCACCCGCTGGGTGGGCGAGTCGGGGGTGACCCACTCGGGGTGGGCCGCCTCCAGCTCCTCCAGCCGGCGCAGCTTGTGGTCGTAGTCGTAGTCCGACATGGTGGGGTTATCCTGCACGTAATACTCGTAATTGGCCTGCACCAGCTCCCGGCGCAGCTGTTCCATCTCCTGTTGGATGTCCATGGGTTCCTCCCTTAATTCATGTGTCAAAAAGGTCATTGGCCGCCCCATTGCAGGTAGCTCTCGGGTACCTGGCCCACGATCACCGTCTCGGCCACGCACAGCTGGGTCTCACACACCGTCTCCGCCGCCCCGCCGGGCAGCATCAGGGTCAAAGGCACTTTCAGGGTCAAAATGATGCGGTGCACCGTCTGATTCACCCCGGCGGAGGAAAATTCGCTCTCGAACTCCCCTTCTACCGTGCCGACTGTCATGGAATAAACCTTTACAGTCGGCCCCAAGCCCCACAGCAGGTCCAGGTCTACCAGGCTGCCCAGGGGCACCTGGATCTGGGACACGTCGGCGCTCTGCAAAGCCTGAAGCACGTCGGCGGTCAGGGTGGTGCGCAGCTGGTTGAGCACGGGCATGTCGGCGCTGAGGGCGGTGATGGCCCCAGTTTCATCCCGCTGGATGTCTACCAGCTGGCGGTAGGCGTCGGGCTGGGCGTTCATTTCCCTGGAAAAGGCCTGCTCCACCACGGAGGTGACCAGGTTTTGGGCCTGGGCCTGGGCCAGAGTGATGACCATGGGGCGCAGACGCAGCTCCAGGAGGCTGACGCAGCCCGCCGCCAGCAAAAGCCCTACCGCAATGGTCAAGGCCCAGCCGGGAATCCGGCGAACCCTGCGCCGCCGCCGTCGAAAACGCGGTCCCAAGGGCGCTCCCCCCTCTCTGGGTCAGGATATGCCCTTGGGACCATGTCCTATGCGGGAAAGGGCGGCCTTATTCGGGCTGGCCCAGCAGCTCCTGCACCGCCAGCAGCACCCCCAGCCGGCCGGACTCAAAGGTCAGGCCGCCCTGGAGATAGACGGTGTAGGGCTCCCGCATGGGGGCGTCGGCGGACAGCTCGATGGAAGCGCCCTGAACGAAGGCGCCCGCCGCCATGATGACGGGGCAGTCGTAGCCGGGCATATCCCAGGGCTCGGGGGTGACGTAGGAGTCCACGGGGGCGCCGAATTGGATGCCCTTGCAGAACTTCTTTAAAGCGTCGGGCTGGCGCATGTGGATCATCTGAATGATGTCGTGGCGCACCTGGCTGGAACGGGGCTCGGTCTCGTAGCCCAGCAGCTCCATGACCCGGGCGGCGAACACGGCGGTCTTCACGGCCTGAGCCACGGTGTGGGGGGCCAGGAACAGGCCCTGGTACAGCAGGCGGTTGTTGCCCAGGGTGGAGCCGCACTCCCCGCCGATACCGGGGACGGTGAGCCGCATGGCGGCCCCCTCCACCAGGTCCTTCCGTCCGGCGATGTAGCCGCCGGTGGGGGCCAGGCCGCCGCCGGGGTTCTTGATGAGGGAGCCCACCACCAGGTCGGCCCCCACGTGGGTGGGCTCCAGGGTCTCTACGAACTCGCCGTAGCAGTTGTCCACCAGAATGGCGGCGTTGGGGTTGGCCGCCTTGATGACCTTGCACATCTCCCCGATCTCCGCCACGGACAGAGAGGCCCGGGTGGAGTAGCCCTTGGAGCGCTGGA
>USCO01000028.1 GCA_900553135.1 uncultured Eubacteriales bacterium | reverse complement strand
AGATCAGCCTCACAGCACGGATACGGAGCCCATGTCCTGCAGCCGAACCGTTCCTCCACCGTCTTCGCAAACTCCTCTGTCACCTCATCCTCGCCGTGCACAACGAAAACTCTCTCTATCGGTGTCCTGAATCCGCCGATCCAGTTCAGCAGGCCGTTCATATCCGCATGTCCGCTGACGCCGTGCAGGCTTTCGATCCGGGCGTGCACCTCGATCGGTTCCCCGAAGAGCTTGACATTCTTCTCTCCCTCCAGCAGACGCCGTCCGAGCGTTCCGTTCGCCTGATATCCCACAAAGAGGATCGTACATTCCGTCCTCCACAGATTGTGTTTCAGATGATGGCGGATCCGCCCCGCGTCACACATTCCGGAAGCCGATATGATGACCTTCGGCTTCTCGATAAAATTGATCATCTTCGAGTCTTCACTCGTGGTGGATGTGTGAAGTCCCGGAAAGACAAGAGGGTTCACCCCTGCGTTTACAAGGGCCAGTGCCTCTTCATCAAAACAGTCCCTCATATTTTTCGTAAAGACCTTCGTCGCCTCGATCGCCAGCGGGCTGTCCAGGTACACCTCGAAATCCTGGTATTCGGGAAGCAGCCTTTTCTCCTTGATCTCTCGGATGAAATACAGCATCTCCTGAGTCCTGCCGACCGCGAACGAAGGAATGACTACATTTCCTCCCCTGTCAAAGGTCTCGCGGATGATCCTGGTAAACTCTCCGAGATAATCCGGCTTCTCCGCAGAATGGATCCGGTTTCCGTAGGTGGACTCTACCACCACATAATCTGCCGCCTCCGTATACGTAGGGTCTTTGATGATCGGCTGATCGATATTCCCCACATCACCGGAGAAGACGATCTTTTTGGTCACGTCTCCTTCCGTCGCCCACACCTCGATGCTTGCCGAGCCAAGCAGATGGCCTACATCGGTAAAACGGATCTGAATCCCGTCGCAGATCGTGATCCTCTCGCCATACTCGCACGGTACAAGCATCTCGATCGCATCCAGAGCGTCCTGCATCACATAGACCGGCTCATACTCGGGCTGTCCTGCACGCTTTCCTTTCCTGTTCCTCCACTCTGCCTCGAACTCCTGGATATGCGCGCTGTCTCGAAGCATGATATTGCAGAGATCCGCAGTCGCAAACGTGGCGAAGATCTGTCCCTTGAACCCTCTCTTCGCCAGTCTCGGGAGCATGCCTGAATGGTCGATATGCGCATGCGTCAGGAACACATAGTCGACTTCATTCTCCGGGATCGGAAGCCCCGGATTTTCATACAGATCCGGACCCTGCTCCATCCCGCAGTCGATCAGGATATTTTTCCCCGCTGCCTGGAGAAAATGACAGCTTCCCGTAACTTCATGGGCCGCACCAATAAAAGTAAGCTTCATAAGTCTCACCAACCCTTTTTCATTTTTCTTCTATTGTAACATTTCTGCACATAGAATACATCGTTTTTCAGAAAATATGTAGGAAATCTGTTTTCAATATGTTCATCCCTTGCCGGTATTCTTTCATTCATATCTGACCATTTCCCGCTTCAGCCTCTGCATGATCTTCTTCTCCAGACGCGAGATATATGACTGCGAGATCCCGAGCAGATCTGCCACTTCCTTCTGCGTCTTCTCCTTCCCTTCCGGGTCATCCAGGCCGAACCGCATCCGGACGATCAGCTTTTCTCTGCTGCTCAGCTTGTTCAGCGCACGGATCAGAAGCTTGCGCTCCGCCTCATTCTCCAGATCTCTGTAGATCGTATCCTCATCTGTCCCAAGGATATCGGAGAGCAGGAGCTCATTGCCGTCCCAGTCCACATTCAGCGGCTCGTCAATGGAGACCTCCATCTTCGTCTTGCTGTTCCTTCGAAGATACATCAGTATTTCATTTTCAATACATCTCGACGCATAGGTCGCAAGCTTGATCTTTTTCGTCGGGTTGAAAGTATTGATCGCCTTGATCAGGCCGATCGTGCCGATCGAGATCAAGTCCTCCACACCTACTCCCGTATTGTCGAACTTCTTCGCTATGTACACGACCAGCCGCAGGTTGTGCTCGATCAGCTCCTTCCTCGCCTCCTGGTCCCCCTCTCCCAGGCGGGCGATGAGCTCTGCCTCCCGGGCCTTGTCCAAGGGCTGGGGCAGCACATCGCTGCCCCCGATGTACATGACCTTTCCCGGCTCCAGCAGCCCAAGGCGGCACAAAAGGCCCTGGACCCACTCTAAAATCTTCCATCTCATGCTCCAGCCATCCTTTCCTCATTCCCCCAACAGGGCGGCGTATCCGCCCCCGTCGGATACCGGGGTGGGCGACAGGGCCACCACCATGGGCCCCCGGTCCTCCCCGGCGATCCAGGCCCGGTCCACCCGCACCGCCAGCAGCAGCCCCCGGTCCACCCCCACCGCCCGGTAGGGCAGCAAACGGAAGCGCCGCTTCCACTCCGGGTCCCGCACCTCTTCCAGCGTCCCCGCCGGGTCCAGCAGCTGCTGGGGGCTTGGACGCTCCTCCGGCGGGAATAACTCCTCCATCCGGCTCCCCTCCGCCACCATCACGCTCCGTCCTGTCACCGGGTCGGTGAGGGTATTGCCCGTATCCCGCAGGGCGGTGAGCTGTGTTTGCCGTTCCCCCATACGCAAGGTCACCGGCACCAGCTCTCCCGACACGGCGGTGTGCCGTCCCCACCGCTGAAAGACCAGGGTCAGCACCACATAGCACCCCGCCGCCGACAGCAGCACGATCTTCAGGTCCATGGAGGAGTAAATGACGCCCCCCTCCAGGGACAGCCCCCGCCCGCCCAGCAGGCTGATGGCCAGCACCCCGCCTCCAAAGGCACAGGACAGGGCAAAGAAGATGAGCACTTGCCGCAGCAGTCTGCGGCTGCTCCAAAAGGCCAGAAACACCACCAGCACCCCCCAGGTGAGGCGGCACAGGGGACGGCCCAGAAACTCCAAGCCGGGCAGAAAGATGGCCACGGCATAGCCCCCGCCCAACACAGCCCCCAGGGCAAAGCGCAGCCGCCGCAGGGGCTCCCCCGCCAGCCGGGCGGAGCACAGCAGCAGCAGATAGTCTACAATGGCGTTGAGCAGAAACAGGGTGTCCACATAGATGACGGTCATGGTTTCTCCCTCCTCTCCCCTGCTTGTCAACACCGTCCATTATAGTGTCTCCCCCCAACGAAAGCCGTCACAACCCGGTGCCGCAAAAGGGAGAATTTTCCACAGTCCGTTGACAATATCGTGGGACGATATTATAATATCATTAGACGATATCAAGTTTCGATATTAGGGGGTGAAGCCATGGGAACCAAGAGCCGCGGTCCCCTCACCGAGTCCATGTTTTATGTGCTGATGGCCTTTCTCCACGGGGAGATGTGCGGCATCGACGTGGCCGCCTTTGTGGAGCGAAAGACCCGGGGGCGGGTCACCCTGGGGCCGGGGACCCTGTACACCCTGCTGAACAAATTTCAGGACGAAGAACTCATTGAAGAGACCGAAGTGGAGGGGCGCAAACGCACCTACCGTCTCACCTCCAAGGGGCGGGAGACCTATGAGGACGAGGTGGACCGGCTGCGGGCGTGCCTGCGTGACGCGGAGGAGGAATTTTTATGAAATACGTCCGAAAGCTCAACCCGGTGCAGCCCTATGACATCCCCGGCCTGGAGCACTGGCTGGAGCAGCAGGCCGCCCAAGGGCTGTATCTGCACCGCCACGGCCCTAATCTCTGTTCCTTTTACCGGGATACGCCCCGGCCCACCCGCTACCGCCTGGACTACTGCGACACGGACCGGGCAGAAAACCCCATTCCCGGACTCATCGCCCTGTACCATGAAATGGGCTGGGACTATGTGTGCCCCCTGAAGGACGCTACCTTATATCTCTTCCGCACCCAGGACCCCCACGCCCCGGAGCCACACACCGATCCTCAGACCCACGCTCAGCTCCTTCAGCAGCTGGAACAGAAGCTAAAACGAAGCTGTTCCTCGTTCGGGCACCTGATGCTGGGCTTTTTGCTTCTCACTCTGTTTGGATTCCTGCAATACGGCTCCATCCTGGTGGCCCTGGCAAGAGGGTCGCTGTCCAACATCAGCCTTTGTATCCTCCTTCTCCTGGCGCTTCTCTATCTTCTCCCCGCCTGGCTGAGCTGGCGACGGATTCACCGCGTGACCGCCGCCCTGGAAGCAGGCAAGCCCATGACCCCAGTCCCCACCGCCTCCCGCTGGAACAGGCTGCTCCACGGGGCCTTTCTGGTGCTGAATCCCGTACTGCAATGTCTCTTCCTGGCGTTTTTTCTCCTCCCCCATCCCCAAAGCCAATGGTCTCTGGGCACACCGGGCCGCCCCGGGGATTTTACCCCTGTCCTGCTCACCCAGTGGGAGGGGCCGAACTACCGCCCCGACCTTTGGGAAAAGGACGGCATCACCTTCCTCAACGCCTGTAAACTGAAACGCTCGCTTCTCTCTCCCGTTCGGTGGGAGGTCCGGCAGCATGGCAGTCTGAGGCCGGAGCCGGTACTTATGGAGATCTACTGGTACCGCCCACTCTTCCCCGGGCTGGACGAACCCCTGGCCCGGGACCTGCTGGACTATGAGATGGACTATGAGGAGGACACCCGCCTGGTGGACGAAGTCCCCTTGGGACCTTGGACGGTGACCGAACACACCTTGGCGGGCGCGGACTATCTGGCCACTGCCTCCAATCCCAACTGCGAGTTTCAATTTGCCGTGGCCGCCGGAAACGGCCGGGCCCTGTCGGTGCGCTACATGGGGCAGGTGGATTTGACCGACCATCTGGACGAGATCGCCGCCATGCTCTCCTCCCCCCAAGACGCAAAAAAGCTGTGACCATTTGGTCACAGCTTTTTTATCTTTTCAGCAGTTCCAGGGCCTCTTCCCGGGAATAGCACCCGTTAAGCACTGCCAGCAGGGCGTTGGCGCTCATGTGCTCGGGCAGCTCCAGCACCTGGAGCAGAGCCTGGCGCCGGGCGGCGCTGTCCGGCCTGCCGGTGAGCCCGGCAGCCATCAGGTCCGCCTTGGTGAGGCCGCCCTCTCCGGGCCGGGAGGCCTCCTCCCCCAGGAAGGTGGCGCCTGCCCGCCGCAGCACATCCAGGAGCACCTGAGGGGGCATGCCCTCCACCCCCAGCTTTCCCTCTTTTCCCGGTTGGCGCTTGCGCCGCTCCTTGCCGTAGACGTCGGGAATATAGGCGTGCTTCACATACTGTTCCGGGATGGAACCCTTGATGCGGCTGCGGATAACAAAGCCCGCTCCGTCCGAGTCGGTGAGGACGATGAGCCCCCGCCGCCGGGCCGCCGTGCGCAGCAGGGCCATACGCTCCGGGTCCTTAAAAATCTGAAATCCCCCCGTCTCCAGAATCAGGGTGTCCACCACCTGGGACAGGGTGTTTTTGTCGTAGCGGCCCTCCACCACGATTGCTTCTTTGATTGCCTGCATGCGCTCACCTCCGGGGCCGGGCGGGCGCGGCAGGGGTGGCCAGCTCCAGCAGCAGTCCGGTGAGCAGCTGCTGGCCGTCCTGGCCCGTGGACTTCATGGCCAGGTCGATCTCGCCGCAGCGCACCACCGCCCTGCGGCACCAGGGCAGGCTAAACCGCCGGGCGCTGTTCACCAGCTTTTCCGCCGGATAGGGTTTAATGCCCCACAGGGCGGCGATGAAATCTTTGCCACGGCCCTGCTCCAAGGCCAGACGGGCGGAGTAGAGCTGGCGCATCTGCCGCCCCAGGGACCACATGATCTTAATGGGGGCTTCCTGCATCTGGTACAGCTCCCCCAGCACCGCCGCCGCCCGGTCAAACTGTCCCTCACCGATGGCGTCGGTCATGCGGAACACCACCGCATCCAGCTGGGGGGTTGCCACGGCGTCAATGTCCGCCCGGGTGATATAGGGGCCCTTGGCGTAGGAGCCGATCTTCTCGATCTCGCCAATGAGGTTGGTCATCAGGTCGCCGCACAGGAAAATGAGGTCCAGGGCCAGCTTGGAGTCGATGTCCTTCCCCAGGGCCCGGAAGCGGCGGCGCACCCAGTCCACCAGATCGCCCTGGTCCTGGCGGACAAAGTTGACCATGGTGCCGTTTTTCTTCAGGGCGGCGGCCAGCTTGGTGCGGGCGTCCCCCTTGTAGGGCACCAGATCGTAGAGAAACACCAGGCACACATAATCGGGCAGCTGGGCAAACAGCTTGGCGTAGGCCTCCCGGTCGCTCTCCCCCGCCTTAAACAGGTCGTAGTCGGTGACCAGCACCAGGGTGCGGTCGGCCATCATAGGCAGGCAATCGATAGCCTCCTCCAGCGCGTGGGGGGACATATCCTTGGCGGAGAGCTGGTGGAAGTTGAACTCCCCCAGCCCGCCGGACAGGATCTGCTCCTTCAGCTTGCCCAGGTAGTAGTCCCGCAGGTAGGTCTCCTCTCCGTACAGCAGGTACAGCTTGTCCGGCGCTTTCTGCGCCAGGTCTTTTTTGAATTTCTGATATCCGGCCGTGTCGGCCTTTCCCTTTGGCGGCATGGTTCGCTCCTTCTTCCCTCTCCGGGGATCATGTTTTGGTTTCTTCATCCCAGCGGATGGTAACGCTTCCATACAGGTCTGTGCGGTAGATCATGGCCCCGCATCCGGCCAGCCGTTCCAGAGTCTCCTGGGCGGGGTGTCCATAGGTGTTATTCTCCCCCACGGAGATCAGGGCAAACAGGGGCTGCACCTGGTCCAGCAGAGCCTGGGAGGTGGCTCCGGCGGAGCCGTGGTGGCCCGCCACCAGCACCTCCACCTGGGGCAGCTGGCTGCGGGTCAGGAGAATTTGCTCCACATCCTGCCCCATGTCCCCGGTGATGAGGGTGTCAAACTCCCCCGATGACACCAGACAGGTGAGACCCTCCTCATTGCTCTCTCCCGTCCCCAGGGGCGGGTACAGGGTGATCCTTCCGCCGCTGCTCAGGTCGTATTGGGTCTGGCTGCGGATGACCCGCAGTGGGATGGACCGCTCCTGGGTAAGGGAATCAATCTCCTCCCCCAGCTCTCCCGGCTCCTCCACTCCGGGGACGGCCACTTCCCCCACCTCCACCCGGCGCAGCAGCTGCGCCACCCCGTTGGCGTGGTCGCTGTGGAAGTGGGTGAGCACCAGCAGGTCCACCCGGTCGATGCCGAAGTTTGCCAGGTAGTCCGCCGCGGTATCTCCGGCCGTCCCTTCTTCCGGTCCGCCGCAGTCCACCAGACAGAGGAAATCTCCCGACCGCACCAGCACACACTGGCCCTGGCCCACGTCCAGCACGGTAACAGAGCCCTCTCCCGACCAGAAGGTCAGGCGGCCCAGGGCCACGGCCAGACAAAGGGCACTCATCCCGCAGCAGCAGGGAATGACCCACCGCTTTTTCCCGGGCAAGGCCAGCTGCACCAATAAAATAAGGTACAGCAGAATCAGCCATCCCCGGTAATAGACCACATCGGAGGTCAGGGCGGCAAAGGGCATTCTGGACAGCAGCCCAATGCACCCGTTCAAATACCGGGCCAGCCACTCCCCCGGCAGCAGAAGCCAGGGCCAGATGGGGAGAAACGCCCCTACCGTTCCCATCACCAAACCAAAGCCGAACAGCAGGCCCACCGCCCACAGCGTCAGCAGGTTGGACAGGGGCGCGATGAGGGACACGGAGCGGAAATAGAGGGCCACCAGGGGCGTGGTCAGCAGAGAGGCGGACAGGGTGGCGCACACCGTGGCACAGGGCAGCTTCAGCCCCTGGCGCAGCAGCCAAAGAACACTCCAGCGCTTGGCCCCGCCCCAGGGAAGCCTGGCAAGGAGAATCCCTTGCATCCGGTCTCCCCACAACAGAATGCCCGCTACGGCGGCAAAGGAGAGTTGGAGCCCAATGTGGGCGGCGCAGTAAGGGTTTGCCATAAGCAGCAGCATCAGGGCAAAGCCCAAAGAGGTGGCCGCGTCCCGCTCCCGGTCCAGCAGCGGAGCCAGCTCCAGCAGCAAAATCATCACCGCCGCCCGCATCACCGACGGGGTGGCCCCCGCCGCCAGGGCAAAAGCGATGACTGCCGGGACCAGGACTACCGCCCGCAGGCGGCGGCCTCCCGCCAGAAGCACCGAAAAAAGCCCCGCCAGAAAGGACAGGTGCATCCCGGACACCGCCACGGTGTGAGAAAGGCCGGTGCGCTGGAGAGAGGTGGTAAAGGTGTCGCTGAGCCCGTCCCGGTTGCCTGTGACCAGGGCCTGGACCAAGTCAGCCGTCTCCGGGGAAAACATGCCTCGGATGCTCTCCTCCAGCGCCCCCGCCCACAGGGCTGGCCAGTCCCGAATGCCCACCTTGTCGGGCCGCTCCACGCTCAGGCGTCCGTAGCCTTTGGCGGTGAGAAAGATTCCCTTGGCGGTATAGTAGGCGATCTCCTCCCCGCTGCCCGAGCGGTTTGCCAGGCTGCACCGGGCAATGATGGAGATTCGGTCCCCGGGGCGCAGGTCCTTCCCCTGCCCGTCTACATAGAGGAGGGTGGACAAGGTGATCCACTTGTCAGTATCCGCCCGGACCAGCACGGAGTACCCGTAATCGGTCTCCACCGGCCACTCCGCCACGGTGGCTTGCAGCTCCACCGTTTTCCCGTCCAGCTCCGCTGCCGGAAGCCAAAAAACCTGCCCGTAGGCCGCCGTCCAGAAAAAGCCCAGCATCAGCCCGAAGGTGAGATAGGAAAGCCGGCACCGCAGCCTCCGGTTCATGGGCACGGCCAGCCGAACGATCACAAACAGGGCGGCAAACCCGCATCCCAGAAAAACCAGCTGGCGCTCCAGGGGCAGATAACAGGCCAAAAACACAGCGGCAGAAAAAGCGAAGGACAGCAGGGCCAGACGGCGCATCCTCTCCCTCCCTTCGCTTTTTGTCTTATTATAGCGAATTTTGGCTCCGCGCACAAGCGCCCCGGTCCGCCTGGAACAGGCTGCAGACCGGGGCGCTTTTCCATCAGGGAGCGGTCAGAAGGGCTTGATGGCCCCCTGGACCTGCCGGGGGATAATGTCCATGTGCTGCAAAATGGGCAGCAGGGTCTGGAACAGCACATACTGCACCGCCGCCTTGGGCAGGATGGTGATGAGGTTTTTCGCCAGGCTGGGGACAAACCAGGCCCAGTACACGCCGCCCCGGACCATCACAGTCCAGACGGTACCCATCACGGCGTTGACCAGCACGTTCACCAGCAGGTTGGCCAGCACCAGGCGCCAGACGGTGATCTTGGCCCGGTAGAAGCACAGGGCGTACACCAGCACGCCCGCCATGGTGGACAGGGTATAGCCAAAGAAAAAGTCGCCCGAGGGCTGGAGAATAAAGCCCAGCATATCCTCTACAAAGCCGAAAATCAGGCCCATAATGGGACCGCACACCAGGCCGCACATGGACCGGGCCAGAAAGCCCCAGGTCAGCTTGGTATGGGCGATGGGAATGCCGGGGATGAGGGAGAGGGCCCGGGTCATGGCGATCATCAGGGCGGCAAAGAGCAGCATTTTCAGGCTCTTGGCGCACAGGTTGGCCTCCCGCCAGTAGGCGGGGGTAAAGGGGGTGCGGTACAGATTCATGGGAACACGCACTTGCATAAAAAGAAAACCTCCTTCTGTTGTTTGGCAGCCCGGTTTCGGGATTGCCGCACAGAAGGAGGAAGCCTGTTTCTTCGCCCCGACCTGCGGCAGCGGGATGCGAAACGCCCACTGCCGCCGCGCCCCAATAAGGGCCGCGGCTGTTCGTCCGGCGGACAACTCCCCGTCCCGCCGGCACTTAGGCTCCTCTCGGAGTCCAGCACGCGCGCTTCTACTCTGCCGGTGCCTAGTCTACCCCATTCCCGACAAAATTGCAAGAGCGGTTTTTTCTCCCCTCTTGACGGGACCCTGCGGCTCATGGTATGATTTTCCCAATCGCCGGCCGAAGCCGGCACCTTTTTTCTTCCCAGCAATGCAGTTCGTACCGCGAAGGTATGTCCCGCCCCCAAGGGGCGCGCCGCCTTGGCGGTATTTTTTCTGTAAAGGAGAATCCCTGTTCATGCACGCTGTTACTACCACTCACACCCGGGTGCGCAACCTGGTCCTGTCCGCGCTGATGCTGGCGGTGGCCTATGTGCTCCCCTTCTTCACCGGCAACATCCCCCAGATCGGCTCCATGCTGCTGCCCATGCACCTGCCCACCCTGCTGTGCGGCTTCCTGTGCGGCGGACCCTGGGGCGCCGCTGTTGGCTTCCTGGCTCCCCTGCTGCGCTCCTTCTATGTGGGCATGCCCAAGCTCTACCCCACCGCAGTGGCCATGGCGGTAGAGATGGCGGTCTACGGCCTGGTAGCCGGTGTTCTGTACCGCCGCCTGCCGGGCAAGGGTCTGGGCCGCATCTACGTCTCTCTGGTGGCCGCCATGCTCTCCGGCCGTGTGGTCTGGGGCATCACCATGGCCCTCATCACACTGACCGCCGGCTCCACCTTCCCCATGTCCGCCTTTGTGGCCGGAGCCTTTGCCAACGCCGTGCCCGGCATCATCCTGCAGCTGGTGGCCATCCCCGCCATCGTCTTTGCCCTGGAGCGCGCCGGTCTCATTTCTCGGACATGAATGAACTTCAGTCCTCCCTGCTCCTGTCCGCCGTGCTCAAGGCCCAGCGGGAGCAGGAACGGGTCATGGTAGCCATCGACGGGCCCTGTGCTTCGGGGAAAAGCACCCTGGGCGCCGCTTTGGCCCAAAAGCTGGGCTGCCCTCTGTTCCACATGGACGACTTTTTCCTGCCCCCGGCGCAAAAGACGCCTCAGCGGCTGGCAGAGCCGGGTGGAAACGTGGACGCGGAGCGGTTCTTCGCCGAGGTCCTGCTTCCCTTCTCCCGGGGAGAGGCGGTACACTACCGCCCCTACCGCTGCCACGAGGGACGATTGGCCGACGCCATTCAGGTCCCGCCCACGAAACTGGCCGTGGTGGAAGGCGTATACGCCATGCGCCCAGACCTGCGCCCCTATTACCAGGTCACCTGCTTCCTGGAGGCCCCCTGGCCGGTGCGCCGGGAGCGGCTGCTGGAGCGAGGCGGCGCAGAATGCCTGCGGCGGTTTGAAGAGCTCTGGATTCCTCTGGAGGACCGGTATTTTCAGGCCCTCTCCATCAAGGATCAGTGCCAGCTGGCGCTGGACGGCTCCAATTAAAGAAGAAGCGCCCCAGCGGACCGAAGTCCGCCGGGGCGCTTCTTTTATTCTCCCACAAAGGCCCGCAGCTCCTCGTTGGCCTGGGCCAGGTCCCGGCGCACGGACAGGTGCTGGGGACACAGCCGCTCACACTGGCCGCAGCGGTAGCACTGGTCGGGCCGAGCCTCGGGGGCCAGCCCCTTCCAGCTTCGCCGGGTGATGGTCCGGTTCTCATACCGGGCCATGTTATTCCACAGCTGGAAGGTCTTGGGGATATCCACTCCCGCGGGACAGGGCATGCAGTACCGGCACCCGGTGCAGCCGTTTTTCACCCGCTCCTTCAGCCGCCGGGCGGTCTCCTCCACCGCCGCCTGCTCCTCCCGGGACAGGGGAATCAGCGGGGACACGGCAGCCAGGTTGTCCTCCAGCTGCTCCATGGTACCCATGCCGCTGAGCACCACCTGCACCCCCGGCTGGCTGGCCACCCACCGGATGGCCCACCGGGCGGGGCTGGCGTCGGGGTCCAGAGCCCGCAGGGGCTCAAAGGCCTGCTCGGGAAGAGCTGCAAGGGAACCTCCCTTTACAGGCTCCATGACCACTACGGGCACACCAAGCTCCTTGGCCAGGGCCAGACCCTTGAGTCCGGCCTGGTGGTGGGTGTCCATGTAGTTGAGCTGGATCTGGCAGAAATCCCACTTTCGGGCCCGGAGGATCTCCTCAAAGGCGTCGTACTCGTCGTGGAAGGAAAATCCCAGCCAGCGGATCTTCCCCTGCCGCTGCAGCTCCTCCAGCAGCTCCACCACGCCCAGCTGTACCATCTTGCGCCAGGTCTTGCGGCTGGTGCTGTGGAGCAGATAGAAGTCCACATACTCCGTCTGCAGCCGCTCCAGCTGCCGGGCAAAGCGGTCCGCCGCCTCTTCCCGGCTGCCGATCTCCCAGCAGGGCAGCTTGGTGGCCAGACAGTAGCTCTCCCGGGGATACTCCGACAGGATACGGCCCAGCATGGGCTCGCTCTCCCCGTCGTGGTAGGGCCAGGCGGTGTCAAAGTAGGTCACTCCGCCCTCAATAGCCCGGGCAATGAGGGCCTTGGCGGCAGCTTCATCCACCTTCCCCTGGGTCACGGGAAAGCGCATGCAGCCGTACCCCAGCAGAGAAGGCCGGGTGGTCATGCCCGGCTTGTTCATACGGTAGTCCATCTTATCCCTCCTCCAGATAGCGCACGGTCTCCTCCACCGCCGCCCGGACATAGGCAGACAGGCCCATTTCCTGGGCGCCTGCCACCGTCACACCGCAGCTGTTCATGGGAATGAGGATCTTCTTTCCCCGGCAGCCGCCCACGGCCTCGGCCATGACGGGGGTCACTTCTCCCAAAATGGCGTGGGCCACTACGATCCCCAGAGGACCCAGCACCACATCCGCGTCCATGACGCCCCGGACCACCGGATTCTCCCCGGTGGCCGCCTGGTCGGCTCCCGCCTTCTGCATGGTGGAGGTGGCCACCCCGTTGGTGCCGATGGCCAGCACCTGGCACTGGGGCAGCTTGGCCTTGACCTCCTCCACCAACAGCTTTCCCAGCCGGCCGCCCTGGCCGTCTATCACCACGATTTTCTTCACGCTCTCTTCCCCTCTCACATTCCCCTCCCCCGCAGCATATCCTGTCAGGGGGGTGGTAGTTCTATGTCCTGTACCGATTCCGGCGGCTCCCTGTCTCTGGCAGTCACCGCCGCTGTAGCCCTGGCCCAGGGCCGCACCGAAGAGGAGATCACCCGCATGGCCATGTTCTTCACCGTGCTGGGCGACTCCCTGGCGCTGCTGGCCCTGGATGCTCCGGAGGAGATCAGCGGCCCATAAAGGAGCGCAGGTCCTCCATGCGCTCCATGCCGTGCTGATACCCTTCGGCCCACAGCATGCGCAGCTTCTCTACATTGTGCTCGATGCGGCCCACGCCGTGGAGGGAATCGGGGGCAAAGACCATGGCCTTCCCCTCCTTCTCCAGCTGGAACAGCTCCGCCCGGTCCTGGTTGTACTTCTCCGCCCGGTCCCGCATGGCCTGGCAGAAGTTGGGGTACTGGCGGTAGCGCCGCTCGATGACAGGCTGCAGCTTCTCCGCCCCGCGGACAAAGCTGCGGGGCTTAGTGAGCACCACCACCACCCGGTCGCAACCCTGCTCCAAGGCCCGGCGGTAGGGAATGGCGTCGGCCACGCCGCCGTCCAGATAGGGCTTTCCGTCCAGGTAGTAGATGGGGAACATCAACGGCAGGGCACAGGTGGCCTGGAGCAGCAGGAACTTCTCGTCCCGGCGGGGAACCTCCATGTACTCCGCCTTGCCCGTGTCCAGATTGGTCACCACGGCCTCCACCCCGCCGGGATAGGCGGCAAAGGTGTCGTAATCAAAGGGGACCAGCTCGTTGGGAATGGTCTCGTAGGAGAATTCCAGCCCGAAATAGCTGCGGTTATGGCGGTCCACCAGGTTTTTCAGGCCCATATACCGCCGGTCGTTGACAAAGCGGGCCAGGATCTCCAGATTCCGCCGGGGCTGCCGGGAAATATAGCTGACTCCGTAGGCGATCCCCGCGGACACACCCACCACATAGTCGGCCATCAGGTCCTTCTCCAGCATGGCGTCCAGTACGCCGGTAGAATAGATGGTGCGCAGCGCGCCGCCCTCCAGCACTAAACCAATTTTCATGACAAATGTACTCCTTTCGCCACAGGGACGCTTTCGCGCCAATGGAAATATTATACCCGGTTGCGCCCGGTTTTGCAAATATTGCCGTTGACAACAGGCCGTTGGGACTGTATCATCAGACCAACAAAAACACAGGAGGATACCGAATCATGGCCAAAATTTACCAGAAAGTAGAGGAGCTGATCGGGGGCACGCCCCTGTTCCATCTGGAGACCAACGCCCAGACCGGGGCCCGTCTCCTGGTCAAGCTGGAGTTTCTCAACCCCGGCGGCAGCATCAAGGACCGGGCCGCCCTGTCCATGGTCCGGAAGGCGGAGGAGCAGGGTCTGCTCGCCCCCGGCGGCACCATCATTGAGCCCACCTCGGGCAACACGGGCATCGGCCTTGCCTGCGTGGCGGCCAGCCGGGGCTACCGCCTCATCCTCACCATGCCCGACTCCATGAGCCAGGAGCGCCGGGCCATGCTGGCCGCCTACGGCGCTCAGCTGGTGCTCACCCCCGGCGCCCAGGGAATGCAGGGCGCGGTGGACAAGGCCCAGGAGCTGGCCCGGGAGATCCCCGGCAGCCTCATTGCCGGCCAGTTTGAAAACCCCGCCAATCCCGAGGCCCACTACCGCACCACCGGCCCCGAGATCTGGCAGGACGCCGAAGGCCAGGTGGATGCCCTGGTAGCCTGCGTGGGCACCGGCGGCACCATCACCGGCACCGGCCGCTACCTGAAGGAGCACAACCCCGCCCTCCACGTGGTGGCGGTGGAGCCCTCCGCCTCTCCCCTGCTCTCTCAGGGCAAGGCGGGCCCCCACAAGATCCAGGGCATCGGCGCCAACTTCATTCCCCAGGCCCTGGACCGCTCGGTGCTGGACGAGGTGTTGTGCGTAGCCGACGAGGAGGCCTTTGCCACCGGACGGGAGATCGCCAAGGGCTTCGGCCTGCTGGTGGGCATCTCCTCCGGCGCTGCCGTCCACGCCGCTCGCCAGGTGTGCGCCCGGGAGGAGTTCCGGAACAAGACCGTGGTGGCGGTGCTGCCCGACTCCGGAGACCGCTACTTCTCCTCCCCCATGTTTGCCCAGCCCTGAAACAGTAAGCCCGCCGGAAGAAATTCTTCCGGCGGGCGTTTTGTTGTTATTTGCGGGCTTTTTCCTTCCCGGTGATCTCTTCCATGGCAATGCGCCACACTCCGGTGACGGCCAGGCTCTTGGCAATGGCCCGGTCAAAGTTGTCCCCCGTCATGTTCCGGGGCGTCAGCTTCTCACACAGGGCCCGCAGGGCCAGGATCTTCTCCGCTTCGTCCTCCACCTCGGCGGCAGTGCCCCGCACGTTGGCGGACTGATAGTAGGTGGTGAACTTGTCCTCGGCTCCCTGGTTGGCAGCCACAAAGGAGACACACACCCGGCCGTCCCGCCGCAGCAGGTCCAGCTTGGTCCCCTCCAGGGCACAGTGGAAATAGAGGTTCTCCCCCAGGCGTACCATGGACAGGGGCAGGCAGTAGGGCGCGCCCTCCTCCCCCGTCATGGCCACCACGCCGTACTGGCTGTGGTCAATGACGTCCAGGGCAAAGGCCCGGTCCTTCTCCCGGTCTTTTCTGCGCATATGGCTCCCTTCTTTCTTACCGGTCGTCCTCCGACCCGGGCTGGGAATGGCGGTTGAGCAGCGCCATGATCTCGTGGTAAATGTGCTCCGGCGCGTGCTGGAACTGAGCGGTCAGCTTCTGGCCCTGGGCCAGGTTGGCCGAGATCAGCTTGAGCTCCATCAGCGGCCCGTCGTCGTCGGCCAGGTACAGCCGCACCTGACAGGTACCGTCCGAATTGGGCTGGATGCCGGTCTGCACCTGGGCCTCCCGCCGAAGGGCGGCGTTGAGCTGCACCAGGCGCTCGTCGCAGCGCATGCGCACAGAATAGGGCAGGCTGCTCTGGCAGATCTCGCTGTTGCGCTTGCCCTTCTCGGTAATGGCGTACTTCTCTCCCTCCAGAGACAGATGCTCGGTCTCCACCAGATGGTTGACCGCCTCGGTCAGAGAGAAATAATCCACTCCCGCATCGCACAGCGCCAGGTCCAGCAGCTGCAAAAAGGTGATGGGCGCGGCGGTGCGGGCCATAATATACAGCACCAGCAGCTTCAGATCCAGTTCACTCTGGATATACCCTGTACGGGACATGGACCCACCTCCTTCGCTTTGAAATTTCGCGTCTGGCACTATTATATCCAAAAAAAACGGCGAGGACAAGGCCCTATTTTTACAGCCTGCCCGCCCTTCCCTCCCCGGTCTTTCGTACAAAATTTTATCTATCCATTCCCGGGGAAATATGGTATTATGTCTTGGGCCAATTCCCAAACTCCACTGAGAAAAGAGGTTTTATATATGCATTGTATCCGTCATGTCACCCAGGACCTCATCTGGGTGGGCGGCAACGACCGCCAGCACCCCCTGTTCGAGGCCACCCATCCCGTGCCTCGTGGGATGTCCTTTAACGCCTATCTTCTCCTGGATGAAAAGACTGTTCTGATGGACACTGTGGACCGTGCGGTCCAGACCCAGTTCTTTGAAAATCTGGACTACGCCCTGGCCGGCCGCAAGCTGGACTACGTCTTTGTCCACCACATGGAGCCCGACCACGCCGCCACTCTGGGCGATGTGATGCTGCGCCACCCCGAGGCCACCATCGTGTGTAACGGCAAGATCCTGAACATGATTCGTCAGTTCCACTGCACCGACCCCAAGACCGTTCACCTGGTCAACGAGGGCGACACCATTCCCACCGGCCGCCACAGCTTCACCTTTGTCAACGCCCCCATGGTCCACTGGCCTGAGGTGATGGTGAGCTACGACTCCACCGATAAGATCCTTTTCTCCGCCGATGCTTTCGGCACCTTCGGCGCCCTCAACGGCGTGCTCTTCGCCGACGAGGTGGACTTTGACCGGGATTGGCTGGACGACGCCCGCCGGTACTACACCAACATCGTGGGCAAGTACGGTCCCCAGGTCCAGGCCCTGCTGAAGAAGGCCGCCGGCCTGGACATTCAGATGATCTGCCCCCTCCACGGCCCCGTGTGGCGTAAGGACCTGGGCTACATCGTGGATAAGTACGCCAAGTGGGCCGCCTATGAGCCCGAGGTCCAGGGCGTGCTCATCGCCTTCGCCTCCGTCTACGGCGGCACCGAGACCGCGGCCAACATCCTGGCCTGCCGTCTGGCTGAGATGGGCATTCCCGTGGAGATGTACGACGTGTCCGTGACCCACTACTCTTACGTGCTCTCCGACGCCTTCAAGTACAGCCACATCGTCTTTGCCTCCACCACCTATAACAACGGCATCTTTGTCACCATGGAGAACCTGCTCCACGACATTGCCCACCATGCTCTGAAAAACCGCACCGTGGCCCTGATCCAGAACGGCTCCTGGGCCCCCGCCAGCGGCAAGCTCATGACCGAGATCCTCTCCGGCATGAAGAACATGGAGATCCTGGAGGCCCCCATCACCCTGAAGTCCGCCCTGGCTCCCGGCCAGGATCAGGAGCTGGAGGCCCTGGCCAAGGCTCTGGCCGCCAGCGTCAAGGGCGAGAGCCTGGAGGAGGAGCCTCAGCCCTCCGCCCAGGAGGACAAGCCCAAGGGCTTCATCTGCAAGATCTGCGGCTTTGTCTACGAGTCCGACACCCTGCCCGATGACTTCGTCTGCCCCATCTGCCGCCGTCCCGCCAGCGACTTTGAGCCTGGGACCTGACCATAAAAAAGAGGTCCATCCCAACCGGATGGACCTCTTTTCTGTTAGGGAACCATGCTCTTGACCTTCTGAGGGGCCGACACGTTGCGAGTGTGGCGGATCTCCTCCCACACCGTGGTCTTTTTCACGCAGCAGGCCAGAGTAATGGGAATCCAGCTGAACAGGAACAGCCAGTAGACCGGCAGGCCCTTCAAAATGCCCCGGCTCCACTTCTCTTCCACCGTCAGCACCAGGGCCGCGGCCAGGGTGGCACCCAGCGCGGTGAGGGCCAGGTTGGCCACCAGCACTCCCAGGAACAGCCAGGGAGAGAAGGTAGGTCTGGCACAGGCGGCGGCCAGAGAGGTGAGCACCGTGCTGCCCAGGGCCACCACCTGATACAGGGGCACCATCATGGTGGTGCCGATGTCAAAGCTCAGGCTGTCGGGACCCTCTCCCAGCTTCCGTCCCACCATGGGCAGGTACTGGCCTGCCACCTGGAGGGTGCCGCTGGTCCAGCGGCGGCGCTGCTTCACCGACTCGGCGTAGGTCAGGGGCTGCTCGTCATAGGTCACCGCCAGGGGCACCCAGTAGATCTTCACGTCTGCCAGGGCGCACTGGGCGGACATCTCCAGGTCCTCGCTGATGGTGCGGGTGCTCCAGCCCCCCAGCTTCTCCAGGGTGGAGGCCGCCACCATAAAGCCGGTGCCGTTGATCATAGCCGCCATGCCCAGTCCCGTCTTACCGCCGTTGTGGAAGCGGTTCATCATCCAGTAATAGATGGAGTAGCAGGCGGAAATGGGGGTATCCCAGGGGTTCTTGCTGTCCCGGTAGCCCTGGGCAGCCCGAGCCCCCGCCCGGTAGGCGTTGTTCATCTCTTTCAGGAAGTTGGGGTCGGCCATATTGTCCGCGTCGAACACGCAGAAGGCGTCGTAACCCTTATCCTTCAGGGTGCGGTAGGCGAAGCGCATGACCTCGCCCTTACTGGACACGGGCACGGTGCACTCCAGCACCTTGGCCCCGAAATTCCGGGCAGCCAGGGCCGTGTTATCGGTACAGTTGTTGGGGATGACCCAGACATCATATAATTCAGGGGGATAATTCTGGGTGAGCAGACTGTTGATGAGAGAGCCGATGACCAGCTCCTCGTTTCGGGCTGCCACCAACACCGCGAAGCGGGTCGTGGCGGGGTGGTTTCCATAATCCATGGGACGGCGCCAGGACATCAGGGCGCAGACCATATAATATCCGCCCCAGAGGGTCACTGCTACGCCCAGAACTCCGGCGAACACCGCCAGAGACCGCACGATCAACTCCATGGTTCATTCCTCCTTTGTTTCTATGCTCCAAAGTCTAACAGAGGAATGTTAAGGATGTGCCCTGGAAAAGATTAAGATTTTCCAAAGGTTTCTTTAAATTCATTTTCTTCCCCCGCCGCATAGGGGACCAGCCCTGCCCCATACACTTTTCTACAGGACATGAGAAGATAAGGAGGTAGGGCCATGAGAACGCGCATTGCCCAGCTGCGGTGGAAGGAAGTCATCAGCCTGCGGGACGGCAGCCGCTTTGGCTATGTGGAGGACATGGAGCTGGACGTGGAGAGCGGGCAGGTCCGGGCTCTGGTGGTCCCGGGCCGGCGGCGTCTGTTCGGCCTTCTGGGCCGGGAGGAGGACCGCTACATCCCATGGAGCGCCGTGCGCCGCTTTGGAGAGGATATTATATTAGTGGAACAGGACCCCTCCCCTGCCCCGGAGGAACATCCGGGCCATTTCGAGGATTTTTCCCGATAGTTCCAATAAATTTTGGAAAAACTACTTGCAAGTCCCACAGGGGTATG
>USCO01000027.1 GCA_900553135.1 uncultured Eubacteriales bacterium | reverse complement strand
CGTAGGTGTTGGACAGGATGGGCTCCAGAGCGGGGTGCTTGTAGGTGACCTTTTCGGGGTTATTCTTCCAGGAGATGAACCGGGGAATGGATTCCATGGGGCCCGGACGATACAGGGCGATGATGGCGGTGATGTCCTCAATGCTGTGGGGCTTCAGGCCCACACATACGCCGGTCATACCCGCCGACTCCATCTGAAACACGCCGGAGGTGCGCCCCTCGGAGAGCATCTTAAAGGTCTCGGGGTCGTCCTCCGGGATGGCCTTGGGGTCAAACCCGGGCTCCCGCCGCTGGACCAGCTTGGCCGCGTCGTCCAGCACGGTCAGGTTGCGCAGGCCCAGAAAGTCCATTTTCAGCAGGCCCAGCTCTTCCAGGGTGGTCATGATGTACTGGGTGACCACCAGGTCGTCGTTTTTAGCCAGGGGGACATAATCGCTCACCGGGCGGCTGGTGATGACCACACCGGCAGCGTGGGTGGAGGTGTTGCGGGGCATGCCCTCGATGGCCTGGGCGGTGTCGATGAGCTTGCGCACCTGGGGGCTGGCGTCGTAGGACTCCTTCAGCTGCTTGGACAGCTTCAGGGCCTCCTCCAGGGTGATGTGCAGGGCACCCGGGCCGCTGGGCACCTGCTTGGCCAGGGCGTCCACCTCGGCGTAGGGCATATTCAGCACCCGGCCCACGTCCCGGATGGCCGCCCGGGCGGCCATGGTACCGAAGGTGACGATTTGGGCCACATGGTCGGCGCCGTACTTTCTTGAAACGTAGTCAATGACCTCCTGGCGGCGGCGGATGCAGAAGTCGATGTCGATATCGGGCATGGTGACACGCTCGGGGTTCAGGAAGCGCTCGAAGTACAGGTGATACTTCATGGGGTCCAGGTCGGTGATGTTCAGGCAGTAGGACACCATGGAGCCTGCCGCCGAGCCACGGCCCGGTCCCACCGGGATGCCGTTATTCTTGGCGTAGGAGATGAAGTCGGAGACGATGAGGAAGTAGTCCACAAAGCCCATCTTGCGGATCATGGCCATCTCGTACTCCAGCTGCTTGCGGTACTCCTCGGGCTGGCTGGGGTAGCGGCGCAGGAATCCCTCCTGGCACAGGTGCTCAAAATAGGCGTAGCCGTCCTCCCAGCCCTCGGGCAGCTGGAAGTGGGGCAGGTGGTACTTGCCGAACTCAAATTCCACGTTGCAGGCCTGGGCAATCTTGGCGGTGTTCTCCAGGGCCTCGGGGCACTCGGGGAACAGAGCGGCCATCTCCTCCTCATTCTTGACGTAAAACTCCTGGGTCTCAAACTTCATCCGTCCGGGGTCGTCCACCGTCTTGCCCGTCTGGATGCACATGAGGATGTCCTGCATCTCTGCGTCCTGGCGGGTGAGGTAGTGGGCGTCGTTGGTGCACACCAGGGGGATGCCCGTCTCCCGGTGCAGGCGCAGAATACCCTGGTTCACCTGGCGCTGAGCGGGGATGCCGTGGTCCTGAAGTTCCAGGTAGTAGCCGTCCTCCCCAAAGAGCTCCCGCATCTCCAGAGCCACTTCTTTGGCCTTGTCGTACTCCCCCGCCATGAGGAGCTTGGGGATCTCGCCGCCCAGGCAGGCGGACAGGGCGATGAGCCCGCCGCTGTGCTCCCGCAGCAGGTCCAGGTCGATGCGGGGCTTGATGTAAAAGCCCTCCAAAAAGGCCTGGGAGACCATATAGGAGAGGTTGCGGTAGCCCTCCTCGTTGCGGCACAGCAGCACCAGGTGGGAGAAGGCGGCGTCGTACTCGTGGACCTTCTGAAAGCGGGTGCGGCCCCGTGGAGACACATAGACCTCGCAGCCGATGATGGGCTTCACTCCCGCCTCCTTACAGGCCCGGTAGAAGTCGATGACGCCGTACATGACCCCGTGGTCGGTGATGGCAACCGCCTCCTGGCCGATGTCCTTTACCCGCTGCACCAGCTTTTTGATGCGGCAGGCCCCGTCCAGCAGGGAAAACTCAGTATGCAGGTGTAAGTGGACAAAGGACATAGGCCCCTCCTTCTTTCGGGTCGAACAAGAGGGCGGAAACGCCCTCTTTTCTTGATTCTATCTGTAATGCGGTTTTACTTGCTCGTGCTTGATTTATCTATATTTTTCATTGTTTCTGTATTTTAGCTGTAAAGTCATTTCCCTTTTCGCTTTACAGCTTCATACACCATCTGGAGACATCGCACCAGGACATATCCCGCCGCCGCGCCAACGAAGTTCAAAATGGAGTCATCCACGTCGGCGGCCCCTGTAGCGGTGAGCCACTGGAGATACTCCACCCCTACCGACACCAGAGCGAACAGGGGCAGGGACAGCCAGAACCGACGCATGGGGCGAAACAGCAGGGGGACCAGCATGCCCAGGGGGACCATGATGACCACGTTGCCCAGCAGGTTTAGGATGCTGACATAGCTGCCTGTGTTACGGTAGTAGCGCAGGTAGTTGCGGATGGTGTGGAAGGGCTCCAGATTGATAGTGCCGCCCCACCCCCGGTCCATGTGGAACAGGCCGCCCAAAAACAGCAGCACCGTGAGAATGGCCAGGTAGTAGACCAGCAGCACCCACAGCGCGCCGTGGGCATACCGCCGCCGTGCAGACTGAGGCAGCTTCCAAAGGCGGAGCAGGACTCCCGTCCCCGCCAGGGCCACAGTGAGAAAGGGCACGCACACCTGCTGCAGCAGAGTCAGCCCGTCGCCCAGCAGCAGCCACCCCAGATTCACCGCCAGAGCGGCGGCATAGAGAATCAGATGAATCATACCTGGGAATCCTGCTGGGCCAGCTCCACCAGCTTGCGCAGGCGGTGGTTCAGGGCGGACTTGGTAATGGGCGGGTCACACAGCTGAGCCAGCTGGGCCAGGGTATCCTCGGGGTGGTCCATACGCAGCTGGGCGGTGAGCTGAAGCTTTTCCGGTAAAGTCTCCAGCCGTCCCGTCTGCTGGAGCTGCCGGATGGCCTCCAGCTGGCCCTGGGCCGCCTCCACCACCTTGTCCAGGTTGGCGGCGTCACAGTTCACCCGGCGGTTCACGCTGCCCCGCAGGTCCTTCTCCAGCTTGGCGGTCATCACATCCATGGCGGACACCGGCGCGCCGATGGCGGTGAGGAAATCCTCGATGTACTCGCTCTGCTTGAAATAGATGACAGAGTTGCCCTTGCGGCTGGCCAGCTTGGGAGAAAAGTCCATCTCCCGCATGAGGGCCAGCATCTCCCGGCTCACATTCTGGTGGGAGGTGGTCAGCTCCAGGTGGTAGCCCTTCTTGGGGTCGGTGACCGACCCTCCGGCCAGAAAGGCCCCCCGCAGGAAGGAAAACCGGCAGCAGCTCTCCTCCAGCACGGCAAAATTGATGTGCAGGGCAAGGGCCCCGCCGTCCGCCCCGTAGGTCTGGCGGATGGTCTCCAGCTTTTCCGGGTGCTGGATGAGAAATACCCGCTTCCCCTCCCCCTCGGGCAGGCGGTCAAAGGTCAGGCGGAAGGCCTTGCGGAACAGGGCGGGCAGCCGCTGGGCAAAGGCCTCGTTTTCGGTAATGATGCGCACTTCGCTGCCGTTAAAGGTGTTGCAGTAAAGCAACACCCCGTAGGCTTCCGCCTGGGCGCAGCACTTGCGGTGCAGCTCGCCCCGGCACAGCTCGCTTTTTACCTCTCCTCCAAAGGTCATCCCGTTCACTCCTCAATGATATAGCGGTTCTTGCCCCGGAAAATCCGCATGGCCCGCTGGCGGTACACATCCAGTACCGCTGCGGCCAGCTTATCCGGGTCGTGGCGGGCATAGTCCTGCCCGTCGGCGGCCACAGGGCGCTCCACCAGCTCCAGCCCCATCTGGGCGATCTTCTCCCGGTCCACCACCAGGGGGGCGGCGTCCTCCGCCCGGTAGCGCTCCAGCAGGCTCTGGTGGACGGGGGCGGAGTTGGCCAGACACAGGTCCAGCATCCCCGGCGCGCCGTGGGCCATAAGGGCCTGCAGGTGGTCGGCGGCAGTGTAGCCTTCAGTCTCGCCGTCCTGGGTCATGATGTTGCACACATAGACCTTCAGGGCAGCGGAGCGGGCAATGGCCTGGGGCACCCCCTCCACCAGCAGGTTGGGGATAACGCTGGTGTAAAGGCTGCCCGGTCCCATGAGAATGAGATCGGCCTCCTCAATGGCCTGGATAGCCGAGGGCAAAGGCGCGGGCCGCTGGGGAATCAGCTGGACGTACCGAATGCGGCAGTCCTGCTGCTTTTTAAAATCGGAGATTTTAGACTCTCCCACCACACGGGCCCCGTTTTCAAAGACGGCCTCCAGCTGCACGTCGGCGCTGGTCACGGGGATGACCCGTCCGGTGATGGCCAAAACCTGGCTCATCTGGCTCACTGCCTCCTCAAAGGAGCCGGTGATACCGTTGAGGGCGGCCAGGATCAGGTTGCCGAAGGACTGCCCGGCCAGGGTACCGTCTGTAAAGCGATAGGTGAGCAGGCGCTGCATCACCGGCTCGGTGTTGGCCAGGGACTCCATGCAGTGGCGGATGTCTCCCGGAGGCGGCATGCCGATCTCCCGGCGCAGCATTCCGCTTCCGCCGCCGTCATCGGCTACGGTAACCACTGCGGTGAGGTTCTTGGTATATTTCTTCAAGCCCCGCAGCATGGTGGACAGCCCGGTGCCGCCGCCGATGGCGACGATCTTGGGGCCACGCTCCCACTGCTGGCTGTTGGGAAGGGTCGCGCTCATTGCCGTTCCTCCTTTGCCTTAATTGCGGCCAATATCCCGGTGGCTCTCGGTCACCGGCCAGTTCTGCTGCCGGAAGGTCTCTGCCAGGGCGTGGGCCACCGCCACAGAGCGGTGGTGGCCGCCGGTGCAGCCCACGGCAATGACCAGGGAGGTTTTTCCCTCCTCCTTGTACCGGGGCAGCAGATAAGAGACAAAATCTGTCAGCCGCTGGAGAAATTCCCGGCTCTGCTCGGCGGCGAACACGTACTCCCGCACGCCCTCGTCCAGTCCGGTGAGGGGCCGAAGCTCGGGCACGTAGTAGGGGTTGGGCAGGAAGCGCACGTCAAAGACCAGGTCGGCCTCCATCAAAATCCCGTGCTTGAACCCAAAGGAGGTGACCCGCACCTCCATATCCCCCGTCTCGCCGCCCCGGGCAAAGAGCTCCCGCAGCTTGCCCCGCAGTTTGCCTAGGGTCAGGTTGGAGCTGTCCACGATGTAGTCGGCCTTCTCCCGCAGGGGGGCCAGCATCTTCCGCTCCAGCTCAATGGCCTGGGCCAGGGAGGCGCACTCCTCGGCCAGGGGGTGGCTGCGCCGGGTCTCCTTATACCGCTTGATGATGGTGGCATCGGTGGCATCCATAAACAGGATGCGGTACTCGCACTTCATGGCCTTCAGGCTGTCCAGGGCCTGGAAAAGTCCCTTAAAGTTGGTGCCGCCCCGGATATCGGTGACCAGCACCACCCGGTCGTATTCTCCGTTGCCCCCCATGCCCAGCTCGGCAAATTTGGGAATCAGGGGCGCGGGCAGATTATCCACGCAAAAGAAGCCCATATCCTCCATGGCGGAGGCAGCCCGGCTCTTGCCCGCACCGGACAGGCCGGAAATAATCACAAATTCCATGTGTATCCCTCGTTTTCTCTCTATCCCGTCAACGCAGGACTTTGACCTCCATCTCCAGGGTCACGCCGGTCTGCTCCCGCACCCGGGCCTGGACCTGGCGCACCAGCTCCAACACGTCGGCGCAGGTGGCGCCTCCCCGGTTGACCACAAAGCCCGCGTGCTTCTCCGACACCTGGGCCCCGCCCACAGAAAAACCCTTCAGGCCGCACTGGTCAATGAGGGCGGCGGCAAAATAGCCCTCGGGCCGCTTGAACATGGACCCGGCGCTGGGGTACTCCAGGGGCTGCTTCTCCCGGCGCTTGGCGGCCAGTTCCGCCATACGGGCCCGGATGGCCTCGGGATCTCCCGGAGTCAGCTCCAGCACGGAGGAGAGGATCACCCGCTGGGTGCCGGTAAAGGCGCTGCGGCGGTAGGCAAAGGCATGCTCCTCCCCCACGGCCTGGGCTTCAACGCCCTCCTCCGTGAGGTAGCGGGTGCGCCGCACCACCTGGACCATCTCGCCCCCGTAGGCCCCGGCGTTCATCATCACGCCGCCCCCCAGGGTGCCCGGGATGCCGTGTGCAAACTCCAGGCCGCTAAGGCCCTCTCCGGCGGCAAAGGCAGCCAGCCGGGCCAGGGTCACGCCGGCACCGGCGGTGATCTCCCGCTCCCCGGTGCGCTCCAGCCGGTCCAGGCCGGAGGTCTCCAGCAGCAGGGCCTGGACCCCCTCGTCCGCCGCCAGCAGGTTGGAGCCATTGCCCAGCACCACCAGACGGACCTTCTGCTCCCGGGCCAGACGCACGCAGGCGGCGGCCTCTTCCTCCCGGCGGGGCAGGGCCATCAGCCGGGCCGGTCCCCCAATGCGGAAGGTGGTGTGGCGGGACATAGGCTCCTGTTCCCGCAGTTCCATGCCGGGGCAGCACTGCTCCAGCGCCAATTTTAACTGGTCAAACTGATCCATTCCGTCCTCCCGATCTTCCCGGGCCGGATGGGCCCCGGGTCATCAATAACTGTTATTATACCAAATCCGCTTTCCAAATAGAATAGCGATTGAAAACTTTTCCACACACGGAAACGCTCCGGGCCAGGAGAGATCCCCGGCCCGGAGCGCACCATGATTTTGTTGTCTCTCAGAACATGTTGCACAGCATGGCAGCGCCCACCACACCGGCGTCGTTGCCCAGGCTGGCCTTCTCCACTCTGGGCAGGTGGTTCTTATCGAAGCTGCCCCGGTGGACCAGCTCCCGCAGGGGGTTGAGCAGCAGGTCGTCGTCGGCGTTGCTGATGCCGCCGCCCAGACAGACGATCTCGGGGAAGAGCACGTTGACCATGTTGATGAGACCCATGGACAGGCCCTCCAGATAGCGGTCCAGAGCCTTGCGGGCGGTGGCGTCGCCCTGACGCACCGCCTGGAAAGTGGTACGGCCCTCCAGCTTGCGGGTGTCGCCGCCGCACAGCTCCCACAGCAGGCTGTCCCGGCTGTACTCCATCTCCTCCCGGGTCAGGCGGATGAGGGCGGTGGCGGAGCCGTACTGCTCCCAGCAGCCCAGATTGCCGCAGCCGCAGCGCACGCCGTTGGGCTGGATGATCATGTGTCCGGCCTCCATGCCGGCGCCGCCAAAGCCGGTGTAGAGCTTGCCGCCCTTGACCATGCCGCTGCCGATGCCGGTGCCCAGGGTGACCACCACGGCGGGGTCGCAGCCCTTGGCGGAGCCCGCCCAGTACTCGCCCACAGCGGCGCAGTCGGCGTCGTTGCCCAGGTAAACGGGGATCTTCAAGTCCTCCTGGAACATCTCCCGGAAGGGCGTGTTATAAAAGGGCATGTTGGTGGTCTTGACCACCACGCCGGTCTTGTTGTTCACCAGGCCGGGCAGACCCACACCGGCGGCCTGCAGCTCGCTCAGAGGGCAACCCGCCTCCTCGGCGGCCTGGAGGGACAGCTTGGCCAGCTGACGGGTCAGCTGCTCAGCCGTCCAGTCCCGGTTCACGGGACAGGTGCTTTTATGGACAATGGCGCCCGCCTCGTCTACCAGACCGGCCACCAGATTAGTTCCACCTACATCAATTCCTACGTACATAGTTATTTCTCCCCTTCTTCCATCAGCTTTTTAAAGTGCTCATCCATCTTTCGGGTGAGTTCCAACGCGGCATTGTGGCCCATCTTCCGGTTACGGTTGTTGATGGCGGCCACTTCCACGATGCTGGCAAGATTTCGTCCGGGCTTCACCGGAATGGTGAGGCAGGGGACCTTAACGCCCAGGATCTCTGTGGTGGCGCCCTCCAGTCCCAGACGGTCGTAAACCGCGGAGTTGTCCCAGGGCTCCAGCTTGATGACCAGGTCGATCTCCTGCTCCGTTTTAATGGCAGTCATACCAAACAGGCGGCGCACGTCCACCACGCCGATGCCCCGCAGCTCCATATAATGGCGGATGAGCTCGGGGGCGGTGGCCAGGAGGGCCCCGTGGTTGGTCTGGCGGATCTCCACGGCGTCATCGGCGATGATGCGGTGGCCGCGCTGAATGAGCTCAATGGCCACCTCGCTCTTGCCTACGCCGGACTCGCCCTGAATGAGGACGCCCTCGCCGTAGATCTCCATCATGACGCCGGAGCGGGTGATCTGGGGCGCCAGGTGGTTATAGAGGCTGCCGATGAGACTGCTCATAAAGGCAGAGGTATGCTCCGCCGTACGAAGCACCGTACGGTTGTGCTTGATGGCCATCTCCATACACTCGGGGTAGGGCTCCAGCTTCCGGGTGATGATCAGACCGGGAACGGGGTGGGCCAGCAGCCGGTCAAAGCTCTCCCGGCGGCTGTCCGGGTCCATGCCCGCCAAAAAGGTATGCTCTGTCAGACCGATCACCAGCAGGCGCCGGGGATCAAAGTGTTCAAAAAAGCCGGTCAGGGGAAGCCCGGGACGGTTCACGTCCAGGGTCGTCAGGGGCTCATCTTCATAATTGGGGCCCTTGTTCAGGATCTCCAGGTCAAATTCCCGGATGATCTCCCCCAGCTTTACGCTCTTTCCATGCTCTGCCATGCGGCATCCTCCTCCCTGAATGGGGACTTATCTGGTTTAGTATATCCCATTTGCCAATTTTGCGCAAGATGAACCGCCAATTTCTCTCCCGCCCCCTTGGGAACTCCCAAAAAAGAAAAATTTTTGTTTTTTCAAAAAAACACTTGCATTCTTCGGCGAAATCTGGTAACATGTCAGTCGATGCTTCATGGAAAGCGTATTCTCATAGCGAGGAGGTAAGCAACATGGCCAAATGCGAATTCTGCGACAAGGGCGTCACCTTCGGCATTCAGGTTTCCCACTCTCACCGCCGTTCCAACCGTACCTGGAAGCCTAACGTGAAGCGCGTGAAGGCGATCGTGAAGGGCACCCCCACTCACGTGTACGTCTGCACCAGATGCCTCCGTTCCGGTAAGGTCACCCGCGCTGTGTGATCTGTATATGGCAAGATAAAATGTCTCGTATCTTTGGATACGGGACATTTTCTTTTTTCCCGGATCTATGATATAGTATTGTTATCTATACAATGATGTATCTATCACCACACCGGGAGGTCCCCCATGTTTGTGAAGAATCCGGAGTACTTTCTTGCCATCGTCAAGGAACGCAGCATCTCCAAAGCCGCCGAGCGCCTGTACCTGTCCCAGCCCTATCTCAGCCAATACCTGGCCAAGCTGGAGTCCAACCTGGGCGTGGTCCTGCTGGACCGCTCCCACACCCCCCTTCAGCTCACCGAGGCCGGAGAGCTGTTTCACGCCTATCTGGAGCGCCAGGGCTATCTGGACCGCCAGCTGGAGAGCGACCTGCGGGATCTCCAGGCCCAAAAACGGCAGAACCTGCATATCGGCGTGTCCACCTGGCGTGGCTCCACCCTTCTGCCCGATATCCTTCCCAAATTTTCCAAGCAGTACCCCGACGTCCACGTGATCCTTCACGAGGCCCCTGTCCCCCAACTGGGCAGCCTGGCCGCCAGCAGCGTCACCGACTTTTGTCTCATGCACATCCCCAGCGACCTGACCAATCTCAGCTACGAGCTGGTGATGTATGAGCGCATCCTCCTCATCGCCCACCGGGACCACCCCCTGGTCCGGGGGCTGGACAGCCCCTGCTCCGCCCCCCTGCCCTTCGGGGACCTGCGCAGGCTGGAGCATGAGCGGCTGATGATGCTGCCCGAGGACTGGCGGCTGTCCAAGCTGCTGTACAACACCTTCAGCGTCCAGAGCGTGGAGCCCTCCAACGTTCTCACCACCACCAACAACACCACCGCCATCAACCTGGTAGCGGAGAATATGGGCTTCACCTTCCTGCCGGAAAGCGGCATCCACCGCACCCCCTATATGGACCGCCTCTCCTTCTTTACTGTGGGTGATCCCCCTCTGGCCTGCCCCCTGGCCATGGTATATAAGAAGAACAGTTTCCTTGCTCCGGCCACCCGGGCCTTTATGGACCTGGTCAAGGAGTACTACCGGCAATTTGACCAGGGTTCTTCCCTGTCGGGCTCTTGACGGCCCGGCGGGGTTATGATACACTGAATGCCGTAATGAGCTATACGACTGACGGAAGTGGAGTACCACATGGAGTATAGCGGGCGCACCTGCGCCTTTAAGCCGACCGTCTGGGCGCACGGAAGAAAACCGTTGCGCCCTTTTTTCATCGAAAAAGGGCGCGGACAAAAAGGAGAGACCATCCATGAAAACTGATATCGAAATCGCGCAGAGCACTCCCATCCGACCCATTTCTGAAATTGCGGAGACCGCCGGTGTGGACCAGGACTACCTGGAGTACTATGGCAAGTACAAGGCCAAGGTGGACTACCGTCTGCTGAGCGAGAGCACCGCTCCCAACGGCAAGCTGATCCTGGTCACCGCCATCAACCCCACCCCCGCCGGCGAGGGCAAGACCACCACCACCGTGGGCCTGGCCGACGGCATGCGCCGTCTGGGCAAGAACGCCCTGGTGGCCCTGCGGGAGCCCTCCCTGGGCCCCGTGTTCGGCGTGAAGGGCGGCGCTGCCGGCGGCGGCTATGCCCAGGTCATCCCCATGGAGGACATCAACCTTCACTTCACCGGTGACTTCCACGCCATCGGCGCGGCCAACAACCTGCTGGCTGCCATGCTGGACAACCACATTCAGCAGGGCAACGCTCTGGGCATCGACGTAAAGAAGATCACCTGGAAGCGCTGCGTGGACATGAACGACCGCCAGCTGCGCAACGTGGTGGACGGACTGGGCGGCCGGATGCAGGGCGTGCCCCGCGAGGACGGTTTTGACATCACCGTGGCCAGCGAGGTCATGGCGGTGCTGTGCCTGGCCTCCTCCATCACCGACCTGAAGGAGCGCCTGGCCCGCATCATCGTGGGCTACACCTATGACGACAAGCCCGTCACCGCCGGCGATCTGAAGGCCGCGGGCGCCATGGCCGCCCTGCTGAAGGACGCTCTGAAGCCCAACCTGGTCCAGACCCTGGAGGGCACCCCCGCCTTCATCCACGGCGGTCCCTTCGCCAACATCGCCCACGGCTGTAACTCCGTCATGGCTACCCGCATGGCCCTGAAGCTGGGCGACTACGCCATCACCGAGGCCGGCTTCGGCGCCGACCTGGGTGCGGAGAAGTTCCTGGACATCAAGTGCCGCATGGCCGGTCTCACCCCCGACGCCGTTGTGGTAGTCGCCACCGTCCGCGCTCTGAAGCACCACGGCGGCGTGGCCAAGACCGAGCTGAACAACGAGAATCTGGAGGCCCTGGAGAAGGGCCTGCCCAACCTGCTGCGCCATGTGGAGAACATCACCCAGGTGTACGGCCTGCCCTGCGTGGTGGCCATCAACCGCTTCCCCACCGACACCGAGGCTGAGCTGAAGCTGGTGGAGGACAAGTGCCGGGCTCTGGGCGTCAACGTGGCTCTCAGCGAGGTGTGGGCCAAGGGCGGCGAGGGCGGCATTGCCCTGGCCGAGGAGGTCATCCGCCTGTGCGAGAGCGAGAACCACTTCCGCTTCGCCTACGACACTGATACCACCATTGAGGAGAAGCTGGACGCTATTGTCAAGAAGGTCTACCACGGCGACGGCGTGGCCCTCACCGCCAACGCCAAGAAGCAGATCCGCCAGCTCACCGACCTGGGCTACGGCTCCCTGCCCATCTGCATGGCTAAGACCCAGTACTCCTTCTCCGACGACCAGACCCTGCTGGGCGCTCCCGACGGTTTTACTGTGACGGTGCGCAACGTGAAGGTGTCTGCGGGCGCGGGCTTCCTGGTGGCCCTCACCGGCGACATCATGACCATGCCCGGTCTGCCCAAGGTCCCCGCCGCCGAGAAGATCGACGTGGACGAGAACGGCAAAATCACCGGTCTGTTCTAACTCATTATCCTACCTAAAAAACACAGCCGCCTGTTGGAGGTTTCTCCAGCAGGCGGCTGTTTGTTGTGTCTGTTTTTTAAGGAGCCTGGAACTTTTCTTCAATGCCCAGCTCCTGGTCCAGTTGGTCATAAATCAAGAACTGGGATAAAAAGATGATGTACCAAAATCCCAGAACCGGGACCAAAAGCAGGGTCCAGGGGGCCAGGAGCACATAAATCATGGCATAGAGAAGCTGGAGCACCGCCACCCCGGCCATGCGCCAGGCATATTTGGCCGTGAAGAGGATAATATTTCGCATCCGGTTCCGGGCGGTCTGGCGAAACAGGACCAGCTGGGGCCAGTAGAGGGTGTTGAGCAGAAGAAACAGAGTCCCGGAGAAGAGGGTCAGGGCGATGGTTCCCAGCGTCTGGGGAGCCGAGGACCACCAGAACAGGGCCGCCATAAAGGCATACATCCCCACCAGCAGGCCCAGAATCGCTCCCGGAATCAGGCTCTCCCGTCCGTTCTGCCGCCAGCTTTTCCGCCAGGCCGCCCACCAGGACTCCGGCACATCCCGCAGCCCCCGCAAAATGCCGTCATAGAGCCCCGCCAGAAAGGGGCCCCAGATCATCCCGCCCAGGAGAGACAGGGGGATGAGGAGCAAAATGCTGCTGGACAGGACAGCGTATCCGATCCCAGCCGCCAGAGGAAGCGCCCCCGCCACGGTGAGCAGGTTAAGCTTGATCCAGGAAAATGCGTGGCGGGAGAGCAGCTGCTTATAGCGGTTGAAACCCACCTGACGCACATCGGGATCGTGGTACGGATCTTCACGAACAAATAATCCCATGAATCTTCCTTCTTTCCACTAATTCAGGGGGCTGTAATGGCAACCCTCTAAAAACTGGAGCAGGACCTCCTGTTCCTCCCCGGCAAACTCCTCCTGACAGGCCAGCTCCGCGCTGATGGCATAGCTTCCGTAGACGGTGAAGGCGGAAACGCCCCGGCTGTATGGGTTGGTCTCGGAGCCGCACTGGTAGGCCATGAGGGTATAGTCCTGGCCATTGCAGGTTTCCGTCCAGGTCTCAGTCACCGTATAGGACTCCTGTTCCCTGGCCATCCAATCCTCCATACTTTGCCGGGCGTACTCTTCATCGGCACACCCCGTCATCAGAAGGTAGATCTGCCCGTCATAGACCTCCACGTCCTCGCCGTCCTCGTTGGTGTAGGCGTCAGGCTCTCCCGTGACCCAGGTGGCATAGTAGATGTCCTCCCCGGTGAGGACAGAGTAATTTTCCTGCAGCGTGAAGTCGTTCTCCGGCTCCTCCACCCCCAGGACAGACCCTAACATGGTCCAGTCCGGGTCCCAGGGCGTTCCGTCCGCCGCCTGATCGGGGTACCGGCTGCATCCATTTAAGCTCAGCAGCCCGCCCAGAAGCAGCAGCGTGAGCCCATATTTCCACCCTTTCACTGGTTACTCCCCCTTGTGATTTCCTCCCAAAGCGCGTCGCAGGCCTCGGAAGCAGCGCAGGTGCGGTCCGTCCAAAAACCCCGGCGGGCTACATAAAGCTGGCCAAGGACCTCCTGGCTGTCCCCGTGAATCTCCTGATTGAGGACCTTCTCGGTATACTCCCCCAGAGGCAGTTCCCGGAGCACCGGGCAATCCGTCCAAGACACAAAGCAGGCCTCATAGTCCCGGTCCCCCTCCTCCGGAAGGCTCCCGTCCAGGCGGCGCAGGACCTGATAGTTCTCCTGAAAGGCCGCCGGGTCCTCCAGCAGGAAGAAGTAGCTGTCGCAGGCGTCCAGATCGGCCATGAGTCTGGTGCTGCCGGCGTAGGCGTACACAGCCCCCTCGCCGGAGTCGTCTCCCATGACGTACTGGTTCAGGCGGACCACCACCTGTCCGTCTCCGTTGCAGTCCTGCCCCAGGTCCTCCAGGGCAGTTTCCAGCGCAGCGGCGGTATCCTCCGGCAGCACGGAGGCGCCCACATAGGCCACCTGGTAATCGGGGACCACCTGTCCGACCCCCAGTGCCCTGGCCCCCAGATAGATCCCCGTGGCCAGCAGCCCCGCGCCCAGCAGCACATACCATTTATGGTAGTACCACCAGTTGGCACACTTCTGCCGGGGCGTCAGCTCCACGTGCTGGTCCGGCTTCACATCCCGGTATTTCCATTTGAGATACTCGCTGGCCACGGCCCTTCCTCCTTCAGTCCCGTGATTCCCCATCCCGGGTGGTTCCCCCGGCGGCATAGCTGATGGGGAGACAAATCAGACTGGGCAGGTCGCTCTTGTCCTCCTTTAACAGGATATCCACGCAAGTCTCCGCCAAAAGCGGGATGGGCTGGACAATGGTGGAGCACTGGGGAGCCCGGCCCATATGGATGGCCGTGCCGTCAAAGCCGATGAGCTGCACATCCTCCGGGGCGCGGATTCCCAGCTCCAGAAGCATCTTTTGGATCTCCAGGGCCAGCACGTCGGTACAGCAGAAAATGCCGTCGTAGTCCAGCTTTCCCTGGTGGAGGTGTTCCCGCAAAAATGCCCGGAAGGGCTCATATCCGTCGCTGTCCCGCAGGTAGAGGATCTCATGCTCCACCCCGGCGCTGCGGCAGAAGGACTCAAACCCATCCCGCCGCTTATCCGACTCTCCGGCCACCGTGGAGCCAATGCGCAGAAACAGCAGCCGCTCACAGCCCAGCTCTACCAGCTTTCTGGCCGCCAGCTGCCCGCCGCCGAAGTTGTCCGACGCCACGCAGGGGACATTGGGGCTGACATAGCGGTCGAAGCTGACAAAGGGGACCTTGTCCGCCACCTGCAGGTCGGGATTATAGGTCAGGCCGATGATCCCATCCACCTGGTTCTGCTGGGCCATGTGGATATACCGCTGCTCCGCCTCGGGGTCAAAGTCGGTGATGGAGAGAAACATGCGGTAGCCCCGCTTGGTCAGCGCCTGGCACAGACTCTGGGCCAGGACCGAGAAGAAGGGATTGATGATATTGGGAAGTACCACGGCCACCGCATAGGTCCGGTTGGTTTTCAGCCCCCGGGCGTAGCTGTTTACCTGGTAGCCCAGACGCTCAGCCGCCTCCATCACCCGCCGGCGGTACTCCTCCCCCACCGAGCCGTTGTTGAATACCTTGGACACCGTTCCCAGTGCCACGCCCGCCTCCCGGGCCACATCCTTCATAGTCGGAGCGGAACTCCGTCTCATACAAACCACCGCCTTCAGCATCGTGAAACGTATCACGTACATTTCACGGAATTTCATGAACTTAATTTCATTATATCCGTGAAACGTTTTTTTGCAAGTCGTTTTTATGATTTTTGCTTCATTTCCTAATTTCTCTTCACATTGCACAAAAAATGACCCGTCTTTTTATAGAGAACAGAGAAGCGCAAAAACCACAGGCAATTGCCTTGACAGAACCAGGAAATAAGGGGTATCATGAGCTTAAATTAGAGTGTAACGTTTCGCCATCGGTTCTCCAGGGCGTCCTTTTCTGGGTGTGTGTGAAACGTTACACATCTTGTACCGGTACCAAAAACCACCATGAGAAAAGAGGGGATGCACCGCCCGTGCAGTTGTGATACCATGATTTTAACTAGGGAGTGAGACAATGTGAGTCAACGATACAAACCCGCGGCAGAGGTCCTGGTCCCCCACAGAAAGTCCTTGGGCCGCCGGATTTTGGACAACTGGCAGCTCTATCTGCTTTTGCTGATCCCGGTGGTTCTGACCATCATCTATAAATATATTCCCATGTACGGCATCCAGATCGCCTTCCGGGACTTCAAAGCCAGCCGCGGCTACACCGGCAGCGAATGGGTGGGACTATACTGGTTCCAGCGCTTTTTCAGCTCTCCCACCTGTGTCCGTATGATCAAAAACACGGTCCTCATCAGCCTGTACAGCCTGCTTTGGACCTTCCCCATCCCCATTATCCTGTCCCTCATCATCAATCAGCTCCGGTTCCGGCGGTATAAGCGGCTGGTCCAGACCGTGCTGTATGCCCCCCACTTCATCTCCATCATGGTGGTGTGCGGTATGCTGCGCATCTTCCTGAGCCCCTCGGGCGGCCTCATCAACCTGATCTTCGGCACCAGCATTGATTTTCTCACCGAGTCCTCCGCCTTCCGCACCATCTACATCGCCTCGGGCATCTGGCAGGACGCCGGCTGGGGCTGCATCATCTATCTGGCTACCCTGGCCAACGTGGACCCGGGGCTCTACGAGGCGGCCAAGATCGACGGTGCCTCGGTATTCCAGCGAATCAAGAACATTGACCTGCCCGAGCTGCTGCCCATGGCCATTTTGAACCTCATCATGGCGGCGGGCGGACTGATGAACGTGGGCTTTGAAAAGGTATGGCTCCTCCAGACCGACCTGAACAAAGCCACCAGCGATGTGATCGCGGTATACGTCTACCAACAGGGTATTGAAAACGCCAAGTACAGCTACTCCACCGCTGTGGGCCTGTTCAACACGGCGGTCAATATCATCCTGCTGCTCATCGTCAACAAAATCGCGTCCAAGGCCTCGGACGTGGAATTTGTCTAAGGGGGTGGAGAACATGAAAAAAAGCACCGGATTTTCGGAACGCACCAGTGATATCGTTCTGGTGGCCATCACCGCGGTGGTGCTGATCATCGTGGCCTATCCGCTTTACTACGTCCTGATCGCCTCGGTCTCCGACCCCTACGATGTATACGCCGGTAAAACCTTCCTCTTCCCCAGCGGGTTTACGCTGGAAGGCTACGCGGCCGTTTTCAAAGACCCCAACATCGTCTCCGGCTTTCTCAACTCGGTGAAATACACCGTGATCGGCACCATTTTCTCGGTGACCATGCTCTACATCACCGCCTACCCCATGGCCCAGCGGGACCTGCCGGGCCGAAAGTTTTTGAGCATCTTCTTCCTCATCACCATGTATTTCGGCGGCGGCCTTGTCCCCACCTACCTGGTGGTAAAGAGCACCGGTCTGGTGGGCAGCATGTGGTCCCTGTTCCTGCCGGGCGGCGTGGCCGTGGGCAACATGATTATCGTGCGCAACTACTTCCAAAACAGCGTCCCCAAAGACCTCATCGAGGCCGCCCAGATCGACGGCTGCTCCAAAATGGGCATTTTCCTTCGCATCGTCATCCCCCTCTCCAAGCCCATTTTGGCCGTGATGGTGGTCTTTTCCATGGTAGCCTACTGGAATGACTGGTTCACCGCGCTGATCTATCTGGGCGGCAAGGGCTCTCCCCTGCCCCTGGTCATGCGGAATATTCTCATCAAGAGCTCCGCCTCCGCCTCCCAGGCCGCCACCATTTCCGGCGGCTATGCGGAACTGAACAAGCTCACCGAGCTGCTGAAATTCTGTTCCATGATCGTGGCGGCGGTACCCATGCTGGTCATCTATCCCTTTGTGCAGAAGTACTTTGAAAAGGGCTTTATGGCCGGTGCGGTGAAGGGCTGAGAAAGGAGCGAACACCATGAAACAAGTTTGGACACGGGGCATCGCCCTCTCCCTGTCGGCCCTTCTGCTGGCCTCCGGCCTGGCCGGATGCTCCAGCGGTCTGGTCAACAACGTGAACACCGGCGAAATCAACCCCAACACCGAGCAGACGGAATTCAACATCATGGGCGGCATCTCCGCCTTGTCCAGCGGCTATGAAAACAATGAGGTGCTCAACCAGCTGCAGGAGAACGTGGGCATCAAGATCAACTGGGAGACCATGTCCGACTCTCTGGCCGAGCAGGTGAACATCCGCATCACCGGCGGCCAGTATCCCGACGCCTTCATGGGCGTGGGCTTCTCCAACTACGACCTGGCCCGGTACGGGGATGACGGCACCTTCCTGGACCTGACCCCCTATCTCACCGAGGACATCATGCCCAACCTGTGCGCCATTCTGGAGGAACACCCGGAGATCCGGGCGGCCATCACCCAGGAGGACGGCAAGATCTACGGCCTGCCCTCCGGCGAGCAGATGACCACTGCCGGCATCGGCGCGGATATGGATGACGCCTGGTCCATCTACACCATTCCCCAGTTCAGCATGATCAACAAGGCGTGGCTGGACGCCCTGGGGCTCCCGGTGCCCACCACCCTGGACGAGCTCCACGACGCCCTGAAGGCGTTCCAGGAAAACGACATGTCCCACACCTACTACGGAAACGACGCCGGCACCACCATTCCTATGTCCACCGGCTTTGACGAGTGGTGCTGGGGACAGAACATCTTCTACTCCGGCTTCGGCTTTACCAACTGGCCCAACGACGTGTGCAACGACCTGCACCTGAAAAGCGACGGCACGGTGGAGTTTGTCTGCGTCTCCGACGCCTCCCGGGACTGCATGGACTACTTCCACACCTGGTACAGCGAGGGTCTCATGGACGTGGAGATGTTCAGCCAGACGGACAGCCAGCTCATGGCCAAGTGCCAGCAGGGCTATGTGGGCGTGTCCACCTGGTGGTACATCGACGAGCTCATGGGCGACTATGCCGACGACTACGTGTTCCTGCCGCCCCTGTCCGGACCGGAGGGCACTCAGTATGAGGACGTGTGCGAGATCACCATTCGCCCCGGCTCCCCCATCTCCTCCGGACAGCTGTGCATCACCGGCAAGTGCGAGAGCCCCATCAACCTGCTGAAGTTCTTTGACCAGTGGTACGACGGTGAGACGGTGATGCAGCTGCACTACGGCCCCATCGGCGTCTACTTCACCGGCCAGGATGAAAACGGCATGTGGATGTCCATTACCGACGAGGAAGCGAAAGCGACCTACGGCAAGAGCGCCGGAGAGCTGCGCAACCAGTACGAGACCTACGGTCCCAAGCTGATTCTGGCAGAGTATTACCGGGACGTGTTCTACATGGAGCCCAACGCCATCAACCGCCTGACCTGGCTGCAGGAGGACTGGATGCCCTATGTGAAAGACACCAGCGTCTATCCCGTGGACTGCACCCTCACCGGCATGGAGATGGAGACCCTGGACTGGCACAAGCCCGACTTTGAGACCGCCGTGCGGGAGCAGGAGGGCCTTTGGCTGAAAAACGGCGGTGAGGGCGGCGGCGCCATCACCGATGAAGAATGGGAAGCATACAAGGAATTCCTGGTGAAAAAATGCGGCATGAACGACCTTCTTCAGGTCTACCAGGCCGCCTACGACCGCTATACCGGCGCGGAAACCTGAACGCCCCACGCAAATTCGATCAAAGGATGAGATTCTATGGTTAGCACACAACTGCAAAAGGCACGAGACTTTGAAGCCCAGTATGGGCCCCACATCCCCCCGGAGGAGCGCCCCGCGTTCCACGCCACCCCAACCATCGGCTGGATGAACGACCCCAACGGGTTTTCCTGGTATCAGGGGAAATGCCACCTGTTTTACCAGTATCACCCCTACTCCAACGAGTGGGGCCCCATGCATTGGGGGCACCTGACCACAGAGGACTTCATCCACTGGGAGCGGCTGCCCGCCGCTCTGGCCCCTGACCAGCCCTGCGACGCCGCCGGATGCTTCTCCGGCGGTGCCGTGGAGCTGCCGGATGGCCGTCAGCTGCTGATGTATACCGGCGTTCAGCGGGAGCGGGACGAGGAGGGCTTCCTTCGGGACGTCCAGACCCAGTGTGTGGCCATTGGCGACGGGCTCAACTATGAAAAATCCCCCCTCAACCCGGTGCTGACCAAGACAGACCTGCCTGAGGGGGGCAGCGCGGTGGACTTCCGTGACCCCAAGGTGTGGCGGGAGGCGGACGGCACCTACTATGCC
>USCO01000026.1 GCA_900553135.1 uncultured Eubacteriales bacterium | reverse complement strand
CCGCCCGCGCCAACATCAAGGAGCTGGTCAAGCACAAGCTGGTCTACGTGCTGGGCTGCGACGGTAAGGCCTAATTTTCCTTCTGTCTGTACCCCATTCCGCGGGGAACGGTATTATGCCGTTCCCCGCGGTTTTTTATGCCCGGGCAGCAGGGGAGAAGAAAAGGGTGGCAATGTTGGAGTGGGTGTGCTATTATAAAGACAGCGCACATTTTTACCCATAGAATGGTTTGCGTTTTCCATGGGCCCTGCCGGGCCTGTGCTGGTGATAAGGGATGGTTTGGGTGCGCCCCGGACCGTCCCACTTTTCCTGGAAAGGATGGCGCGATTATGGCACAAAAGAAAAGCGGCTCCAGCCGCTCCAAATCTACCGCTGGGAAGCGAAAGGCTCCCGCCTCGACCCAGACCCGGAGAAAGAGCAGTTCTGCTTCCTCTTCTTCCGGGAAAAAGCGGGTCCAGCAGCCCCAAAGGAAACCCTTCCGCAGAGAGGTGGGGGCGGTGGTCTGCTTCCTGCTGGCCGTGTTTTCCGCCTTTGGCTACTTCCACGTCAAGGCCATTTTCATCGACTTCTTCTGCGCGGTGCTGAAGGGACTGTTCGGCTACGGCTTCTGGCTGGTGCCTCCGGCCCTGCTGCTGGCCAGCTACATCCTGGCCTTCCATCGGGGCCGGCCGGTGCGCCTGCGCCTGACCTGCGCCCTGATGCTGCCCGGGATGCTGTCCTGTGTGATCCACGGATTGGTGGGAGGGACCCTGCCCTGGAACGGCGCCCTGGTCTCTACCCTTTGGAAGAACGGCCAGGCTATGCACGGCGGCGGCGTCATCTCCGGCGTCATTGCCCAGGGCTTTGTTCAGATCTTCAGCAGCGTGGGCGCTACGGTGATTTTCGTGCTGCTGTTCCTGCTGCTGTGCCTGGGTGCCTTCAACCGCACCATTGTGGATGTGGCCGACTGGATCTTCAGCCGTCCCCGGTACGAGTATGAGCCGGAAGAGCTGCCACACAGAGAACGTAAAGTGAAAGAACCTGTCAGCCGCGCTCAGGCCGTGGCCCAGGCCAGCCAGCGTGCGGCCATTGATATTCCCGTGGACGATGGCCCCTTGGTGGGCCAGCAGCCCAAGGCGGAGGAGCCCGAGCCCAAGCGGAAGGGGAGCTTCTTCAACCGCAAGTCCCGGGTGCCTGCCCCCGATCAGCTGCTGACGGCGGCCGCTGCCGCCGCCCCGGCGGAGGAGCCCGCCCCCGCTCCGGTGCAGCCGGTCCAGCCTGTGCGGGAGGAGCCCGTGAAGGAAGAGCCAGTGCGGCAGGAGCCTGTTGCGGCTCCCGCGCCCAAGCCCCAGGAGGAGCCCGCTCCCGTGGTCCAGCCCGCCCCCGCTCCGGTGGAGGAGGAGCCTGTCTTTGCGCCCCCGACGGTGCAGCCTAAGGTGATGCCCCCCTTCGGGGCGGCGCCCACTCCCGCGCCCGCCCCCGCGGCCTTCCAGGAGCGCGCGCCCCAGCCTGCGACCTCGGAACCCGCTGCCCCCAAGGCCAGCCGGGAGGAGACCGCCCAGGCGGCTCAGGAGATGGCCCAGCACATTCAAACCGGGATGGAGCAAGTAGTTCCCCCTTACGACTATCCGCCCCTGTCCCTGCTGACCGAAGGGAAGGGCGAGTTGGGCGGCGAGGCCCTGGTGGAGCTCAACGCCAACAAGCAGCGGCTCAGCGACACCATCCACTCCTTCGGCATCGACGCCAACATCGTGGACGTGACCCGCGGCCCCTCGGTGACCCGGTATGAGCTGGAGCTGGACCAGGGTGTCCGGCTGAACAAGCTGACCAACCTGGCCGACGATATTGCCCTGTCCCTTGGCGCCACCGGCGTACGTATCGCCCCCATTCCCAACAAGATCTCCATGGTGGGCATCGAGGTGCCCAACAAGCTGGTCTCGCCCGTGAACATCCGCACGGTGCTCAGCTCCGACGAGTTCCAGCACAGCACCTCCAAGGTGTCCTTCGCCGTGGGCAAGGACATCGGCGGCAACTGCATCGTGGGCAACATCGCAAAGCTGCCCCACCTGCTCATCGCCGGTACCACCGGTTCCGGTAAGTCGGTGTGTACCAACTCCTTGATTATTTCTCTGCTGTACAAGGCCAGCCCCGAAGAGGTCCGTCTCATCATGGTGGACCCCAAAATGGTGGAGCTGGGCATCTACAACGGTATTCCCCACCTGCTCATCCCCGTGGTCACCGACCCCAAGAAGGCGGCCGGCGCCCTGCAGTGGGCTGTAACTGAGATGATGAAGCGCTACCGCACCTTTGCCGAAATGGGCGTGCGCGATCTGGCCTCCTACAACGCCAAAGCGGCCAAGACCGAGGGCATGGACACCATGCCCCAGGTGGTGGTGGTCATCGACGAGCTGGCCGACCTGATGCTGGTGGCAGCCAAAGAGGTGGAAGAGTCCATCTGCCGTGTGGCCCAGATGGGCCGTGCCAGCGGCATGCACCTGATCATCGCCACCCAGCGTCCTTCCGCCGACGTCATCACCGGTCTGATGAAGGCCAACATCCCCAGCCGAATCGCCTTTGCCGTGGCCTCCGCTATGGAATCTCGTATCATCCTGGACACCCAGGGCGCGGAAAAGCTGGTGGGCCGGGGCGACATGCTGTACTTCCCTCTGGGTTCCGGCAAGCCCACCCGTGTGCAGGGCTGCCTCATCTCCGACCAGGAGGTGGCCGCCGTGGTGGACTACGTCAAGCAGAACAGCGGCAGCGCCCAGTATGACGACCAGGTCATGCAGGAGATCGAGCAGCACGCCGCCGAGAAGGAGAAGGGCGCCAAGGGCGTGGGCGGCTCCAGCCCCGTGGACCACGGGGAGGAGGAGTACGACGAGCTCATCAATGCCGCCATCGAGGTGGTGCTGGAGACGGGCCAGGCCTCGGTCTCCATGCTCCAGCGGCGGCTGAAGCTGGGCTATGCCCGGGCCGCCCGTCTGGTGGACCAGATGGAGGAGAAGGGCATCGTGGGACCCTTTGAGGGCTCCAAGGCCCGTCAGCTGCTCATTACCAAGGAGCAGTGGCAGGAGATGCAGTACCGCCAGGGCATCGTCTCCCAGCCCCCCGAGGAGCAGCCCGCTCCCGTGGAAGAGAACCCCATGTCCGCGCCGGTGCCCCAGGAGGATATGCCCCCCTTTGAGGTGGACGAGCCCCTGGACCGGGCGGAGGAAGAGACCCTTTGATCAGATGGGAGGAGCGAGCGTGGAGCAGAGGACCCCAAGACTGATGGTTTCCGCCCTTTCCAGCGGAAGCGGCAAGACCACGGTCACCTGCGGCCTGCTGCGGGCCGCTTTGGACCGGGGGCTGCGCCCCTGCGCCTTCAAGTGCGGGCCGGACTATATCGACCCCATGTTTCACCGCAGTGTGCTGGGGGTGCCCAGCCGCAATCTGGACCTGTTTTTCAGCCGGGAGGAGGCCGTATGCCAAAGTTTGGCTTCGGCCTCCTTCGGCCATGATTTGGCCGTGATGGAGGGGGTCATGGGCTGCTTTGACGGCGTGGCCGGGACCACCCGGGCCAGCAGCTGGCACCTGGCTGTGGCCACCGCTACCCCCATGGTGCTGGTGGTGCGCCCCGGCGGCTCCAGCACCACCCTGGCGGCCATGATCCAGGGGGTGTGCCGCTTTCGGGCGGAAAACCCTATTGAGGGAGTCATCCTCAACCAATGCGGAGAGAAACTGGCATCTAAACTGCCCCCAATCATCGAGCAGGAAACAGGGGTAAAGGTGTTTGGCTTTCTCCCGAAACTGGAGGGCTGCGCCCTGCCCAGCCGCCATCTTGGGCTGTATACTCCCGGGGAGATCCAGGACCTGAGTGCCATCCTGGGCCGGGTGGCCCGGCAGATGGAGGAGACCGTGGACCTGGACGGCCTGTTTACTCTGGCGGCCTCCGCGCCCCAGTTGGTATGGGAAAGAAAACAGGAAATATCCCAACCCGGCCCCCATGCCCCTGTGGTAGCGGTGGCCCGGGACGAGGCCTTCTGTTTTTATTATCCGGACAATTTGGAGCTGCTGGAGCAAAATGGACTTTCCTTACGGGAGTTCAGCCCCCTGCGGGACCAAAGGTTGCCGGAAGGGACCTGCGGCGTCTATTTGGGCGGAGGCTACCCGGAGCTATATACCCGGCAGCTCAGCGAAAACCGCTCTCTGCTGGCCCAGCTGCGGGCCATGGCGGAAGCCGGAATGCCCATGCTGGGGGAGTGCGGCGGGTTTTTGTACCTGCAGCAGTCCCTGGAAGACCCGGAGGGAAACCCCTGGCCCATGGCCGGTGTGCTGGAGGGCCGGGGGTACAAAACGGGCCGCTTACAGCGCTTTGGCTATGTGACATTGCGGGCGGAGGAGGAGAACACCTTCCTGCGCCGGGGGGAGCAGTTCCCAGCCCATGAGTTTCACCGCTGGGACTGTACCGAGAACGGCGCCCAGTGCCGGGCCCTGCGTCCCAACGGGGAGACGTCCTGGAATTGCATGGCTTGTAAAGGAAATATCCTTGCGGGATTTCCTCATCTCTATTATCCCGCCATTCCCCAGCTTCCGGCCCGGTTTGCCCAGGCCTGCGCGCGGTATCAGGAGGAACACCCATGACAGAACAAGAGCTTGTGGCCGGGATCACCCCGGCAGACCAGGAGAGCATGGCCCAGGCGTCGGCCCACTGGAACAGCATCGCAAAGCCCCTTCACGGCCTGGGGAGGCTGGAGGACCTGATCGTCCGGGCCGCCGGAGGCGCGGGGACCTGGAACCTGACCATGGACAAAAAGGCCGTGGCGGTATTCTGTGCCGACAACGGTGTGGTGGCCCAGGGGGTCACTCAGGCGGGGCCGGGCGTCACCCTGGAGGTGGCCAAGGCCCTGGGCCGGAACCGCTCCTCCGTGTGCCACATGGCCCGGGCGGCAGGGGCCCAGGTGGTGCCTGTGGATGTGGGCATGATTCCCCATCCGCCCCTGCCCGGGGTGCGGGACCGCAGCCTGATGCCCAGGACCTGGGATATCTCCCAGGGACCCGCTATGACCCGAGAGACCGCCGTGCAGGCGGTGTCCGTGGGCGTGGAGACCGCTCTGGAGCTGGCCGGGCAGGGATATAACCTGCTGGCGGCGGGGGAGATGGGCATTGGCAACACCACCACCACCAGCGCGGTGGCCTGCGTGCTTCTTAACAAACCGGTCACCCAAATGACCGGCCGGGGCGCCGCCCTGCTGGGGTTGTCCCCGGAGGAGACGGTAGGCCGCGGGGCGGGGCTCTCCGACCAGGGGTTAGCCCGCAAGCGCTGGGCCGTGGCCCGAGCCCTGGAGGTGAACGCCCCGGATCGCCAGGACCCCATGGATATTATCTGTAAAGTTGGTGGGCTTGATATTGCGGCTATGACGGGCTTTTATCTGGGCTGTGCCAAGGCTCGGGTGCCTGTGCTCCTGGATGGGGCCATCTCCTGTGCCGCCGCCCTGCTGGCGGTGCGGCTGTGTCCCCAGGCGGAGAAGGTGCTGCTCCCCGGCCACTGGCCCCTGGAGCCCAGCGGCCGCCTGCTGCTGAAAGCTCTGGGGCTGGAGCCCGTGCTGGACGCCCAGCTCCACCTGGGCGAGGGCACGGGAGCCGTGGCCGCTATGCCCCTGCTGGATATGGCTCTGTCCATTTACCGGGAGATGTCCAGCTTTTCCGGCATGGGCCTGTCCGCCTACCGGGAGGACGGGGAAGCGGTGTCCGGCCCCGCCGCCACGGAGGAGGTCCCCGGTTGACCGCCCTGGTCTTTGGGGGCTCCGCCTGCGGAAAGAGCGGGTACGGGGAGAAGCTGGCCCGGACCCTGTGCACCCGGGGAGCGCTTCTCTACCTGGCTACCATGGAGCCCTTCGGCCGAGAGGCGGCAGAGCGCATTGAAAAGCACCGCCGCCAGCGGGCAGGCATGGGCTTTCGCACGGTGGAGTGGTTCCGTGACTTGGAGCACTGTCCCATCTCGGAGGGTTCCACCCTGCTGCTGGAGGACCTGGGAAACTGGACAGCCAACGAGGTGTTTGATTCTGACAGCCGGGAACCGGCCCAGACGCGCATGATCCGGGCCCTGGACCACCTCCAGGCCCGAGCGGAGCACCTGGTGGTCATCGGGAACGACCTGTTCCGGGACGGACAGGTCTACCCCCGGGAGACGGAACTGTATTTGGAAACTCTGGCCCGGGTCCAGGGAGAACTGGCCCGGCGCAGCGACACGGTGGTGGAGTTGGTGTGCGGGCTGCCGGTGATTTGGAAGGGGGAAGGGCTGTGAATCTGCTGCGGGGGATCGGAATGGCCTTCGTGCTCTATTCCCGGGTGCCCATGCCCCACATGAACTGGGAGAGCGACAGCCGTAAGCTGGTGCTCTACATCTTTCCCCTGGTGGGGACAGCGGTGGGCGCGGCCTGGTGCCTGTGGCTGTGGCTGTGCGCCCTGGGACAGATGGGACCCATCTTCACGGCGGCGGGGTGTACTCTTCTGCCCATTTTTGTCACCGGAGGCATCCACATGGACGGCTTCTGCGATGTGTGCGACGCCCTAGCCTCCCACCAGAGCCGGGAGCGCAAGCTGGAGATCATGAAGGACTCCAACACCGGGGCCTTCGGGGTGCTGGGCTGTGTGTGCCTGTGCCTGGGCTCCTTTGCCCTGTGGTGCCAGTGGGTCCAGGATGGCGGGGAGTTTTCTTGGGTGCTGGTGCTGCTGCCCGTCTACGTGCGGGCTCTGGTGGGCTACCTGGGCATGAAGCTGCCCAACGCCCGGGGCAGCGGGATGCTCTCCCAGGTCACCGACCCGGAAAACCGCCCTTGGGTACTGATGCTGCTGGCTGTGGCCTGTGCCGGAGGGATGCTGCTGTGTTCCTGGCGGGAGAGCTTGCTGCCGGTGCTCTTTGCCGCCGCGGCGCTCCTGTGGTGCATGAGAAAAGCCCGGCGGGAGTTTGGCGGCGTGACGGGAGACGTGGCGGGCTGGAGCTACCAGCTGTGTGAGCTGGCCGCCGTGGCCGGGCTGGTCCTGGGGCGGCATCTGGAGGGATTTTGATGATCTTGGTGATTGGAGGCCGTGGGTCCGGAAAACGGGCCTGGACGGCCCGGCATCTGGGGCTGACCCCGGAGGAGATGGAGACAGCCTGCCGTCCGGGCGGGACCGTTCTCTGTGATCTTCAGAATCGGGAGCCCCTGCCGCCGCTGGAGGAACTGCTAAATAAGCAGGCGGTGATCTGCGATGAGATCGGCTGCGGCGTGGTGCCCATGGAGCGCTCAGAGCGGGACCGCCGGGAGGCGGTGGGACGGCTGTGCTGCGCCCTGGCCCGGGAGGCCGACCAGGTCTACCGCATCTTCTGCGGCATGGCCCAGCAAATCAAATAGGAGTTTCAACACATGGAATTGCTTCTCATCCGGCACAGCATGACGCCGGGCAACTTAAAAGGACAGTATGTAGGGGCCACCGATCAGCCCCTGACCCCTCAGGGCATTGCCCTGGCGGAGGAGATGCGGGGGAACTTTCCTCGGCCCCAGAAGCTGTGGGTGTCTCCCATGACCCGGTGCCGCCAGACGGCGGAACTACTCTTTCCCGGCATGGCCCAGCAGCAGGTCCCCGACCTGCGGGAGTGCGATTTCGGGGACTTTGAGGGCCGCACCTGGGAGGAACTGAAGGACATCCCCCTGTACCGCCAGTGGATCGGGGGGGATATGACCATTACCTTTCCCAACGGGGAGTCTATGCCTGCCTTTTTGGAGCGCTGCCAGCGGGGGATCCGCTCCGTGGTCCGGGAAGGACTGGACCAGGGGGTGGAGCTGGGCGCAGCAGTGGCCCATGGGGGCACCTGGATGGCCGTACTGGCCGCCTTCGGCCTGCCCAAGCGGGATCTCTACCAGTGGCAGGTGAAAAATAGCGGGGGATTCCGGGTCCGGGTCCAGGAGGAACCCTTCGCCCTGGAAGTGCTGGAGGAGTACCCCAAATGATCGGACACTGGACCGTACTGCTGCCCGCCATCCTGCTGGACCTGATCCTGGGCGACCCCCACTGGATGCCCCATCCTGTGCGGTGGATGGGAGCCATGATCGCCGGACTGGAGAACGTGCTGCGGGGCCTGCTGCCCAAAACGCCCGTAGGCGAGCGCCTGGGGGGCGTTCTCATGGCTCTGTTGGTAGGCGGCGCCTTCTGCGGGGGCAGTGCTTTGCTGTTGTGGGCCCTGGCCCTGATTTCGCCCTGGCTTGCCTGGGGGGTGGAGGTGTGGCTGACCTATCAGCTGCTGGCCGCCCGGGCTCTGGAGCGGGAGAGCATGGCGGTGTACCCTTGTCTCATTGGGGGAGACCTGCCCGCCGCCCGCACCGCCGTATCCCGCATCGTGGGCCGGGACACCCAGAGCCTGGACGAGGCGGGGGTGGCCAAGGCCGCCGTGGAGACGGTAGCGGAGAACACCTGCGACGGGGTGGTGGCCCCCCTGATCTTTTTGTGGCTGGGCGGCCTGCCCCTGGGCATGCTCTATAAGGCGGTGAGCACCATGGACTCCATGGTGGGCTACCGCAATGCGCGTTATCAATTCTTTGGCTGGGCGGGCGCCCGGCTGGATGACCTGTTCAACCTGATCCCCGCCCGGCTGGCCGGGCTTTCCATGTGTCTGGCCGCGGCGGTGCTGCCCGGGTACTCGGGCCGGGGAGCCCTGCGGGTCTTTCTCCGGGACCGGAAGCAGCACAAGTCCCCCAACTCGGCCCACACCGAGGCGGCCTGCGCCGGAGCCCTGGGCATCCAGCTGGCGGGGGATGCCAGCTACGGCGGGAAACTGGTACAAAAGCCCACCCTGGGAGACCAGCTCCGCCCCGTGGAGCCCCAGGATATTCCCCGGGCCTGCCGCCTGATGTACGCCGACGCCCTGGTGGTGCTGGCACTGCTGGCGGGAGTAAATTTACTGTTTTGAAAGGAGGGGGCCCATGTCCCGGTATGACCACGGAGGAGACACCTACGCATTGGAATCGGTGCTGGATTTCTCCATCTGTCTCAACCCCTTCGGGGCCCCCGCTCCTGTGCTGGAAGCCGCCGCCCGGGGCGCCGCCGCCTGCGGACGCTACCCCGACCCCCATTGCCGCGCCCTCACCCGCCTGACTGCACAGCGGGACGGTGTGGCCGAGGAGACCATCCTGTGGGGCAACGGGGCTGCCGACCTTATTTACCGCATTGCCTTTGGCATCAAACCCTGTAAAGCGTTGATCCTTGCACCTACCTTTTCCGAATACCGTCGGGCTTTAGAGGGTGCGGGCTGCCAGGTGACGGAGTATTTCCTGGAGCGGGAACGGAATTTTCAGCCGGACGAGGGCCTGCTGGAGGCCATCCAGCCAGGAATAGAGATGGTCGTGCTCTGCGACCCCAACAACCCCACGGGGCGGCTCATGGAGGAAGGGCTTCTTCTGCGGGTGCTGGCGCGTTGCCGGGAAGTGGGAGCGGTCTTGGTGGTGGACCAGTGCTTTCTGGAGCTGACTACAGCCGACCCCCGGCGGCTGGCCGGAGAGGTGGCGGGCGGAAGGCTGATCCTCCTGCGGGCTCTCACCAAGAGCTATGCCCTGGCCGGGCTGCGCCTGGGCTACTGCCTGTGCGGAGACAAAAGTTTGCGGGAAAAGATCGTGGCTATGGGACAGCCCTGGCCCGTGTCCTACCCGGCACAGCTGGCAGGGGAATGTGCTTTACAGGACTTTCCCTGCTGGCCTTTGGAGTCCGCTCGAAAGTTTGCTCCTCTGCGGGAGGAGATGGCCCGAGAGTTGAAGAAACTGGGCCTGTGGGTGTGCCCCGGGGAGAGCTGCTACCTGCTGTTCCAGGGTCCGGACTGGCAGGGGGCGCGACTGCTGGAGCAGGGGTTCCTGCTGCGGGACTGCGCCAATTTCAGCGGCCTTGGTCCCGGGTGGTTCCGTCTTGGCCTGCGCAGTCAGGAGGAGAACCGGGCGCTGCTGGCGGCTATGAGCCGCTGCTGGAAAGGAGAATGAAATCGTGGCTGCCAAATCCATTATGATCCAGGGGACCATGTCCAACGCAGGCAAGAGCCTGCTGGCGGCGGGACTTTGCCGCATCTTCCGCCAGGACGGCTACTCGGTGGCCCCCTTTAAAAGCCAGAATATGGCCCTCAACAGCTACATCACCCGGGACGGCCTGGAGATGGGCCGGGCTCAGGTGGTCCAGGCGGAAGCGGCGGGGGTGGAGCCCACCGTGGAGATGAATCCCATCCTCCTAAAACCCACCAGCGACATGGGCAGCCAGGTCATTGTCAACGGCGTCCCCTTGGGCAACTACAAGGCGGGGGACTACTTCCGCATGAAGCGCCAACTGGTGCCCCAGATCATGGAGGCCTACCGCAAGCTGGAAGAGCAGTACGATATCATCGTTCTGGAAGGGGCAGGCAGCCCGGCGGAGATCAACCTGAAGGCGGAGGACATCGTCAACATGGGCATGGCCCGCATGGCCAAGGCCCCGGTCCTGCTGGCGGGAGATATCGACCGGGGAGGTGTCTTTGCCTCCCTCTACGGCACCATAGCCCTGCTGGAGCCGGAGGAGCGGGCCATGGTGAAGGGGACCATCATCAATAAGTTCCGGGGAGACGTGGATATCCTGAAGCCGGGGCTGGACATGCTGGAGCTGACCCACGTGCCCGTGCTGGGGGTGGTCCCCATGATGGACGTGGACCTGGATGATGAGGACAGCCTGTCCGACCAGCTGCGCCGGACCGGAGGCGACGCGCCCCTGGACGTGGCGGTGGTCCGCCTGCCCCGCATTTCCAACTTCACCGACTTTAACGCCCTGGGCCGCCACCCGGCGGTGGGGCTTCGGTATGTAAGCAATCCCTTCGAGCTGGGACGGCCCGACCTGGTCATCCTGCCCGGTACCAAAAGCACCCTCCACGATCTGGACTGGCTGAAGGAAAACGGCCTGGCCCGGGCCATCCGGGAGCTGGCGGCGGAACAGGTGCCCGTGGTTGGCATCTGCGGCGGCTATCAGATGCTGGGGCGCACCGTCTCCGACCCCGTGGGGGCAGAGGGGGGCGGCAGCCGGGAGGGCTTGGGTCTGCTGCCCATCGACACCGTCTTTGACCTGGAAAAGACCCGTACCCGGGTACAGTGTGCCTTCCCCCAGGTGGAGGGGCCCTTCTCCGTGCTGGAGAACCTGCCGCTGGAGGGGTACGAGATCCACATGGGTCAGAGCGGCTCCCGCTTTACCGCCCAGGGCTGGGTGCTGGGCACCTATCTCCACGGCCTGTTTGACTCCGTGGACTTTCTGAACGGACTCAGCGCCCTGCTGGCCGAAAAGAAGGGCATCGCCCTTCCGCCCACCCAGGGGCTGGAGGACCACTGGACCTACAAGCAGCGCCAGTATGACAAGCTGGCCCAGGGTTTGCGGGAGAGTTTGGATTTAACAAGAATCTATCAAGTCCTGGAGCAGGGCTTGGGCTAAGGGGGAACCATCATGATCTATTGCTGCTGCGACGCCCAGTGCCGCTTCTGGGGAGAGGGAGATACCCTTCCGGAGCGCTGCCCCAAGTGCGGCGCACCCATGGAGGAGCGGGCAGAGGACACCCTGACGGGGGACGACTGGTCCGCCCTGGGGGTGTTCTGGGCCGACCAGGGAAAGAAAAAGGGCAGCCGGCGGGCCCTGGAATGCTTCCGCCGCTCCGCCCGTATGGGCAGCAGCTGGGGCGCCTGCAACCTGGGTCTGTGTATGGAGCAGGGGGTGGGCTGTGAAGCAGACCCCCGCCAGGCGGTTTGGCTGTACCAGCAGGCCTCGGAGATGGGAAGCGTGGCGGCCTTATGTAACCTTGGCGTCTGCATGGAACAGGGCATCGGCTGCGTGGCCGACCCGGATGCGGCCATGCAGATCTACCAGCTGGCCTCGGAGCACGGTTCCCTGCGGGGACAGCGTCTGCTGGCCCACTGCTATGAGGAGGGCATCGGCTGTGAGAAGGACGCCGCCAAGGCGGTGGACTGGCTGCGCACCGCCGCCCTTCAGGGGGACGCCCCCAGCCAGACCGCCCTGGCCAAGCACTATGAGTTCGGCATTGGAACCCAGATGGACCCAAAGCTCTGTGTGCGCTGGTACGAGAAGGCGGCCCAGCAGAAGGAGCCCGAGGCCATGTGCTGCCTGGGGTGGCTGCTCCAGACGGGCAAATGGGTGGAGCGGGACCCGGAGGCCGCGGTGACCCTTTACCGGGATGCGGCGGAGCTGGGCTCCTCCCGAGCCATGACCCAGCTGGGGGACTGTCTGCTGGAGGGCATCGGCACGGCCTGCGTCCCCGATCTGGCGGTGCGCTGCTACGAAAAGGGCGCGGCCGAAGGGGAGAAGGAAGCCATGTTTTCCCTGGGCTACTGCCACGAGTTTGGCCTGGGCACCGAGCAGGACTACACTCAGGCGGCCCAGTGGTATCTCCGCGCCGCCCAGGAGGGCAGCACCGCCGGCATGAACAACTTGGCCGAGCTGCTGGCCAAGGGCCGCGGTGTGGAGCGGGACCTGGGTCAGGCTTTGGAGTGGTACCGCAAGGCGGCCGACCTGGGCAACGCCTGCGCTCAGTATAACCTGGGCTGGTATTTGCAGCAGGCGGGCAACGAAGAGAAAGCCCTGGGTTGCTATGAAAAGGCCAAGGAGGGCGGTATGACCAGCGCCCTGTGGGCACTGGGCTGCTTTTATGAGGAAGGCAGCGCCAGTTTGGAGCGGGACCTGGAGAAGGCCTACGACCTGTACCGGCAGGGGGCTGAGGACGGAAACCTGAACTGCAAGTGCCGCCTGGTGCGGTGCCTGGCCCTGGGGCTGGGAGTAAAGCAGGATGTGCCCGAAGCCCTGCGCCAGGGGGCCGACCTGGACGAGGACCACTACGCCGACCAGATGGACAACTACGGGGCCCGGCAGGAGCTGGACATGGTCCGGGAACTGCTGGACGGCCTGAAAAAAGAAACGACATAAAGAGAAGCGCCCCGGACGAAATTGTCCGGGGTGCTTTTTTATGTGTCTTGGGCGCACAGCTGCTCCAGTCCGACTTGGTCCAGAATGGTCACCGACCGGTAGCCCGCCGCGATCAGTCCCTTCTTGGCCAGTTCCCCCAGCAGGCGGCTTACCGTCACCCGGCTGACCGAAATGGAGGCGGCCATCTCCTCCTGGCTGCTGGTCACCCGGCCATCCGGCCCGGCGGCAGACAGAAGGAACCGGGCCAGCCGCCACTGGGCGGGGCGGAAGGCCATGGCGTCCAGCTGGTCGGACAGCAGGCGCACCGTTCGGGCCAGGTACTTCATCATGGCCAGAGCCAGCTGGGGGTCCCGGGCAAACTCCCGGGCCACCAGGCTGCGGTCGATGGGCACCAGCTCGCAGGGAGTCATGGCCACGGCGGAGGACACCCGGGGCAGCTCGTCAAAGAAGGAGGCCTCCCCAAAGAGACTGCCCGCCTGGTACAGGTTCAGCACCCGCTCCGCGCCGTTTTCCGCCTGAATAAAACTTTTCACCTGGCCCGAGCGCAGGTAGTAAAAGCAGGTGGCCTCGGTGTTTTGCTGGTAGATGAGATAGCCCGCCGGACACCGGATGGCCCACCGCTCCTGGACAAAGGGCCGCCAGATGTCGGGGGGCAGATTCAATTCCATATGGTGGAGCTGGTCCATAAGAAGTTTCCTCCTAACATTTTCTGAATTGTAACATAGTTTACATTCTTTTGGCAAGGAGACTGGTATGATAACGGGGAAAGAACATTCCCGAAGGAGGAAGTTACATATGGGTATGACAATGACACAGAAAATCCTGGCCAAGCACGCCGGGCTGGACCACGTAGAGGTGGGTCAGCTCATCGAGGCCAAGGTGGATATGGTCCTGGGCAACGACATCACCACCCCCGTGGCCATCACCGAGTTTGAGAAGGCCGGGTTCAGCCAGGTCTTTGACAAGGACAAGATCTCCATCGTCCTGGACCACTACACCCCCTGCAAGGACATCAAGTCCGCCGAGTTGTGCCTGAAGGCCCGCAACTTCGCCCACAAGCACAGCATCACCAATTTCTTTGACGTGGGCCAGATGGGCGTGGAGCACGCCCTGCTGCCCGAAAAGGGCCTGTGCGCTCCCGGCGAGATCATCGTGGGCGCCGACTCCCACACCTGCACCTACGGCGCTCTGGGCGCCTTCTCCACCGGCATCGGCTCCACCGACATGGCCGCCGCCATGGCCACCGGCCTTCTGTGGTTCAAGGTGCCCGCCGCCATCAAGGTCACTCTGAAGGGTTCTCTCCAGCCCATGGTCTCCGGTAAGGACGTGATCCTCCACCTGATCGGCCAGATCGGCGTGGACGGTGCCCTCTATCAGTCCCTGGAGTTCACCGGAGAGGGCGTCTCCTCTCTGTCCATGGATGACCGCTTCACCATCTCCAACATGGCCATTGAGGCGGGCGGCAAGAACGGCATTTTCCCCGTGGACGAAAAGACCATGGAGTACATCAGCGGCCGGGTGAACCGTCCCTGTGAGGCCTTCGAGGCCGACGAGGACGCGGAGTACGTCCGGGAAGTGGTCATCGACCTGGACAAGCTGGAGCCCACCGTGGCCATGCCCCACCTGCCTGAGAACACCAAGGTGGTCAGCGAGGTGGCCGGTCTGCCCATCAACCAGGTGGTCATCGGCTCCTGCACCAACGGACGCATCAGCGACCTGCGGGCTGCCGCCGCCGTGATGAAGGGCAAGAAGGTAGCTGACAATGTGCGCTGCATCGTCATCCCCGCCACCCAGGAGATCGTGCTCCAGGCCATGAAGGAGGGTCTCATTGAGATCTTCATTCAGGCGGGCGCGGCTGTCTCCACCCCCACCTGCGGCCCCTGCCTGGGCGGACACATGGGTGTTATGGCGGAAGGGGAGCGCACCGTCTCCACCACCAACCGCAACTTCGTGGGCCGCATGGGACATGTCACCTCGGAGGTCATCCTGGCTTCTCCCGCCGTGGCTGCCGCCTCCGCCATTGCCGGCTGTGTGGCCGACCCCCGCACGCTTTCTTGAAAGAAAGCTTAGCAAAGAACTTTGCGCGAAACTACGTTTCGCTTCTGGGGGATTCGGAAGGGGAGAAGGAGAATATTTTGGTTCTCTGTTCTTCCACCGTTCCCCAACTTCTAGATTAGCATAGAAAGGATTGAGACCTGATGAAGGTTTATAAATACGGCGCCAACGTGGATACCGACGTCATCATCCCCGCCCGCCACTTGAACGATCCCTCTCCCGCCGCCCTGGCCTCCCACTGCATGGAGGACATTGACGCGGAGTTTGCTTCCACCGTAGAGCCCGGCGACATCATTGTGGCTGGCCCCAACTTCGGCTGCGGCTCCTCCCGTGAGCACGCCCCTCTGGCCATCAAGTCCTGCGGCGTGAAGTGCGTCATCGCCCCTTCCTTTGCCCGCATCTTCTACCGCAACGCCATCAACATCGGCTTCCCCATCGTGGAGTGTGCTCAGGCCGCCGAGGAGATCCAGCCCGGCGACCAGGTGGACGTGGATTTTACCACCGGCGTCATTACCGACCAGACCACCGGAAAGACCTATCAGGCCGCGCCCTTCCCTGAGTTTATCAAGGGTATCATTGAGAGCGGCGGCCTGCTCAACTCTCTGAAGACCCGGGGGGTGGCGAAATGAATTACAAGATCGCCCTCATCCGCGGCGACGGCATTGGCCCCGAAGTAGTGGGGGAGGCCGTCAAGGTTCTGGACCAGGTAGGGGAGAAGTTCGGTCACAGCTTCACCTACACCGACGTGCTCATGGGCGGCTGCGCCATCGACGCCGTGGGCAAGAGCTATCCCGACGGCACCGCCGAGGCCTGCAAGGCCTGCGACGCCGTTCTGCTGGGCGCGGTAGGCGGTCCCAAGTGGGGCCACTCCACCGACCCTGAGAAGCGCCCTGAGACCGCGCTGCTCTCCATCCGCAAGGACCTGGGCCTGTACGCCAACCTGCGTCCCGCCGCCCTGCGGCCTGCTCTGGCCGATGCCTGCCCCCTGAAGAAGGAGACGGCGGACAAGGGTATTGACCTCATGATGGTCCGGGAACTCACCGGCGGCATCTACTTCGGTCAGAAGGAGCGCTACCAGACCGAGGACCGGGGAGAGGAGGCCTCCGACCGCATGGCTTACTCCGAGAAGGAGATCGAGCGCATCGGCCGCCGGGCCTTTGAGCTGGCCCGCCTGCGCCGCAAGAAGGTAGCCTCCGTGGACAAGGCCAACGTGCTGGAGACCAGCCGTCTGTGGCGGCAGGTGATGCACCGTCTGGCGGAGGAATACTCCGACGTAGCGTACGAGGACGTGCTGGTGGACAACGCCGCCATGCAGCTGGTCCGGGACCCCAGCCAGTTTGATGTGGTGGTCACCGAGAACATGTTCGGCGACATCCTCTCCGACGAGGCCAGCATGATCACCGGTTCCATCGGTCTGCTGCCCTCCGCCTCCATCGGGGACACCGCCCCTGGCCTGTACGAGCCTATTCACGGCTCCGCCCCCGACATTGCCGGGCAGGACAAGGCCAATCCCATCGCTACCATCCTCTCTGTGGCCATGATGCTGCGCTATTCCTTCCACCTGGCCGCCGAGGCTGACGCTGTGGAGCGGGCCGTGGACGCCGTTCTGGCGGACGGCTACCGCACCGCCGACATCGCCAAGGCAGGGGAGAAGGCCATCGGCACCGTGGAGATGGGCCGCCTCATCCGGGAGCGCATCTAAAATCTGTGCAAGACTGACAAAAGGCGCCGTCCAGAAACCCTGGAAGGCGCCTTTTTGCATCATCTTTTGCCGGAGCCTTCAAAAATCCCGGAAAAATGCAGGACGGGGGTTGCTTTTTTGCATTTCTGGGCATATAATATTTCCTGTCGCGGATCGTAAGCGGCAGAATCCGGGCCTGTTCCGGCTCTGCTATTGTAAGACACAGCTTGTTTTGCAGGACGTTTTGCAAAACATGACCTCGTGTGCATGATTTTGAAAGCGATCTTGCAATACTATATGATGGAGGCGTTTTCTATGAAAGAGTTATCTCAGATCGCCCTGGCTATCGAGCCTTCCGCCACGATGGCCATTGACAGCATGTTCAAGCAGATGAAGGCCGACGGCCTGGACGTCATCGGCTTCGGCGCCGGCGAGCCCGATTTCCCCACTCCCGATTACATCAAAGAGGTGGGTATCCGGGCCATTCAGAATAACGACACTAAGTATACGCCTTCCGTGGGTACCGTGGCCCTGCGCAAAGCCATCTGCCAGCGCCTGAAGGAGGACTGCGGCGTGGAGTACGCCCCCGCCGAGGTGGCCGTGTCCAACGGCGCCAAGCCCTGCGTCTACGTGGCCCTGCGCGCCCTGGTGAATCCCGGCGACGAGGTCATCCTGCCCGCTCCTTACTGGGTCAGCTACATTGAGCTCATCCGCATGGTGGGCGGCGTGCCCGTGGTGGTGGAGGCTACCGAGGCCGAGCACTTCAAGATCACGCCTGAGAAGCTGGCTGCTGCCATCACCCCCAAGACCAAGTGCATGATCCTCAACAACCCCTCCAACCCCACCGGCATGATGTACAGCCGCAAGGAGTTGGAGGAGATCGCCAAGGTCTGCGTGGAGAAGGACATCTATGTCATCTCCGACGAGATCTACTACCGTCTGGCCTATGACAACGAGGAGTTTGTCAGCTTCGCCGCTCTGGGCGAGGACGTGAAGGCCCGCACTCTGCTGGTCAACGGCGTCTCCAAGTCCTACGCCATGACCGGCTGGCGTATCGGCTACGTGGCCGCTCCCGCCAACATTGCCAAGGTCATCGGCAACTACCTGGGCCACTGCACCGGTTCTCCCAGCTCCATCTCTCAGGCTGCCGCCGCCGAGGCCCTCTCCGCCTCTCAGGAGACCGTGGAGAAGATGCGCGAGGCCTTTGAGGAGCGCCGCAACTACATGGTGGACCGCATGAACCAGATCGAGGGCGTCAGCTGCATCAAGCCTGAGGGCGCTTTCTACGTGATGATGAACATCAGCAAGGTGTTCGGCAAGGAGCTCTTCGGCCACGTCATCAAGGACGCCGACGACTTCGGCCAGATGTTCCTGAAGTACGGCAAGGTGGCCGTGGTGCCCGGCACCAGCTTCGGCGCCCCCGAGTTCATCCGCTGGTCTTACGCCACCTCCATGGAGAACATCACCGAGGGTCTTAACCGTCTGGAGAAGTTCCTGGCTGGCGAGGCTGTCTGATTTCACTGAACCCGCAGGGGGGAGGACCATTGGTCCTCCCCCTTTTTGTCCCGTTTACAAGGGGGCAAAAGTTTGCTACAATCAACAGGCAGACCCAAGAAGGAGGGGAGCCATGAAGAGCAAGATCCTGTTTTACTGCACCGAGTGCGGCAACGAGACCCCCAAATGGCAGGGGAAGTGTCCCGCCTGCGGTGCTTGGAATACCATTGTGGAGCGGCCCGCCGAAAAGGCCGTGAAAAAGGGCCCCGTGCGCCAGACAGGGAGCGCCTTGGGCGTGGCGGTCCACCGGGCCAAGGCCATGTCCGAGGTGGAAACCACCGACGAGCTGCGCTTCCTCACCGGCATGGGGGAGTTGGACCGGGTGTTGGGCGGGGGAGCGGTAAAGGGCTCCCTGGTGCTGGTGGGCGGCGCCCCCGGCATCGGAAAATCCACCCTGATGCTGCAGATCTGCGACCACCTGTGCCGGGTGGCCAAGGTGCTGTATGTATCGGGCGAGGAGTCTGAGCGCCAGATCAAGCTGCGGGCCGAGCGGCTGAAGGTGAAGGGAGAGGGGATGCACCTGCTCTCCGAGACCGACCTGGGCAACGTGCTGGACGCCGTGCACACCCTGCAGCCCGACGTGCTCATCGTGGACTCCATCCAGACCCTGTACCACGGGGATATCACCGCCTCGCCGGGCAGCGTCAGCCAGGTGAAGGAGTGTACCATGGCCCTGATGCAGTTGGCAAAAGGGGAGGGGATCACCGTTTTTGTCATCGGCCACGTGAATAAAGAGGGCTCCATTGCAGGCCCCAAGGTGCTGGAGCACATGGTGGACTGTGTGCTCTACTTTGAAGGAGAGCGCCACATGGCCTACCGCATCCTCCGGGCGGCCAAAAACCGCTTTGGCGCCACCAATGAAATTGGTGTCTTTGAAATGGAGGACGGGGGACTGGCCGAGGTGCCAAACCCCTCGGAGACCCTGCTGGCCGGGCGTCCGGAGGGCGCTCCCGGCACCTGCGTCACTTGCGTCATGGAGGGCGTGCGCCCCGTGCTGGCCGAGATCCAGGCCCTGGTGGTGCCCAGCAGCCTGGGCAATCCCCGAAGGGTGAGCAACGGCTTTGACTACAACCGGGCCATGCTGCTGCTGGCCGTGCTGGAGAAGCGGGGCGGCCTGATTTTGGGGGGCTGTGACGCCTATTTCAACGTCATCGGCGGCCTATCCCTGGATGAGCCCGCGGCCGACCTGGCCGCCATGCTGGCGGTGGCCTCCAGCTTCCGGGACAAGCCGGTGCCCAGTGACCTGGCCGCCATCGGCGAGGTGGGCCTGACAGGGGAGCTGCGCTCGGTGAACAATTTGGGGCAGCGGCTGTCGGAGATCCGTCGGCTGGGCTTTTCCAAGTGTCTGGCGCCCAAGCGGGTGCAGGGGAAGCTACAGGTCCCGGAGGGCCTGGAACTCATCCAGGTGGCCAACATCCGGGAGGCCCTGGCCGCGCTGCTGTGATTTTGGCGCGGTGGTGGGCACGCAGTTGACGCAGCCGCCCGGACCGCCGCCCAGAGAGACTGCCCGCACCAGGGTACACACGCCGTCCTGCTGATAGACACAGGGACAGGTGCACAGGATGAGACTCACGATCATCACACCTTTTGCATTTTCCTCAGTTTGTCCCGCCCAGGGCGGTTTTATGAAAATGGTTCCAAAGGAGGAGAAGAGAGGGCAAAAACGGTCATACAGATTAGTCAACAAAATAAATAGAGGTTTTGTTGACCTGGACGGGG
>USCO01000025.1 GCA_900553135.1 uncultured Eubacteriales bacterium | reverse complement strand
AAGCGCCCCAGGCTTAATGCCTGGGTCGCTTTTCTTATGAAATGGGAAATTCCATGATAAAGGCTACGCCGCCAGGGCGGTTCTCGGCCCAGTACTGCCCGTGGTGGGCAAGGACGATTTTTCCCGTAATGGCCAGCCCCAGTCCGGTGCCGCCGCTGTCCCGGCTGCGGGAGGGGTCGGCCCGGTAGAAGGGCTCCCACAGCCGGGGCAGCTCCTCTGGGGGGATGTTGGGGCCGTCGTTGTACACGGTGAGCCGGGCCCGGCGGTCCAGCTGCTCCAGCTTCACCTGGATGACCCCGCCGGGGACGGCGTGGCGCAGGGCGTTGGAGAGCAGATTTTCCACCGCCTCGCCCAGCCTTGCCCGGTCCCCGGTGAGGGACATCTCCTCCAGCTCCGCTTGGAGCCGGAGGTTTTTTTGTTCCATGGGCAGGGCCAGGGGGGAGAGCACCTCCCGCACCAGGGGGGCCAGCGCCACGGGTTCCCGCTTGGGCGCTGTGCCGGACTCCAGCCGGGACAGCTCCAGCAGGTGGCCCACCAGGGCGGCCATGCGGTCGCTCTCCGAGAGCACCACGTCCAGGTATTGTTCCCGCTTTTCCGGGGCGATATCCTCCCGCAGGGCCTCGGCGTGGGCCCGTAGCACGGCCAGGGGAGTTTTCAGCTCATGGGCCGCCGCCCGGGCAAAGTTCCGTTCCCGCTGGATAGCCAGACGCTGCCGCCAGTCGGTAAAGAGGGCCATGGCGATGGCGGCGGCCAGGGTGACGGGAGCGATGAGACACAGGTCCTCCAGGATGAGGTGGGTGAGATTGTAGGAGTAGCCGTAGACCATGGTGAAACCGTCCGCCAGGGCGAGCGAGGTGGTGCCTGAGACGTCGGAAGAGGAAACATAGTCATCGGGCAGCATGTCAAGCCCGGAGGACATCAGGTCTACCCGCTGTTCGACCTCCTGCCACTGGCTCAGCAGTTCCTGGGGGGAGACATTGCGTCCTGCCAGGGCAGAGGAGAGCTGCAGCGAGTCCACGCAGATCGTGGTGATCTCCTTCCCATCAAAGAAATCGCTGTGGCTGTCCAGAAGGACGATCTCTTGGTCACTGCAGACGTAGGTGATGGATTTGGGGTAGAGGATCAATCCCTCCCCATCTTTCACACCCTCTACCAAATAGAAAACATTCTCTGCGTTGTCCTCCGAACTCTGCTCAGCCATCTGGAAGGCGGCGTTCTGTGTGGTCAAAGATTTCTGCGTTGACTTGGCCTCCTTTTGCAGCCGCTGGGCAAGGTCCAGCTGTTCTTCCTGGCTGAGAACCGGGTCCAGCAGGAGGAACCAGCTGTAGTTGGACCAAGGCCCCAGGGAGGCGCGGCCCTTGGCCATCTGGCTGCGGGCCACCTCCTGGCCCTGAGCATCCAAAAAGCGGAACTGGATCACGCCGTTGTAGGGGTAGAGCTGGTTGTCCAGCCAATGGGACAGGAGGGCCTGCTTCTGGTCCAGAGAGGTCAGGTCGTTGCTCCAAACATTGCGATAAAGCGTGTCCGCTTCCGTACAGATGCTGTCCACAGCAGCCTTCACATCGGCCTGCCGCTTTTCCCAGGTCAGCCAACCTAGAAAGCACATCATGATGCCCCACAGCAGCAGGAACAGGGGCAGGGTCCCGGTAAAAATCCGCTTGAGATGCTTCATGGTCATCCCTCCTCCAATCGATAGCCCGCCTTGAATACCGTCTTGATCTGCTTGCCCGCCTTGCCCAGGGCGGCGCGCAGGCTGCGGATGCGCACATCCACCGCCCGGTCGTCCCCCTCAAAGTCCAGGCCCCACACCTTGTCCAGCAGCTGCGCCCGGGAGAGCACCTGCCCCTTGTTGCGCAGCAGGCACAGGAGAAGCTCATATTCCCGGGGGGACAGCTTCCGCTCCTGCCCCGCCGCCGTACAGCGGCGGGAGCCGGTGTCCACCGAGATGGCCCCGCAGGAGAGCACCCCCGACCGCTGTTCTCCCCGGCTGCGGCGGATAAGGGCCTGGAGCTTGGCCAGCAGCACCGCCAGGGAGAAAGGTTTTGTCACGTAGTCGTCCGCCCCCAGGGCGTAGCCCCGGAGCACGTCCTCCTCTCCGCCCAGAGCGGTGAGGAACAAGATGGGCACGGCGCTGTCCTTCCGCACTGCCCGGCACACCCCGAAGCCGTCCAGCCGGGGCATGAGCACATCCAGAGCCACGGCGTCGTAGTCGTGGTCCCGCAGCAGGTCCAGGGCCTCCTGGCCGTCCCGGGCCAGGTCGCACTCCATGCCGTGGGCGGCCAGGTAGTCCCGGATGATCTCCCGCATGGCTTGCTCATCTTCTACCACCAGGATTCGGTCCATCCTCTGTCCCTCCTTTCTGAATTTAAAATACACCCCGCCTGTGTCCAACTTATGTCTGTCTGGGGTTCCTGCAATAAAAAACGCCGCGGAGATGCTCCGCGGCGTTTGATGGGGACAAATTAGTTCCAGTAGTCGGTCTTTTCCTTCAGGCCGATGCTGGCAGCCTTGAACACGGGGTTCTTGCCCTGCTTTCTCTGGGTGGCGTAGTCCTTCAGAGCGGCCAGGGCGGGACGGGACAGGATGACGATGACGGGCAGGTTGATGATGGCCATGACGCCCATGAGCACGTCAGCCAGGTTCCACACGGTGCCGATCTGCATGCCGGCGCCGATGAAGATGAGCAGCATGGCGTCGATGCGGAACAGGACCATAAACTCCTTGGCGGGCACCTTCTTGATGATGTAGGCCAGGCAGTTATCCACATAGTACAGGTTGCCGATGAGGGTGGTGAAGGCGAAGAGGACCATGGCCACGGTGATGAACACGGGGCCGATGGGGCCAAAGACGCTGCTGAGGGCCTCCTGGACGTAGGGGGCGCCCTGCAGGGCCTCGTCGGGCTCCACGCCGGAGCACAGCAGCATGAAGGCGGTGGCGGTGCAGATGAGCAGGGTGTCGATGAACACGGAGAGCATCTGGACCAGGCCCTGCTTCACGGGGTGGCTGACGTTGGCGGAAGCGGCGGCGTTGGGGGCGGAACCCACGCCGGCCTCGTTGGAGTACAGGCCGCGCTTGATGCCGTACATCATGGCGGAACCGGCAAAGCCGGCGAAGATGGCCTGGAAGTCAAAGGCTTCGGAGAAGATGCGGCCAAAGACATAGGGGATGGAGCCGATGTTCATGACCAGCACGATGAGGGCCACCAGGACGTACAGGCCGCCCATGAAGGGCACCAGGGTGGAGGTGACCTTCAGGATGCGCTTGCCGCCGCCCATGACGCAGTAGCCGACCAGAACAGCCAGGATAGCGCCGATGACCCAGGGAGTGCTCTCGGGGTTATAGAAGCTGTAGCTGCTGAAGGTGGACTGCAGGTTGTAGGAGGCCAGCATGTTGAAGCCGCCGGCATAGGTGAGAATCAGGGCCACGGCGAAGATGACGGCCAGGATGCGGGAGTGGAGGGCAGCCTCGATGTAGTAGGAGGGGCCGCCGTAGCTCTCGCCGGTCTCGGGGTCGCGGCGCTTATAGATCTGGGCCAGGGTAGACTCGATGAAGGCGGAGGCACCGCCGATGATGGCGATGATCCACATCCAGAACACGGCGCCGAAGCCGCCGCAGCAGATGGCGGTGGAGATACCGATGATGTTGCCGGTACCCACGCGGGAGGCGGTGGACACCATCAGGGCCTGGAAGGAGGAGATGGAACCGGCCTTGTCCGGCTTCTCACCCACCACGAGGATGGACTCCCCGAACATCCGGAACTGGATGAACTTGGTGCGCACGGTGAAGTACAGGCCTACCGCCAGCAGGAGAATGATCAGCAGGTAGGAGTACATGATGTTGCTGATTTGATTGATAATTGCGTCAATCATAGCTACACACTCACTTTCTAAAATTCTCTCTCGGGTCTTTGGGACGGCCGCCTGATCCAGCGCCCCCCGTCCCCCGGGCGCAAGGAAGCCCTGCGCACCGTCTCACGGCGGAAACGCGGGGCCATTTCTGCGCTTATTATACAGGAAAGGGAACAAAGAATCCATAGGATTCGGGCAGATTACCGAATCTTTGTGAAAAGTACACAGAAAGTTCACAATTTCAAGAGGGGGAGTGCCGGAAACGTAGGCGGAAAAAGGGCGTCCCCGCACAAAGCCGGCGGAGACGCCCCACATTTTCTCTGAAATTCTTAGTAAGCCACGCCCCAAAGGATCATGTGCTTGGCGCTCTTGCCGCAGCACACGCAGGTGTCGGACACCTTCTCCTGCTCCAGAGGCATGCACCGGGAGGTGACGCCGGCCTGCTCCTTCATCTTGAGCTCGCACTCCAGATCGCCGCACCACATGGTCTTGGCAAAGCCGCCCTCGGTCTCCATGAACTCCTTGACCTCTTCCAGAGTCATGCACACCTTGGTGTGGTCCTCCAGATTCTTCTTGGCCCGCTGGTAGAGACCCTTGTGCACCTCGTCCAGCAGCTGAGGCACGGTGGTCTCCAGCTCGCTGAGGGGCACGAAGACCTTCTCGCCGGAATCCCGGCGGCAGATGCAGCACTGGCCCTTCTCCATATCCTTGGGGCCGATCTCCACGCGCAGGGGCACGCCCTTCATCTCATACTGGGCGGCCTTCCAGCCCATGGACTGGTCGGAGGAGTCCATGTCGGCCCGGATGCCGGCGGCCTTCAGGCGGCCCAGCAGCTCGGTAGCGGCCTCCAGCACGCCCTCCTTGTGCTGGGCCACGGGGATGACCATGGCCTGGATGGGGGCGATGCGGGGGGGCAGCACCAGACCGTTGTTGTCGCCGTGGGTCATGATGATGCCGCCGATCATGCGGGTGGACACGCCCCAGGAGGTCTGGTGGGGGAAGTGGGGCTGGTTGTCCTTGCCGGTGAAGGTGATGTCGAAGGCGCGGGCAAAGCCGTCGCCGAAGTAGTGGCTGGTGCCGGACTGGAGGGCCTTCTTGTCGTGCATCATGCACTCCACGGTGTAGGTCTCCTCAGCGCCGTTGAACTTCTCCTTGTCGGTCTTGCGGCCCTTGACCACGGGCATGGCCAGCACGTTCTCCAGGAAGTCGGCGTAGATGTTCAGCATGCGCTGAGTCTCCTCCCGGGCCTCCTCCTCGGTGGCGTGCATGGTGTGGCCCTCCTGCCACAGGAACTCGCGGTGACGCAGGAAGGGACGGCTGGTCTTCTCCCAGCGCAGCACGCTGCACCACTGGTTATACAGCTTGGGCAGGTCCCGGTGGGAGTGGATGATGTTCTTGTAGTGCTCGCAGAACAGGGTCTCAGAGGTGGGACGGATGCAGTAACGCTCCTCCAGCTTCTCGCTGCCGCCCATGGTGACCCAGGCGCACTCGGGGGCAAAGCCCTCCACGTGGTCCTTCTCCTTCTGCAGCAGGCTCTCGGGGATGAGCATGGGCAGGTACACGTTCTGGTGACCGGTCTCCTTGAAACGCTTGTCCAGCTCAGCCTGGATATTCTCCCAAATGGCGTAGCCGTAGGGGCGGTAGATGAACATACCCTTGATGGAGGAATAGTCGATGAGCTCGGCCTTCTTGCACACGTCGGTGTACCACTGGGCGAAGTCCACCTCCATGTCGGTGATCTGCTCCACCTGCTTTTTATTGGGGTTTTGCGCCATATTGCTTCAGTCCTTTATCAATAGAATGGATTGGAAAACTCGTACCCATAATTGTATAAATTTTGGGGCGGAAAGTCAAGGTTTTCCCCGGGGAAAAGGGATGGAAAGATGGCAAACCCGGCCTTGTCAGCGGGAAAAGGTTGTGGTACACTCCTGTCAAGACAGAATGCGAGGGAGGATGATACCATGGAGGCTGCCGAGAGAAGAGAAGCCATCACCCGCCTGCTGGAGCGGGCCCGGGAGCCGGTGAGCGCCGCCGCCCTGGCCCGGGAGTTTTCCGTGAGCCGCCAGATCATCGTGGGAGACGTGGCCCTGCTGCGGGCGTCGGGGGTGGACATCGCCGCCACGCCCCGGGGTTACCTCATGCCCGGAGAGCAGGGGGGACTGGTGCGCCGGGTGGCCTGCGTCCACCGGGGGGAGGCCATGGCCCGGGAGCTGGAGATCATGGTGGACCACGGCTGCCAGGTGCTGGACGTGGTGGTGGAGCACCCGGTATACGGCCAGCTCACCGGCCAGCTGCGTCTGAGCTCCCGGTACGACATTCAGCAGTTTATGGAGCGGGTGAACAGCCGCCGGGCCCGGCCCCTGTCCGACCTCACGGGAGGGGTGCATCTGCACACCCTGCGCTGCCCCGACCAGGCCAGCTACCAGCGGGTGGTGGCCGCCCTGCGGGCAGAGGGATTTTTGTACCAGGACCAGTGATGGAAAATTCCGGTTGACAAATGGAGAAAATCCGCTACAATGTGGTATACAGCTGTCTTGACAGATGTATACCACATTTTCGTTTGGGGGATGGGAGACCATGAAGGCCCTGAAAGCATTTTTAAAGCGGAAGAATATCGTCATCTCGGTGCAGCGCTACGGCATCGACGCCCTGGGGGCCATGGCCCAGGGCCTGTTTTGTTCCCTGCTCATCGGTACCATTATCAATACCATCGGCACCCAGTTCAACATCCCCTTCCTGACCCAGGTGGTGGCCACCCTGGGCAGCGGGGACAACCAGATCACCTACACCGTGGGCGGCCTGGCCTCGGCCATGAGCGGCCCGGCCATGGCGGTGGCCATCGGCTACGCCCTCCAGGCCCCGCCTCTGGTCCTCTTCTCCCTGGCGGCGGTGGGCTTTGCCTCCAACACCCTGGGCGGAGCGGGAGGCCCCCTGGCGGTCCTCTTTGTGGCCATCCTGGCCGCCGAGTGCGGCAAGGCGGTGAGCAAGGAGACCAAGGTGGACATTCTGGTCACCCCCCTGGTCACCATCCTCATTGGCGTGGCCCTGTCGGCCTGGTGGGCCCCCGCTATCGGGGCCGCGGCCTCTCAGGTGGGCACCCTCATCCGGTGGGCCACGGAATTGCAGCCCTTCTGGATGGGCATTGTGGTCTCCGTCATTATCGGCATCGCCCTCACCCTGCCCATCTCCTCGGCGGCCATCTGCGCCGCCCTCACTCTCACGGGCCTGGCCGGAGGGGCCGCGGTGGCCGGGTGCTGCGCCAACATGGTGGGCTTTGCCGTGCTGTCCTTCCGGGAGAACGGCTGGGGCGGCCTGGTGAGCCAGGGCATCGGCACCTCCATGCTCCAGATGCCCAACATCGTGAAAAACCCAAAAATCTGGCTGCCCGCCATTTTGACCTCCGCCATCACCGGGCCCATGGCCACCTGCCTGTTCCATCTGGAGATGAACGACCCCTCCGGGGGCGTGGCCTCGGGCATGGGCACCTGCGGCTTTGTGGGGCAGATCGGCGTGTACGCCGGCTGGGTCAACGACGTGGCCAGCGGCGCCAAGGCCGCCATCACCTCCTTTGACTGGGCGGGCCTGCTCCTTATTTCCTTCGTGCTGCCCGCCGTTTTGTGCTGGGCCTTCGGGCTGTTTTTCCGAAAAATCGGCTGGATCGGGGAGGGCGACCTGACCCTGCCCCGGGGCTGAGCCATCCAAAGACACCGTTTTGGTAAAAATCTATGCTCCCGTCCCGGTGACGGGGGCATTTTTTATGGAGAAAATTTCAAAAACACCTTGACAAAATCCTGGATTTCGATATAATAATTAGGCCTGTTTCCATAAGGAAGCAGGATCATCCTTGCTCCCGGCAAAGGGCTGGGGGCCACAAGACCATAAGGAGGTGCAAGAAAATGGCAAAGATCAATGCCAACTACGAGGCGATGTATATCCTGGATCCCGCGCTCAGCGAGGAGGCTGTGGCCGCTCTGGTGGCCAAGTTCAAGGCCGTGGTTGAGGCCAACGGTACTGTCTCTGAGGTTGACGAGTGGGGCAAGCGCCGTCTGGCCTATCCCATCAATGACCTGATGGAGGGCTACTACGTGCTGATGACCTTCAACGCCGCTGCCGCTGTTCCCGCCGAGCTGGACCGTATTTTCCGGATCACTGACGGCGTGATGCGTTCCCTGATCGTCTGCAAGGACCAGTAAGGGGGAGCGGAAATGCTCAATCGAATCATTCTCATGGGTCGCCTGACCCGTGATCCCGAGCTGCGCCGCACTCAGACGGGGACCCCTGTGGCCTCCTTCTCCCTGGCGGTGGACCGGGACTTTAAGGACAAGCAGACCGGCGAGCGCACCACCGACTTCATTGATGTGGTCGCTTGGCGCGCCACCGCGGAGTTTGTCCAGCGTTACTTCACCAAGGGCCGCATGGCCGTGGTGGAGGGCCGCCTCCAGATCCGTGACTGGACCGACAAGGAGGGCGGCAAGCGCCGCTCCGCCGAGGTGGTGGCCGAGAACGTGTACTTCGGCGACTCCAAGCGGGACGGCGACGGAGGTTATCAGACCTCCGGCTACGCCACCGGCGGGGGATACTCCGGCGGCGGCTATCCCGGCGGCGGATACTCCGGCGGCTATGCCGCTCCTTCCGCCCCCGCTCCCTCCGGCTACGGCGCCCCCCAGCAGGGCGGCGACCAGTTTGCCGAGCTTTCTGACGACGACGGCGAGCTGCCCTTCTGATTGGGCCCGCCGAATACTTTGACCGATATGGTCCTAAAAGGAGGTTCATCTCATGGCTATGGAACGTGAAAACCGCGCCCCCCGCGGCCGCAAGCGCCGCAAGGTCTGCGCCTTCTGCGTGGACAAGGTGGAGTGCATCGACTATAAGGATGCCGCCAAGCTGCGCCGCTATACTTCCGAGCGGGGCAAGATCCTGCCCCGGCGCACCACCGGCACCTGCGCCATGCATCAGCGTCAGCTGACCGAGGCCATCAAGCGCGCCCGCCAGGTCGCCCTGCTGCCCTACGTCACCGACTGATTTGCCGCATGATTCCCGCCGTCCCTTGGGACGGCGGGATTTTTTTATGCCCAAAAACAGGATGAAACTTCCACTTCTTTTCCTTGCATTTTTCCTCATCCTTTGCTATAATAGGCCATGTAATTTCGCGGAGGACATTTGTTTGCCCTGTGCGGACGAATTGAGGTAAAGAATGGGAGGAACCTGAGATGAAACGATTCCTGGCTCTTGCAATGTCCTGTGTATTGGCTCTGGGCGCCCTGGCCGGCTGCGGCGGCGGCGGAAGCGGAGGCGACTCCGGCGAGAAGGTCATCAAGGTGGGCGTGTTTGAGTGTACCACCGGCGAGAACGGCGGCGGCGGCCAGCTGGAGGTCAACGGCATCCAGTACGCCAACCAGATCAAGCCCACCGTCAACATCGGCGGCGAGGAATATAAGGTAGAGCTGGTCATCTCCGACAACAAGTCGGACAAGTCCGAGGCGGCCAACGCCGCCAGCTACCTGGTCAACGAGGGCTGCTCCATCGTCCTGGGCTCCTACGGCTCCGCGGTGTCCATCGCCGCCGGCTCCGTGTTCAAGGAGGCGGAGATCCCCGCCATCGGCTGCTCCTGCACCAACCCCCAGGTGACCCTGGGCAATGACTTCTACTTCCGGGTGTGCTTCCTGGATTCCTTCCAGGCTAAGGTTTTGGCCTACTACGCCATCCAGCAGGGCTACACCAATGCGGCCGTCCTCACCCAGGTGGGCGACGACTACTCCATCGGCCTGGGCCAGTTCTTTGAGCAGTACTTCACCCAGTTCGGCGGTACCATCGTCTCCAGCCAGAACTTCCCCGCCAATAACTCCGACTACAGCGCCCTGCTGCAGAACATCAAGGCTTCCGGCGCCCAGTGCGTCTTTGCTCCCTCTTCCATCACCGCGGCTCCCGTGATCCTGCAGCAGGCCCAGAGCCTGGGCCTGGAGGCCGTGTTCATGGGCCCCGACACCTGGGATAACGCCGACATGATCAACACCGCAGAGGGCGGCGCCGCCGGCTGCACCGAGGGGCTCATTTGCTCCACCTTCTTTGACGACAGCGGCGACGACGTGGCCGACTTCGTCAACGGCTATAAGGAGGCCTTCAGCACCGACACCGTCAACGTGGTTACCGCTCTTGGCTACGACGCCTACATGACCGCCATCCAGGCCATCGAGGCTGCCGGGTCCACCAAGGGCACCGACATCCGGGACGCTCTGGTAGACGTGAGCTTCACCGGCGTCACCGGCCCCATCGCCTTTGACGAGAACGGCGACGTGTCCAAGGACTCCGCCGTGCTGAAGACCGCCCAGGGCGGCAAGCTGGTCTACGCTGACACCGTCACCGTGGCCGACGTGCAGTAAGAAGAAAACCCTCAACTTGGAGCTTCGGGCAGGGGGCGAAAGTCTCCTGCCCCTCTTATTCCCCCACCGAGACTCGATATGGGAGGCTTGCCCCTATGGATTTGACAACCTTTTTCCAAAGCTGTGCCACCAGTATCTCCATCGGCAGCGCCTACGCCCTCATTGCCATTGGATACACCATGGTGTACGGCATTTTGCGCCTTATTAACTTCGCCCACGGCGACATCTTCATGATGGCGGGCTATTTTACCATCTTCGCCATGTCCAACTTCATGCTGCCCTGGTACCTGGCCATCCCCCTGGTGCTGGTCATGACCGCCCTGCTGGGCGTGGTCATCGAGCGGGTGGCCTATAAGCCCCTGCGCTCCGCCCCCCGCATGTCCATCATGATCTCCGCCATCGGCGTGTCCTTTTTCCTGGAAAACTTCGCCACCTATCTGTTCACCGGCCTGCCCAAGTCCTTCCCCGGCATCAGCTTTCTCCAGATCCCTCTGGAGTGGGGCAGCGTGAAGCTGCAGTCGGTGAGCATCATCACCCCCGTGGTCACCATTCTGCTGGTGGTGGCCCTCATGGCCCTGGTGAACCGCACCAAGATCGGCATGGCCATGCGGGCGGCCTCCAAGGACTTTGAGACCGCCCAGCTCATGGGCATCAAAATCAACCGCGTCATCTCCTTCACCTTCGCCGTGGGCTCCGTGCTGGCGGCGGTGGGCGCTATTTTGTACTTCTCCCCCCGGCCCATGGTCTACCCCTACAGCGGCATGATGCCCGGCCTGAAGTGCTTTGTGGCGGCGGTGCTGGGCGGCATCGGCTCCATCCCCGGGGCCTGCATCGGCGGCTTTATCATCGGCGCGGTGGAGACCTTCCTGGTGGCTATGTTCCCCGGCCTCAGCGGCTACAGCGACGCCTTTACCTTTGTGCTCCTCATTCTCATGCTCCTGGTGCGGCCCACCGGCCTGCTGGGTGAAAAAATGACAGATAAGGTGTGATACGTTTATGAAATTGAGTAAAAAGACAAACGTAGGCCTGACTGTCGCTCTGGTGGCCGCCGCCGCGGTGGTCATCACCCTGCTGGACCTGAAGATCATCGGCAGCACCTACGTCACCAACATTATCAAGCTCAGCGCCATCTACGCCCTGGTGGGCGCCTCCATGAACCTGGTCAACGGCTTTACCGGCCTGTTCTCCCTGGGTCAGGCGGGCTTTATGGCCATCGGCGCCTACGTAGTGGCCATGTTCACCACCGACCCCTCCGGCCGGGCGGGCATCTACTATGTGGTGCCCATCAACCCCTGGCTGGAGCAGGTGCAGCTGCCCTTCCCCGTGGCCCTCATCCTGGGCGGCCTGGTGGCAGCGGGGCTTGCCTACCTCATCGGCGCCCCGGTTCTGCGGCTGAAAAGCGACTACCTGGCCATTGCCACCCTGGGCTTTTCTGAGATCATCCGGGTGGTCATCTCCAACAACGAGCTGGCCCCCTTCACCAACGGCTCCCTGGGCCTGAAGAACGTGCCCTCCTTCTCCTCCATGTGGAAGGGGCTGGGCCTGCCCGGCAGCGGACTGTGGCTGTGCCTGGGCATCGTGGCCATCTGCATCGCCATCATGGTGCTGCTCATCAACTCCTCCTACGGCCGGGCCTTCAAGGCCATCCGGGAGGACGAGATCGCCGCCGAGGCCATGGGTATCAACCTGGCCCGGCACAAGCAGATGTCCTTTGCCATCGGCGCCTTCTTTGCCGCCATCGGCGGCGGGCTGCTGGCCGTCCACCTCACCGCCATCGACCCCAACCAGTTCAAGATCGCCCTGACCTATGAGCTGCTGCTCATCGTGGTGCTGGGCGGCCTGGGCTCGGTCACCGGCACGGTCATCGGCGCCTTTGTGTATACCGCGGGCAAGGAGTGGCTGCGCTGGTGCGACAACCCCCTGGCCATTGCCGGGGTGCAGATCCCCATTTTCCGCTCCGGCTTGCGTATGGTCATCTTCTCCGTGCTGCTCATGGTCATCGTCCTGTTCTATAACCGGGGCCTCATGGGCACCAGCGAGTTCTCCTGGAACGGCATCTTCGGCGCCCTGCAGCGCTGGGGCAAGAAGCTCACCGGGAAAGTCAGGAAGGAGGCCAAGGAATGAGCCAGCTTGAAAACGTCCTGCGCCTGGAGCATGTCACCATGCAGTTTGGCGGCGTGGTGGCGGTAAACGACCTGTCCCTGGAGGTAAACAAGGGGGAGATCGTGGCCCTCATCGGCCCCAACGGCGCGGGCAAGACTACCGCCTTCAACTGCATCACCGGGGTGTACGAGCCCACCAACGGCCGGGTGTCCTTCCTGGGCCGGCCCATGGTGGAAAACTTCCCCAAGGGCAAGATGCAAAAGCTCTACGCCGGGGAAAACAAGGGCATGTTCACCCAGCCCCTGAACCCCACCCCCGACAAGATCACCCACCTGGGTATCGCCCGTACCTTCCAGAACATCCGCCTGTTTTCCAAGCTGTCGGTGCTGGACAACGTGCTCATCGCCAAGCACATGCGGGCCAAGCAGAATGTGTTTTCCGCCACCTTCCGCCTCAACCACGCCGAGGAGAAGCGCATGCGGGAGGAGTCCCTGGCCCTGCTGGAGGAGCAGAACCTGCTGCATCTGAAGGATGAGATCGCCGGGTCCCTGCCCTACGGCCTGCAGCGCCACCTGGAGATCGCCCGTGCCCTGGCCACCCAGCCCAAGCTCCTGCTGCTGGACGAGCCTGCCGCGGGCATGAACCCCCAGGAGACCCAGGAGCTGACGGAATTTATCCACAAGATCCGCAAGGAGTACGACCTGACGGTGCTGATGATCGAGCACCACATGGATCTGGTCATGCAGATCTCCGACCGCATCTACGTCCTGGACTTCGGCAAGCTCATCGCCCAGGGCTCCCCGGCGGAGGTACAAAACGATCCTCGGGTCATCGAGGCTTATTTGGGGGTGGCAGACGATGCTGAAGATTGATGAACTGAAGGTGAGCTACGGCGGCATCGAAGCCGTGAAGGGCATCACCTTTGAAGTGCCCGAGCGGAAGATCGTCACCCTCATCGGGGCCAACGGCGCGGGCAAGTCCACCACCCTGCGCTCCATCGCCGGGCTGGTGAAGCCCGCCCACGGGCGCATCCACCTCCAGGGGGAGGACATTACCGGGCTTTCCCCCGACCGCATCGTGTCCAAGGGCATCACCCTGGTACCTGAGGGGCGGCGGGTGTTCCCCGACCTCACCGTGCTGGAGAACCTGAAGATCGGGGCCTACCTGCGCAAGGACGACCTCACCGACGACCTCAGCTGGGTGTACGACCTGTTCCCCCGGCTGAAGGAGCGCTCCTGGCAGGCGGCGGGCACCCTGTCCGGCGGCGAGCAGCAGATGCTGGCCGTGGGCCGGGCCCTCATGTCCCGCCCCAAGATCATCATGATGGACGAGCCCTCCCTGGGCCTGGCCCCCATCGTGGTGAAGGGCATCTTCGACATCATCCGGGAGATCAATCGCCAGGGCGTCACCGTGCTGCTCATCGAGCAGAACGCCAACATGGCCCTGCGCATCGCCGACATCGGCTACGTGCTGGAGACGGGAAAGCTGACCCTGTCGGGCACGGGCCGGGAGCTGCTCACCAACGAGCAGGTAAAAAAAGCATACCTGGGCTGACAAAGCAAAAACGCCGTCCGCTTGCAGAAGCGGACGGCGTTTTTTATTGTTCCAGAGGAAAGACCTCCAGATAACCTTTTAAATAGTCGATGCGCTGACCGTCCTCCGTGGCGGTGAGCAGATACTGGGCCAGCAGCACGCCCGTGCGGTACTGGGCGGACAGGCGCATCAGGTGGTAGCCCACGTCGCTTTCGTAGTCCCGGTCCACCTTTTCCCGGATGAGGAAGGTGACAAAGCGGCTTTTGGGGGGCTTTTCCCACAAGAGGGGCTGGCCGCTCTCCTTGGTGGTGATGATGCCCCGGCGCTCGCTGGACATGTCCTGGGTGTCAAAAAAGCGCACATAACAGGAGGGGTCCTGGGTATACTGGAGAAGCTTGTCCCCCTCGTGGTAGTCGAAGGGAGCCACCGCGTCAAAGGGCACCGGTTCCTCCTGGTCCCGGGTCTGGAGCAGCTGCTCCACCTGGGTGAGCATGCGCTGCTGGCGCAGGGTGCGCTGGCGCATGGTCTCATAGGCGGCCAGGGCGCGGCTGAGCTCCAGCTGCAGCTGCTGCAGGGCCTGGCGGTGCTCCTCCAGGGTGCGGGTCTGGGTCTGGCGGATCTCCTTGATGGATACCCCAAGCCCCCGGTAGAACATGATGTCGGCCACCCGGATCACGTCCTGAAGGGAGTAGCGCCGGTAGCGGTTGTCCCCCTTGGACACGGAAAAGAGCCCCTGGCTCTCCCAAAACCGCAGCGTGGCGGTAGGAACGTCCAATAACCGGGAAAGTTCGCCAATAGAGAACATTTTTTCCATGATTGCTCCTTGCTGAAAGGCTTTCTTACAATTTTAGCACAATAATGGTTGACATTCAAGTAACTTTAATGTGTATACTTTTCCTCGATACGGGGCGCGCCGGAGGGTAAGGCGGCCTCGATATTTTGCGGCAAGAAGCGAGGAGAGACTATGGAGAAAACAGAAAAGAAGAAGTGGTTCAAAAACTTCAAAATGCCCCACACCTACGTGATTCTGGTGTGCATCATGGTTTTGATGCTGGTTCTCACCCACATCATTCCCGCGGGCGAGTACGACCGTGTGGAGGACCCCGTGTCCGGCAAGATGGTGGTTGTGGACGGCACCTACCATGAGATCGACGTGGATGCCCCCGGCATCTTCGACCTGTTCCTGGCCCTGCAGCAGGGCTACGTGGAATCGGCCAACATCATGTTCCTCATCATCTTCTCCTATGGCTTTGTCTACGTGCTGACCAAGAACGGCACCATGGACAAGGCACTGGGAACCATGGTCAGGAAGGTGGGCAAACGGGTACAGCTGCTCATCCCCATTACCATGCTGGTTCTGGGCGTGCTTGGTTCCACCATGGGTATCTATGAGGAGGTATACGGACTATTCCCAGTGTTCGTGGGAATCTTTATGGCCCTGGGATACGACGCCATCGTAGGCGGCGCCACCATTTTCCTGGGTGTGTCCCTGGGCTATGCCGCCGGTACCACCAACCCCTTCAACATCGCCGTGGCCCAGGACGTGGCGGGCGTGGAGCTCTATTCCGGTATGGGCCTGCGCTGGGCCATCTTCGTGGCCTTTGAGATCCTGGCCATTACCTACCTCATGCGCTACGCCAGCAAGGTGAAGGCCGATCCCACCCGCTCTCTGCTCCACGGCGTGGAGATCGACAGCGTGGAGAGCAAGGGCCTGGAGGATCTGGACGGCGTGAAGATGACCGTGCGCCAGAAGCTGTGTCTGCTGGAGTTCTTCGGCGTCATCGGCTTCCTCACCTACTCCGTGCTGAACCTGGGCTGGTACGTGGATGAGATCGCCGCCCTGTTCCTCATGGCCATGGTGGTGGCCGGCATCATCAGCGGCTACTCCGCCACCGAGATCTGCAAAACCTTCATCGAGTCCACCAAGTCCATGGTGTCCTCCATGCTCATCGTGGGCTTCACCCGCGGCATCACCGTGCTCATGCAGCAGGGCTGCATCACCGACACCATCGTGTACGGTCTGGTGAACCTGCTGGAGGGTACCAGCAAGTATGTGGCCGCCTACGGCATGCTGTTCCTGCAGAACATCATCAAGTTCTTCATCAACGGCTCCACCAGCCAGGCCACCATCACCATGCCCATCATGGCCCCCACCGCCGAGCTGGTGGGTCTGTCCAAGCAGATCGCCGTGCTGGCCTATCAGTTCGGCAACGGCTTTGCCGACTGCTTCTGGCCCACCTCCTGCGCTCTGTGCTGCGGCCTCATGGGCGGCGTGCCCCTGAACAAGTGGTACCGCTTTGTGGCCCCCCTGTTCGGCATGATGCTGGTGCTGGAAGTCATCTTCATGACCATTGCGGTGGCCATCGGCTACTAATTTTGACCAAAAACACATGCGCTAAGGGTATGCAAGGGGACCTTCCCCTTCCATATCCTTTTGCGCTGTCCGAGACAGAAAGGAGCTTACACCATGATCATCAAGAACGGTTCTGTCCTGCTCTTTGACCAGGGCGGCTTTGTCACCCGGGACATCCGGGTGGAGGGAGAGAAGATCGCCCTGGTGGCCCAGGAGATCCAGCCCCTGCCCGGCGAGGAAGTGGTAGACGCGGCGGGCTGCTTCGTCACCCCCGGTCTCATCGACGCCCACAGCCACATCTGCATCAGCGAAGAGGGCATGGGCGCGCTGGGCGACGACTGCAACGACTACTCCGGCCCTCTCACCCCCGAGCTGGAGGTGCTGGACGGCATCTATCCCTTTGACCGTGCGGTGGCCGACTCCGTGCGGGCCGGCGTCACTGCCGCCTGCGTCTGCCCCGGCAGCGACGCGGTGGTGGGCGGCGTGTGCACCGCCATCCAGCTCAAGGGCAAGGTGGCCGACGAGATGGTGTTGCGGCGCTACACCGCCATGAAGTGCAGCCTGGGCGAGAACCCCAAGTGCGCCAAGAACGGCTTCACCTCCCGCATGGGCACCGCCTACCACCTGCGCAAGTGCCTGGAGGAGGCCATGGACTACCGCCACAGCAAGGAGGAGGCCATGGAGAGCGGGGCATACTTTAAGCGGGACCTGGGCATGGAGAACATGCTGCGGGTCATCAACCGGGAGATGCCCATTCACGTCCATGTCCACCGCTCCGACGATATCTGCACTGCCATCCGCATCGCCAAGGAGTACGACCTGGACATGGTGCTGGTCCACTGCACCGACGGCATCGCCGTTGCCGACTACCTGGCCGAGAACCCCTATCCTGTCATCGTGGGCCCCGGCATGACCCCCCGCTCCAAGCAGGAGACCTGGAACAAGACCTACGCCACCGCCGGCGTGCTGAGCAAGGCCGGACTGAAGGTGTGTCTCACTGCCGACCACGACGTGACCCCCCTGTACTTCCTCACCGTGTACGCCGGTCTGGCCGTGCGCTACGGCATGGACGAGGTGGAGGCCCTGAAGGCCATTACCCTCAACCCCGCCCAGGTCATTGGCATCGACGGGCGCAAGGGCCAGCTGAAGGAGGGTCTGGACGCCGACATCGTCATCTGGAATAAGCATCCCTTCGCCCACGACGTGGCCGTGGAGCGGGTGCTGCTGAACGGAGCCTGGGTAGAGAACTAAACGATCATATAGAAAGGATCGGTTGAGGGTATGATCGAGCGTGTGAGAGAGAGACTGTCTCGGATCAAAATGCCCCACACCTATGTGCTCCTTACGGGGATTTTGCTGTGTGTGGTGGTGATGACCTACCTCATCCCGGCAGGAGAGTATGACCGGGTGATGGACGCAGCCAGCGGCAGAATGGTGGTTCTGCCCGATTCCTTCCACTATATTGAGGGGATACGGCCAGGGATATTTGACATTTTCCTGGCCCTTCAGCGGGGCTATGTCAGCGCGGCAGACATTATGTTTCTCATTGTGTTTGCCTACGGCTATGTCTATATGCTCACGGAAAACGGCACGCTGAACCGTGCCATCCGGGTGCTGACCCGAAAGCTGGGTAGCCGCACCTATCTGCTGATCCCGGTGTGTATGTTCCTGTTCGGCATTCTGGGGGCCACCCTGGGCATTTTTGAGGAGGTCTACGGCCTCATCTCCGTGTTCATGGGCATCACCGTGGCCCTGGGCTATGACGCGGTAGTGGGCGGCGCGGTGGTCTACGTGGGGGTAGCCACCGGCTTTGCCGCCGCCATTACCAACCCCTTTTCTGTGGGCATCGCCCAGAGTATTGCTGAGCTTCCCATTTCTTCCGGCCTTTGGTACCGGGTGGTCATCTTCCTGGTGTTCCAAAGCGCCTCGGTGTGGTACGTGATGCGCTACGCCAAGCGGGTCAAGGCCGACCCCACCCGCTCCATCATCTATGGGGAGCAGGCGGCGGTGCCTCCCGCCCCCGCGGAGGACGGCGGGGAGATGACCCTGCGGCAGAAGATCTGCCTGCTGCTGTTTTTTGTCACCATCGGCGTGCTGCTCTACGGCACCAGCGCCTGGGGATGGTATGTGGACGAGATCGCCGCCTGGTTTTTGATGATGATGGTGGTCACCGGCATCGCCGGGGGCTACTCCGCCACCGAGATCTGCAAGAGCTTCATCGAGTCCACCCGGTCCATCGTCCCCTCCCTGCTGGTCATTGGGTTTACCCGGGGCATTTTGCTCACCATGCAGGACGCCATGATCTCGGACACCATCGTCTACGGCCTGTCCAAGCTGCTGGGCAGCGGGAACAAGGCCCTGGCGGCGGTGGGCATGCTGTTTTTGCAGAATGTCATCAACTTCTTCATCACCGGCTCCAGCAGTCAGGCCACCATCACCATGCCCATCATGGTGCCTGTGGCCGACATTGTGGGGGTGGGACGGGAGACCGCGGTGCTGGCTTACTGCTTCGGCGACGGCTTCTCCGACATGTTCTGGCCCACCGCCTGCGCCCTGCAGTGCGGGCTCATGGGCATCCCCCTGAACAAGTGGTACCGGTTTATGGCCCCCTTGTTCTTCATCATGGTGGTGCTGCAAACCGCCTTTATTGTGATTTCCGCCTATCTATACTGAAAAAGGCCGCGGAGCATTTGCTCCGCGGCCTTTTCTTTTCTTACGCAAGCAGCCAGGTTTTCAGAGCCTCCAGGTCGGGGGCGACGAAGGCGCAGGGGTAGGGAAGGAAATCCCCGGCGGGGGTGGTGCCGTTGAGCACGGCGGCGAAGTCCACCCCGGCGGCCTGGGCGGCCTGGGCGTCCAGCACCGTGTCCCCGCAGTAGAGAAATTCCCGGGGCTGGACCTCCATGCGCTCCAGGGCTTTCAGGATGCCCTCGGGGTGGGGCTTGTGGTGGGTGACATCGTAGCTGCCGATGACAAACTCCAGGGTGTCACCCAGCCCCAGGCGGTCCATGATGTACTGGATGGTCTCCCCCGTCTTGGTGCTGACGATGCCAAGGCGCACGCCCTTTTCATGGAGCTGCCGCAGCAGCGTGTCCGCTCCGGGGAACAGGGTGGTCTCCTCCCGCTGGCGGGGCTTGGCCACCTCAAGGAAGTAGGCCCGGAACAGGGCCTGGCGCTGGGGGTCCTGATCCCCGGTGAGCATGGCGTAGGCGTCCTCCAGCAGATAGCCGATGGTGCCCCGCACCGTCTCCCGGTCGGGGATGGGGTGGCCCAGGCGGGCAAAGGCGGACTGGAAGCCTGCCACGATGGAATCGGTGGAGTCTCCCAGGGTGTAGTCAAAGTCAAAACAGATGGCGCGGTATGGTTTCATGTATGCTCCTTTCCCCCGGGCAGCTGCTTGCGGCCCGAGGCGCTGGGAATGCCCAGCTCGTCCCGGTATTTTGCCACGGTGCGCCGGGAAATGGCGCAGCCCTGCTCCTCCAGCAGCTGGCACAGCTTCTGGTCGGAGAGGGGTTTTCCCTTGTCCTCCTCCTCCACCAGGCGGCTGAGCAGGTCCTTTACCCGGTGCACCGAGGAGCCGCCGCCCCCCTCCCGGGAGAAGAAGAAACTCAGGGGATAGACCCCCCGGGCGCACTGCAGGTATTTTTCCCGGATGGCCCGGCTGACGGTGGACTCGTGGATGGACAGATCCCCGGCGATGTCGGCCAGGCGCAGGGGGACCAGGTGGCCGCCGGGGGCAAAGAAGGCCTGCTGGCGGTCCACAATGGCCTGGGCGCAGGAGAGAAGGGTGGAGCGGCGCTGCTCCACCGCCTGGATGGCCCACTGGGCCTGGCGGATCTTTTCGGTGAGGTATTGGCGCACCTCGGCGTCGGCGCTCTGCTTTTGCAGGGCGCAGTAGTAGCCGCTGAGCTGAAGGGAGGGGAGGTAGCCGTCCTGATAGACCACAGTGAGCCCCTGCTCCCCCGCCACCACAGCCAGGTCGGGGACGATGTAGTTGGGGGCCTCCCGCCGGGCAAAGGGGGCGCCGGGGCGGGGGTCCAGGGACTGAATGACCTGCTGGGCCTGGAGCACCTGCTCCTGGGAGATGCCCAGGGCCTGGGCGATGGCGTGGTACTGCCGCTTGCCCAGCCGCTCCAGGTGGTGCAGGGCGATGTCCAGGGCGGGGCCGGTCTCTCCCCGGCGGCGCAGCTGGATGGCCAGGCACTGGGACAGGTCCTGCGCCCCCACCCCCGGCGGGTCCAGGGTCTGGAGCAGGGCAAGGCTCTCCTCTAAAATTCCCAAAGGCAGGCGGCTGGCCTGGGCCAGCTCCTCCAAACCGTCCCGGAGGTAGCCGTCCTCATCCAGACAGGCGGCCAGAAATTGGCCCCCCCGCAGCACCAGGGTGGAGGCCTGGCTGCGCTCCAGCTGGCGGCTGAGATGGAGGACCAGGGTGTCGTCCAGCCCCCCGTCGGTGCCCACCCGGGCCAGCGGGTCCAGCTCCTCCCGGTCGGCGGAGACATACTGGCGGTTCTGGTGGTCGGCGTCAGCCATGGCCTGGAGACGCTGCCACATCTCCTCGCTCTCGTCCCCCTGACCCGTGGGCTCGCTGAGCTCGGCGGCGGGATTGCTCTGCACCAGCTCCTGGATATACTGACCCAGCTCCAGGGTGCTCATTTGCAGGATCTCCATGGACTGGAGCATCTGGGGGGTCAGTTTCAGCGTCTGTTTCAGGGACAGCTCCAGATTCATGGCGACTTCTCCTCCCGTCAAAAAATTACCTACAAAAAGGAAAAATTGTGACAAAGCGACAAGAGAAGTATAGCACAAACGGGAGAAAAGGGCAATGGCAGACAAAAAAAGAGGGCTGAGCGCCCCATTTCCCTCCATTCCGGCCCAAGGCGCTCCGGGGGGCGTTTTTTTGCTGGTGATGGCGGCCATCATCTCGGAAAAAGTCCACCGCAGCGTGGCCGCCCTGGCAGGGGCGGTGGTGCTGCTGCTCACCCACGTGCTCACCGTTGATACGGCGGCGGAGTATGTGGACCTCAACACCATCGGCGTGCTGGTGGGGATGATGCTGTTTGTGGCCGTGGTGAAAAGCTCCGGCCTCTTTGAGTACATCGCCATCCGCTCGGCCAAGCTGACCCGGGGCCAGCCCATGGCCATCCTGGCGGTGTTCACCGTCATCACCGCGGTGCTCTCCGCCTTTCTGGATAACGTGACCACGGTGCTGCTCATCGGCCCCATGACCATCGCCATTACCCAGATCCTGGAGGTCAACCCCGTGCCCTTTCTGTTTTCTCAGATTTTGGCCTCCAACGTGGGCGGCACGGCCACCCTCATCGGCGACCCGCCCAACATCATGATCGGCAGCGCCGCGGGCTGAGCTTTGCCGACTTTATCGTGAACACCGGACCGGTGGTGGTGGTGATCCTGGCGGTCTTTGTGAGCATCTT
>USCO01000024.1 GCA_900553135.1 uncultured Eubacteriales bacterium | reverse complement strand
TGTCCTGGCTGAGGGCGGGGAACTGGGCCAGGGCCATGAGGTCGTCCAGGGTCACATCCAGGGCGGTGGGCAATTCGGTGGAGATGGTGTACACCGTGTCCTCCTGGCCCGACACCTGGGCGTAGTAGTAGCTGTCAAAGGCGTCCCCCACCAGCAGGGAGAAGGTGTCCGTCCCGTCGGAGAGGGTGAGGGTCAGCTGGGGGTCATCCAGGCCGTAGGAGGAGAGCCCCTCAGGGTCGGAGATGGTGCGCACCGCCGTGAGGGAGAGGGCCTGGCTCACCAGGCTGTCCAGGGCGTCCTGGTCGGCGGGGAAGTCGGGGTCGTCGGTGCGCTGCCAGCCCTCCTCCTGGGACTGGGTAAAGGAGAAGTCCCCATTCTGGTTGGTAAAGGAGAAGGAGGTGGCCTGGGTCAGGGTGGTGAGGTGGACGGCGTCGTCCGCCTCGGCCTGGCGCTGGTTCCACAGGCGCAGGGCGGCATAGCCGGCGGCGCACACCGCCACCGCCGCCCCCAGGAGCACCAGGGTGCGGGTCTGTCGGGTCATAGCTTCCTCCTTTTCAGCCAGAAGATGAAGCCGGCCAGCAGGATGCCCAGGGGCAGGATCACGGTGAAGCAGGTGCTCCACAGGCCGGGATTCTGGAAGGTGTTATAGGTGACGGAGAGGCTCTTGGCGGAGATGGACAGGTTGTCTACCCCCTCCAGGGCGGCGGTGATGGCGTTGAGGAAGAGGGTCTGGTTGGCCAGACTGGGGTAGTTGGTAAGAATGTCGCCGCTAATGAAGCTGCTGCTGCCAAAGACGGCGAGCCGTCCCCCGTCGTCCCCCTCAGACACCGCGCCCAGCAGGTAGGTGCCATTGGTCTGGGTGCCGTCCTGGGTGACGGCCAGGGCCTGGGCGGTGGTGGAGAGGATGGGAGTGACCGTCCAGCTGTCCTCCTCCCCGGCGTCCAGGGACAGGAAGCCACGGGAGTACTCCAGCATGGTGAGGGCGGCGTTGTCCAGCCCGTCGGCCAGACCGCAGGATAGGTTCAGCTGGCCGCACACCGAGAAGGCGGAGCCCCGCTGGGGGTAGTAGCTGCCCGGGTCGGCGATGTAGCCCTCCACCAGGTCCAGCCCCCGGCCGGAGAGCAGGGACTCCCAGTTGGGCAGGGCTTCCAGGGTCTCTCCCGCCAGGAAAACCATCTGGCCGCCGCCGGACAGGTAGGTCTCAAAGAGCTCCAGCTCGTCGGCGGACAGGTCGCTGGCCGGGGCGTTGACGATGAGCACGTCGCAGTCCTCGGGGATGCCGATGAGGGCGGGAGTGACCGAGGACAGGGTCAGGTTGGCCTTTTCAATGGCCTGGACCACGGGGTCGGACAGGTCGGTCTCGCCGTGGCCGGAGACGGTGTACACCTTGGCGCTGGTGTCCCCGGTGACGTAGTTCACGGCGGAGGTGAGCTGGCCTTCGGCGTCAAAGCTGTCCTCGGTCACGGAGAAGTAGTTGGTATAGGTGTAGGTGATGATGTCGGAGTAGGGAATGGAGCGGGATTTTCCCGTGGCCTCACACTGGACCACCAGGCTGTCCGAGTCGGCCTCATAGGCGCTGGCCTCCTCGGGGTGGGCCACCGGGTCCACATAGGTGAGGGACAGGTGGCTGGACAGGGCGGTGTAGTGGTCTAAGAATTTGGTGATGCGGGCGTCGGTGGCGCCCTCCTCGGCCAGCACCACGATCTCCACATCCTGGTCCAGGGTGGATAAGAATTCCCGGGAGGTGTCGGAGATCTCATACAAGCCGTTGTCCGTAAGGTCAAACTCCAGCCAGTTGGAGGGCAGCTGGCCCACGATCAGGTTAAAGAGGATCACCAGGGCCAGGGCCAGCAGGCTCACGCCGGCCAGATAGCCGCCGCGGCCCAAGGAGCGTTTCTTTTTGGGTCGTTTCATCCAGAAATCCCTCCTTTAAGCCCAGCGGCGCTTCTGCAGCGTCTGGACGGTCAAAAATAGAAACAGAGCACTCAGGGACACATACAGGGCCAGGCCGCCCAGGTCGAACATGCTGTACTCCGCGAAGTTCTGAAAGGTCTGGGTAAAGGAGAAGGCGGACAGCAGGGAACTGAGGGCGGAAGGCAGAAAGCTGATGAGGTCGTCCCACAAAAACAGCACCAGCAGCACGGCAAAGGTGCTCACCGCGGCGATGATCTGGCTCTCGGTGAGGGAGGAGAGGAACATGCCGATGGCGATGAACACGCAGCCCATGAGGAAGAAGGCCAACAGGCAGGCGTAGTCGGACAGCAGCCGGGCCTCCCCGTTCATGGCGATGATGAGGGGGCAGAAGGCGCACAGGGCCAGGGGGATGAGAAAGACGGTGGCCATGGCGAAGAACTTGCCCAGCACCACCCCGGTGAGGGTGACAGGGGAGGTGAGCAGCAGCTGGTCGGTGCGGCTGCGCCGCTCCTCGGCCATGGACTTCATGGTGAGCAGGGGCATGGCGAACATGAGGATGGTCATGAGACTATATAAGGTGTAGGAGAACTGGGGCAGGCCGCCGTACACGTTGTAGGCCATAAAGTAGATGCCGGTGAAGAACACCAGCACGGCCACAAACACATAGCCGATCATGGAATTGAAATAGGAGTTCAGCTCCCGCTTGTAAATGGCGATCATGTTCCTTCCTCCTCTCCGGCGTCCTGGGCCTGGTCATCGCTGGTGAGTTTTAAGAACATCTGCTCCAGGGTCATGGCGTCCCGGCGCAGCTCCAATAGGGGCACCTGCTGCTGAGCACAGGCGGAAAACACCGCCAGACGCAGGTCGACCCCCTCCTGGGGCTCCAGGCGGAAGCGCACGGCCCCCTCCTCCCGGCTGGGCAGGGGGGTGAGGGCGGCCAGGCCGGGCAGGGGAGAGAGCAGGGCGCGGCCCCGTTCCCCGTCGGTGAGGAGGGTGACCTCCAGGGCGGGAGCCCCGGCCAGGGTGCGCTCCAGCTCCTCCGGGGCCCCGGCGGCCACCTTGCGGCCGTGGTGGATGATGAGCAGGTGGTCGCACACCTCCTGCACCTCGGAGAGGATGTGGGAACTGAGGATCACCGTGTGCTCCCGGGCCAGCTGGCGGATGAGCTGGCGCATCTCCAGAATCTGCTTGGGGTCCAGGCCCGCCGTGGGCTCATCCAGAATGAGTACCTTGGGAAAGCCCAGCAGGGCCTGGGCCAGGCCCACCCGCTGGCGGTAGCCCTTGGACAGGTTGCGGATCAGGCGCTCCCGCACCCCGTCCGTCCCCGTCATCTCGGTCACCCGGTCCAGCTGTTCCTCCCGCTGGTCCCGGGGCACCTTCTTCAGCCGGGCGGCAAAGAGCAGGTACTCCTCCACCGTCATGTCGGGGTAGAGGGGGGGCTGCTCGGGCAGATAGCCCATGGCCGCCTTGGCCTTCTCCGGCTCCTGGGTGATGCTGTGCCCGTCAATGAGCACCTCTCCCTCCGTGGGACCCAGGTAGCCCGTCATCAGGTTCATGGTGGTGGATTTTCCCGCCCCGTTGGGGCCCAGAAATCCGAAAATCTGGCCGTCTGGCACGGTAAAGCTGAGATGGTCCACCGCCAGGCGGCTGCCGTAGCGCTTGACCAGTCCGCGTACTTCGATCACAGGACAGACCTCCTTGCAACGTTCAATCAGTCCCCATGGTAGCCTGCCCACCTGAAAGTTTCATGAAAGAGTGGTAAACAATTTGTAAAGGGGAGCGGGGGTTGACTCTTGTCACAAAACAGGGGCCAGGTTATAATGGGAGAAAGGTCAAAACTCACAAAATACCTGACGGGAGGGACCCCCTATGTCCAAACGAATCCTTGCCGCCCTGCTCCTGATGCTGGCCCTGTCCCTGTGCGCCTGCGCAGGAAAAGAGACGCCGCCGGAGGCCTCCTCCCAGCCCCCGGCTGTCTCCGTCATCGCCCCGGAGCCTGAGCCCGAGCCGGAACCGGAGCCCCTTCCCTACGTGAACCCCCTCACCGGAGAGGGCTGCGAGACGGACATCGGACAGAACCGGCCCATTGCCATCATGCTCAACAACCTGAAAAAGGCCCTGCCCCAGCTGGGGGTGTCCCAGGCGGACATCATCTACGAGGCACCGGCAGAGGGTGGCATCACCCGCATGATGGCGGTGTTCCAGAGTGTGGAAGGGGTGGGCGACCTGGGTTCGGTGCGCTCGGCCCGGGACTACTACGTCTCTCTGGCCCTGGGCCACGACGCGGTGTTCCTCCACGCAGGGGGCAGCCCCCAGGCCTACTCCGCCATCAAGAACTGGGGCGTGTCCGCCCTGGACTGCGTCAATGGCCCCTATGAGGGCACCCTGTTCTGGCGGGACAGCTGGCGCAGAAAGAACATGGGTCTGGAGCACAGCGTGCTCACCTCGGGGGATACCATCCAGGAGCTGCTGCCCACCTACTCCCGCCTGCGCCTGGAGCGCAAGGAGGGCTGGCAGCAGGACCTCACCTTCCTTCCCGAGGGGGAGAAGGCCCAGGGGGAGGCGGCCAGCCGCCTGGAGGTCACCTTCTCTACCTATAAAACCGGGGTGTTCACCTACGAGGAGGACACCGGCCTGTACGCCGTAGAGGAGTACGGCGCCCCCTATGTGGACGGCAACACCGGGGAGCAGGTAAAGGTGAAAAACGTGCTGGTGCTGTATACCGACGTGTCCTCTGTGGCGGGAGACACCGCCGGGCGGCTGAAGGTGCGCACCACGGGCACCGGAAAGGGCCTGGCCCTGTGCGACGGCACGGTGCGGGAGATCACCTGGTCCAAGAGCAAGAATTCCAGCCCCCTGACCTACTACACCACCGACGGCCAGCCCCTGCAGCTGGGGGTGGGCAGCAGCTATGTGAACATCGTCAAAAATTCCGCCGACGTCAGCGTGACCTAAAGGAGGACGCCATGGAGCTGTACTTATTTTCCACCCCCTTGGGGGAGATGGGCCTGGGGGAGAAGGAGGGCACCATCACTGCCCTGTACCTCCCCGGCCGTCCCGTGCCCCGGCTTATTTCCCGCCCCACCCCGCTGCTGGAGGAGGGGCGGCGGCAGCTGCTGGAGTATCTGGCGGGGGAGCGGCAGATCTTCGATCTGCCCCTGGCCCCGGCGGGCACCCCCTTCCAGCGCGCGGTGTGGCAGGCCCTGCAGACCATCCCTTACGGCCAGACCCGCAGCTATGGGGACATCGCCCGCCAGATCGGGCGGCCCAAGGCATTCCGGGCCGTGGGCATGGCCAACCACGAAAACCCCATTCCCATCTTCATCCCCTGCCACCGGGTGGTGGGCTCTGACGGCTCCCTCACCGGCTACGCCGGGGGCCTGGAGCTGAAAAAGGCCCTGCTGGGACTGGAGGGCAGCTTGAACTAAGGGATTTTACCCCCATTTTACGGAAAGCCTGGGGAAGAACCTTGAATTTTTGCGGAAAACTGTGCTATACTTTCTCTTGTATGACGATTCATCCGGCCCGGAGCCGGTGGGAAAGGATGTGAGGACCATGAAAACACGAAGTTTTCGCCCTGGCGGGGAAGAAAGCTGCTGCAGGCGCCGGAAGGCGGCTGGGTGGGACATGGTCTCCATCCGCCGCCAGGAAGGATAATGAGGGAGCGGGACCCTGGGTCCTGTCTCCCCGCCTTTGCTTGCCGCAGCCACAGGCCCGCCCGGTCCTGTGGCTTTTTTCGCCTGTTTTTCGGGAAGGATTTCTGAGGGGGGAACGGAAGGATGCACGAAAATTACGACCTGGACCTGCTGCTGGAGCTGGTCCGGACCCGTCAGCTGCGCCGCCTGCGGGAGCTGCTGGACGACATGAACGAGGTGGACATTGCCGAATTTCTGGACGAACTGGGACCGGAGGAGACGGTTCTGGTTTTTCGCCTGCTGCCCAAGGAGATGGCGGCTGAGGTATTCACTGAGCTGGAGGACTCCGACGACCAGGAGCGGCTCATCAACGCCCTGAGCGATAAGGAGCTGCGGGAGGTGCTGGACGAGCTGTACCTGGACGACACCGTGGACGTCATCGAGGACATGCCCGCCAACGTGGTCAGCCGTATTCTGCGCAACACGGATTCCTCCACCCGCAGCCAGATCAACCAGCTGCTGAACTACCCCAAGGACTCGGCCGGTTCCATTATGACCACCGAGTACGTCTACCTCCACCCCAACGCCACTGTGGAGGAGTCCTTTGCCCGCATCCGCAAGGTCGGCATGGACAAAGAGACGGTGTATACCTGCTACGTCACCCAGAACCGGGTGCTGCTGGGCGTGGTCACCGTGCGGCGGATGCTGCTGAGCAGCTACGACACCCGCATCGGCGACATTATGGAGACCAACGTCCTGTCCGTCAACACCCACGAGGACAAGGAGGACGTGGCCCAGTTACTCAACAAGTACGACCTGTACGCCCTGCCCGTGGTGGACGGGGAGAACCGGCTGGTGGGTATCATCACCTTCGACGACGCCATGGACGTTATCGAAGAGGAGACCACCGAGGACATCGAAAAGATGGCCGCTATCCTGCCCTCTGACAAGCCCTACCTGAAAACCGGCGTCATGGAGACCTGGAAGGCCCGCATCCCCTGGCTGCTGCTGCTCATGCTGTCGGCCACCTTCACCGGCATCATCATCACCAGCTTTGAAAGCGCCCTGGCCGCCTGCGTGGTGCTCACCTCCTTTATTCCCATGCTGTCGGGCACCGGCGGTAACTCGGGCTCCCAGTCCTCGGTGGCGGTGATCCGCGCCCTGTCCCTGGACGAGATCGAGTTTTCCGACATGGTCCAGGTGGTCTGGAAGGAGATCCGGGTGGCCGTGCTGTGCGGCGTGTGCCTGGCCTGCGCCAACTTTGTGAAAATGATGATCGTGGACCGCTGGCTCATGCACAACCCCGAGGTCACCCCCATGGTGGCCCTGGTGGTGTGCCTCACCCTGGTGTTTACCGTCCTGTGCGCCAAGGTGGTGGGCTGCACCTTGCCCATGTGCGCTGAGAAGATTGGCATCGACCCGGCGGTGATGGCCTCCCCCTTCATCACCACCATTGTGGACGCCCTGTCCCTGCTCATCTACTTCTTCATCGCCACCCGTCTGCTGGGAATTTAGAGCATGAAAAGCTCCGCCCGCCGCGTCTTTGAAAGCGGCGGGCGGTTTTTGTTTGACTGAAATTGTCTGGTTGTGGGTTTCGTGGAAAAAACGCCTGTGGACATAAAAAATTCATGGTAAATTTATTTTTCAAATGGGGGCAACTATGCTATAATGTCCATAATACCACCATTCTGCCATAATTTCCGGCCAAAGGGCCGGAGATCGGCCCAAGAGAGAATCAATTGGGAGGGGTCCTGATGAAGCAAAAGATCACCGTTTCCATCGCCGGCCAGGAGTATACCATGGTGGCCGAAGAGGACGAGGCCTATGTCCAGCGCTGCGCCGCCATGGTAGACAGCCAGGTGCGGGAGGTCATGGGAGGCGCCCGTCTGGGCCTGTCCGACGCGGCAGTGCTGGCCGCCATGAACATCGCCGACCAGTTCTACCGGGAGCAGGACGCCAGCGAGAACCTGCGCCGCCAGATCAAGGACGGTCTGGATGAAAATGCCAAGCTGAAAATGGAGCTGTCCGAAGCCAAGCGGGAGATTTTCAAGCTCCAGAGCCATAAGGGATAAAACGAAAGTATGTGACCTGTGGGGGGAGAGGCGCTGGGCCCATTGTCCGGTGGCCGCCCCTCACGGTTCGCTGTGAATACCAGGAGGAAGTCATGTTGGAGCTACTAGCCCCGGCCGGCTCCATGGAGTCGGTCCAGGCCGCGGTCCAGAACGGTGCGGACGCCGTGTACCTGGGCTTCGGCGACTTTAACGCCCGCCGCAACGCCAAGAATTTCACCCGGGAGCAGGCGGAGCAGGCGGTTTCTTATTGCCATCTTCGGGGGTGTAAGGTCCATCTGACCCTGAACACCCTGCTCACCGACCGGGAGCTGCCCGGCGCCGCCGAGGTGGCCCGCCAGGCCAGCGACATGGGGGTGGACGCCGTCATCGTCCAGGACCTGGGTGTGGCCCGCATGGTGCGCCAGGTGGCCCCCGATCTGCCCATGCACGCATCCACCCAGATGACGGTGCACTCCCTGGACGGAGTGAAGCGGTGCGCCGACCTGGGCTTTACCCGGGCGGTGCTGTCCCGGGAGCTGAGCCGGGACCAGATCGAGTATATCTGCCTGCACTCTCCCATTGAGATCGAGACCTTCGGCCACGGGGCCCTGTGCATGTGCTACTCCGGCCAGTGCTACTTTTCCTCCGTTATCGGGGGACGCAGCGGCAACCGGGGCCTGTGCGCCCAGCCCTGCCGCCTGAAATACGGCTGGAATGGCCGGGCGGACCAGTACCCCCTGTCCCTGAAGGACATGTCTCTGGCCAGCTACCTCCAGGATCTGAAGAAGATGGGGGTGGCCTGCCTGAAGCTGGAGGGCCGCATGAAGCGCCCCGAGTATGTGGCCATTGTCACCGGCGTCTATGCCCGTGCCCTGAAGGAGAACCGGGAGCCCACGCCCGAGGAGATGGCCCAGCTCCAGGCGGCCTTCTCCCGCCAGGGTTTCACCCAGGGCTATTTCCTGGACCGGAAGGGGCCCGACATGTTCGGTACCCGCCAGGAGGAGGAGCCTCCCCGGGAGCTGTACGCCCAGGCCCGCGCCACCTATGAAAACGGGGAGAACCGCAAGGAGCCCGTGCGCATGTACGCCATGCTCCGCGCCGGAGAGCCCGCTCAGGTGGCCGCCGAGGACGCCCTGGGCCATGTGGCCCGGGTGGAGGGCCCGGTGCCCGAGGCGGCGGTGAACGTCCCCCTCACCCGGGAAAAGGTGGAGGGCCAACTCACCCGCACCGGCGGCACCCCCTTCGCCTGCGAGAAGATCACCGCCCACGTGGACGAGGGGCTGAGCCTGCCCCTGTCCGCCCTCAACGCCCTGCGCCGTCAGGTGCTGGAGGAGCTGGGCCAGCAGCGCATGGAGCCCCCTCAGCGCCGCAGCGGGGAGTTCCACGCCGGGGTGCGCTATGAGAACCCCAAGGGCGCTCCTGCTCTTACCGTGTCGGTGAGCCAGGCGTCCCAGGTGACCCAGGAGCTGCTGGACCGCAAGCCCGCCCTGCTGTATCTGCCCACCGAGGAAGGGGCCGCCTGCCCCGACCTCATCCGCCGCTGCCAGGACGCGGGGGTGGAGGTGGCCGCTCTCATGCCCCGCATCTGCTGGGACCGGGAGTGGAACAAGCTGGAGAAGGAACTGCAGGAGATGAAGAAGCTGGGGGTCACCCAGGCTCTGGCCGGAACTCTGGACAGCGCCCGCCGGGCAGCCCAGATGGGTCTGGAGGTCCGGGGCGACTTCGGCATCGGCGTCTACAACAGCCAGACCATCAAGGATCTCAAGCGCATGGGCCTCATTTCGGGCACCGCGTCCTTTGAGCTGAAGTTCTCCCAGATCCGGGACCTGTCCAAGGCCATCCCCCTGGAGGCCATCGTCTACGGACGGCTGCCTCTGATGATTACCGAGAACTGCATCGTCCACAACCACACCGGCCGCCACAGCTGCCAGGAGGGCCAGACCCTTACCGACCGCCGGGGGGAGCGCTTCCCCGTGGTGAAGGCCTGGGGCTGCCGCAATGAGATTTTGAACGGAAAGACTTTGTTTGTGGCCGACAAGGCTGCGGACTACCAGAGACTGGGCCTGTGGGCCGTGCGGCTTATGTTTACCACCGAGACCGCCGAGCAGTGCGTCCAGGTCCTGGACCGCTACCAGGGCAAGGGCCGCTACAAGCCCGCCGACTTTACCCGCGGCCTGTACTATCGGGACGTGGAGTAACCTACTTTTCTTGAAAGAAAAGTAGGCAAAAGAACTTTGCGCGAAACTGCGTTTCGCTTCTAAAAATTAAGACGGGCCACTACGGCTGTACGCACCAGGCGCGCCATTCTCGTCCAGCAGGACCGTGTTTTGTTCCGCACTGGCTAGCGGCAGCGGAGCGGAAGCGGAGTCAATCGACTGTACTGCCCGCGCCGGATGCTTAAGAAGTCCTTTCAGGAAAGCGTCTCCCGTATGGGGGTCCGGGGGCAGGCGACTGGAGCGAGAATCGCTCCTCGGAGGTAGCCCCCGGCGATCCTTTGGTTCCTTTCCCATCGTTGGGAAAGGAACACAGGGGAAAACGCTTTGTATTATTGAAAAGACCTAATACAAACAGACATCACCACAAGGAGTCACACCTATGAATTTGAAAGTAAAAGCCCTCTCCCCCAAGATCGGCAAGGAGATCCCCGCCCCCTTCTACGCCACTCCCGGCTCTGCTGCCATGGACCTGCACGCCTGCATCGACGAGGCGGTGGTCATCCCTGCCGGAGGACGCAAGGTCATCCCCACCGGCATCGCCATCGCCCTGCCCTCGGCGGACTATGTGGCCCTGGTCTTTGCCCGCAGCGGCCTGGGTATCAAGCACGGCGTGGCTCCCGCCAACTGCGTGGGCGTCATCGACAGTGATTACAGGGGTGAAATCATGGTGGGCCTTCAAAACTCCGGGGAATCGGATTACACCGTTCAGCCCAGCGACCGCATCGCCCAGCTGATGATCACCCCGGTGGTTCAGGCCACCCTGGAGATGGTGGACGAGCTGGACGACACCGCCCGGGGCGCCGGCGGCTTTGGCTCCACCGAAAAGTAAGGCGGGGACGGTATGGCCATCATTTTAGCCTCCCAGTCTCCCCGGCGGCGTCAGCTGCTGGAGCAGATGGGAATGACCGAATTTCAGATCTGTCCCGCCCAGGGGGAGGAGGTCATGGACCCCGCCCTCAACCCCGGGGAGCTGGTGGAGCGCCTGTCCCGGGCCAAGGCCCTGGAGGTAGCCGCCCAGGCCAAGCCGGGGGACCTGGTCATTGCCGCCGACACCGTGGTGGCATCGGAGGACCAGGTGCTGGGCAAGCCCCGGGACGAGGAGCAGGCCGCGGAGATGCTCCGTTCCCTGTCCGGCCGGGAGCACACGGTGTACACCGGAGTGACGGTGTGCCGGGACGGGGAAGTGCTCACCGAGCACGAGGCCACCTTTGTGCGCTTCCGTCCCCTGACCGAGCAGGAGATCCGGGGCTATATCGCCGCCGGAGAGAGCATGGATAAGGCGGGTGCCTACGGCATTCAGGGCCGGGGCGCCCTGTTGGTAGAGGGCCTGCGGGGAGACTACTTCAACGTGGTGGGCCTGCCGGTATGCCGCCTGGGGCGGATGCTGGCCCGGTTTGGAGTGGACCTGCTGGCGCCGGAAGAAAAGGAGCTGAACCGGTGAAAGACTTTTTGCGGGGAAACGGGGGATGGCTGCTGGCCATCGCCCTGCTGCTGAGCATTCTCATCGGCATTTCCGCGGCGGTGATGGGGGGCAACGCGGACCCTCTGTCCAATTTGGTGGGCACCATCACCAGTCCCGTGCGCAACGGGGTGGCGGCGGTGGCCGATTGGGCCGAGGGCGTGTACACCTATGTGTTCCGCTACGGCGAGATGGAAGCCAAGATCAAGGACCTGGAGCAGGAGAATGCCGACCTGCGCCAGCAGATCCGGGACGAGGAGGAGGCCACCCGGGAGAATGAGCAGCTGCGTGAGCTGCTGAACCTCCAGGAGAAGCGCCGGGACTTTGTCTTTGAGTCCGCCCGGGTGTCTGCCCGGTCCACCGACAACTGGCGCTCCACCCTTACCCTGAGCAAGGGCAGCGACGACGGGGTGGAGCAGGGCGACTGCGTCATCACCGAGACCGGCCTGCTGGTGGGCGTGGTGAGTAAGGTGGGCAGCAACTATTCCACCGTCACCACCATCATCGACACCAGCATCGAAATGGGCGGTCTCATCACCCGCACCAACTCCGCCGGCGTGCTGGAGGGCGACTTCGACCTGATGCAGCAGGGCAAGCTGAAGCTCAGCTACCTGCCTGACGGGGCCCAGCTGGTGGCCGGAGACGAGGTTCTCACCTCGGGCAACGGAGACGTGTATCCCTCCGGCCTGGTGGTGGGCCAGGTAGAGGGCGTGTTTACCGATCCCTCGGGCCTCACCCGCTACGCCGTCATCACCCCCGAGGTCCAGCTGGACGAGCTGGTGGAAGTGTTTATCATCAAGGAATTCGACATTGTAGAGTAAGCCCCCAAGGGGGCGGAAAGGAGGCGTGTCCGTGACCCGACGGGACCAGATCCATAAGTGGTTCGTCTATGCCCTGGGGCTGCTGCCCGTGTGGATACTGGATGAGTTTATCCTCACCCGCATCCCTCTGCTGGGCGTGGTGCCCATGCTGCTGCCCATCGCCGTGGTGGCGGTGGCGGTGCAGGAGGGCGCTTTGGCCGGAGCGGGCTTCGGCATGGCGGTGGGCCTGCTGTGGGAGCTGGCCTACCCCGGCGGCTTCGGCGGCCTGGTGTTCGGCATGGCCCTGGCGGGGGCGGTCACCGGAGCGGTGTCCCAATACGCTCTGAGCCAGTCCTTCCTCAGTACCCTGCTATGTTCTGCGGGAGTGCTGGGGGCGGTGGACGCCGCCCGTATTATGCGGGCCCTGTTTGTCCAGATGGAGACCCCCGACGTGCTGCTGCGGGTGGCGGCGGCGGAGATTTTGCTCTCCCTGTGCTGGACCCCTGTGATCTACCTGGTTTTTCGCTTTGTCTACCGCCGGGTGGGCGGAACAAAGCTGGCATAGTCCCCCTGGGACAGGAGGTACCCCTTGAATAACAAGCAATTTACCCGACGGGTGGGGGTGGTGCTGGTGGTGCTGGCCCTGCTGCTCACCTTCCTGTGCTCCAACCTGTACACCATCCAGTACACCAACGGCCAGAATTACGCCGAGCAGTCGGTGGCCAAGGTGGCCGAGACCGAGACGGTTGCCGCCAGCCGGGGCGGTCTTTTTGACCGCAACGGCAAGGTGCTGGTGTCCAACAAGATCAGCTACCAGGTGACCCTGGACTACACCCTCATGGGCAAGGAGGAGGAGCGCTGTGCCACCATCCTCTCCCTCATCAACACCGCCCGGGAGCAGAACGTAGCCTGGAGCGACACCCTGACCATTACCACCCAGCCCCCCTTTGAGTACACCACGGACGATCCCTTCTACACTGTTTCCACCAACGAGGAGGGGGAGACGGTGTACAACATGACCTCTCTGGGCAAACTGGCCGTGAAGATGAAGTGGATCAAAGACCCCGCCGAAGTGGAGAAGGAGGAGAACACACAGCCCGAGGTGAAGGAGCCCGGGCTGTGGGACAAAATAAAGTCCTTCTTCGGCATGGGCGGAGAGGAGGAGGTCCAGACCCCGGAGGCCCCCTACCGCCTGCCCACCGCCGAGGAGCTGCTTGGCAAGATGTGCAAGAGCTTCGGCATCTACGGCCAGGGCAAGGTGGACGAGGACGCGGCCGAAGAGAGCGGCGAGACCGTCCCCACCCTGAACATCGGGGACATGGACCCCGTGGATGCCCGGGCTGTGGCAGGGGTGCTGTATGAGCTGTACTACCGCAGCAAGGTCAGCGACTGGCCCGCCTACACCTTTGCCAAAGACGTGGACATCGACTTCATCACCCGGGTGAAGGAGCTGAGCCTGCCCGGAGTGGAGATCGAGACCACCAGCGTGCGCCAGTACAACACCGAATACGCCGCCCACCTGCTGGGCACCGTGGGCCCCATCTACGCCGAGGAGTGGTCCACCTACAAGGAAAAGGGCGGCTACACCATGAACGACACCGTGGGCAAGAGCGGCGCCGAGTCCGCCTTTGAGTCCTACCTCAAGGGCACCTCGGGCAAGCGGGCCATCGAGCGCAACGAGAACGGCAAGATCATCTCCTCCCAGTGGCTCACCGACAGTGAGACAGGGGAGAGCCTGGCCCCCCAGCCGGGCCAGAACGTGTTCCTCACCATTGACATCGACCTGCAGCAGCAGGTGGAGGATATTCTGGCCAACGGGGTGGCCAACCTGCAAAGTAAAGAGACCAAGGGCGCGGCCTGCGTGGTGCTGGATGTGAACTCCGGCGAGGTGCTGGCCTCCGCCTCCTACCCCACTTACTCCCTGGCCACCTACAGCCAGGACTATACCGAGCTGGCGGCGGACACCGAGATGACCCCCCTGCTGAACCGGGCCCTCCAGGGCCTGTATCCCCCCGGCTCCACCTTTAAGATGATTACCGCCATTGCGGGCCTGGAGACCGGGACGGTGGAACCCGATACCAAAATCGATGATAAGGGCGTCTATACCTACTACTCCAGCCCCCAGCCCAAGTGCTGGTACTACCGGCAGTATGGCCGCAAGCACGGATTGCAAAATGTCACCGACGCCATTATGAACTCCTGTAACTACTACTTCTACGAGGTGGGCCGTCTGGTGGGCATCGACAAGCTGGACGAGTACGCCGCCATGTTCGGCCTGGGCCAAAAGACTGGTATCGAGCTTACCGAGAGCGCCGGCGTGGTGGCCAGCCCCGAATTTACCGAGTCTCTGGGCGGCACCTGGTACGAGGGCAACGTGCTCTCTGTGGCCATCGGTCAGGAGAGTACCCAGGTCACCCCCATTCAGCTGGCCAACTATATCGCCACCCTGGTCAACGGCGGTACCCGCTACTCCACCCACCTGCTCAAGTCGGTGAAGTCCAACGACTTCTCCCAGGTGACCTACACCTACGAGCCCAAGGTGGTCAGTGAGATCGATATCCAGGACGAGAACCTGGAGGCGGTGAAGCTGGGCATGCTGAAGCTGACCACCGAGGGCTCCGTGTCCTCGGCCTTCCAGGACTGCCCCGTGCAGGTGGGCGCCAAGACGGGTTCCGCCCAGGTCAGTGCCCAGACGAATTCCAACGCCGTTTTCGTCTGCTTTGCTCCCTACGACGATCCCCAGATCGCCGTTTCCATCGCCGTGGAGCACGGCGGCAGCGGCTCTGAGCTGGGCAAGATCGCCGCCCAGATCGTCAGCGCCTACTTCTCCGTCCAGGACACCCAGGGCGACCTGATCCCGGAGAACACCCTGGTGCCCTGATTTCCCCCGTTCACAACCGCCTGGCGGTTTTGAAATATGTGTTTGCCCCTCCCTGGTTGCGGGGCAGAAAGGAGACACAAGAAATGTCTGAATGTACCCACGATTGTTCCTCTTGCAGCGCTGACTGTGGTTCTCGTGACATGAGAGCCCCCGCCAACGCCAAGTCCAGCATCAAGAAGGTCATCGCCGTGGTCAGCGGCAAGGGCGGCGTCGGCAAGAGCACCGTCACCGCTTCCCTGGCTGTTGCCATGGCCCGCCGGGGCCACAAGGTGGCCGTGCTGGACGCCGACATCACCGGCCCCTCCATCCCCACCGCCTTCGGCATCCACGAGCGTGCCATGGCCACCGACGACGGTATCCAGCCCGCCGTCACCGCCCAGGGCATCAAGGTCATGTCCCTGAACCTGCTCACCGCCAACGAGACCGACCCCGTCATCTGGCGTGGTCCCGTCATTGCCGGTGTGGTTACCCAGTTCTGGACCGACGTGGTCTGGGGCGATGTGGACTATATGTTTGTGGACATGCCCCCGGGAACCGGCGACGTGCCCCTCACCGTGTTCCAGTCCCTGCCTGTGGACGGCGTGGTGGTGGTCACCTCTCCCCAGGACCTGGTGTCCATGATCGTGACCAAGGCCGTGCACATGGCCCAGATGATGTCTGTGCCCATGCTGGGTCTCATCGAGAACTACAGCTACTTCCAGTGCCCCGACTGCGGCAAGAAGCACGCCATCTTCGGCGAGAGCAGCCTGGAGCAGGAGGCCATGAAGCTGGGCCTGCCTCTGCTGGCCAAGCTGCCCATCGACCCCAAGGTGGCTGCCGCCTTCGATGCGGGCAAGATCGACTCCCTGGAGACCAACTACCTGGAGGAAGTGGCCGCCAAGCTGGACGTGTAAGTCCCAAAAGCATAAAAAAACACCGTGGATTACTCCACGGTGTTTTTTTATGGACAATTGCTCAGAACTCGATCTGGCCGGTGACAGTGCCGTTGACCACATAGTAAACAGCGTTATCCTCGGGCTTGACATACAGCTCCAGGGTCTTGATCTCCTCCTGGACCTGGGCCTTCACGGCCTCCACCATAGCCTGCTGGGTCATCTCCTTGCCCAGGTACTGGACGGTCAGGTTGACCACGGGGGCGGCGGGGGCAGCGGCCTTCTTAGCGGGGGCGCGCTTGGCGGCGGGCTTCTTCGCGGGGGCCTTCTCGGCCTTGGGGGCGGCCTCAACCTTAGCGGCCTCAGTCTTAGCGGCGGTCTCGGCCTTGGCGGCCTTCGCCTTATTGATAAGGGCCATTTTCTACACTCCTTACTCAGACGGCTGGAGCCGTCTCAGATTACACCCTCTATTTTATCAGGATTTGGAAGGAGTGAAAGAGCAAAAACGACGATTCTTTCCAGGGACAAGCCGGGTACTTAAGACTAATTGCACACTTTCCGTTGGTTTTCACCTAGAAATCACACAAGAAAGGGGAAAGCCGGGGCCCTTCCAATGGAAGGACCCCGGCCAAAGGGGAAACAAGGTTGGATGTTGGGATTAGAAAATGCCCTGATCCATCATAGCGTCGGCAACCTTCTGGAAGCCCACGATGTTGGCGCCGGCGACCAGGTCGTAGCCCAGGCCATAGCGCTCAGCAACCTCGACGGAGGAGTGATAGATGTTCTTCATGATGCCCTTCAGCTTGGCATCGACTTCCTCGGCGCTCCAGTACAGACGGCAAGCGTTCTGAGCCATCTCCAGCTCGGACACGGACACGCCGCCGGCGTTGACAGCCTTGGAGGGAGCCACGACCATGTGCTTCTGGCTCTTCAGGAACTCCAGAGCCTCGTTGGTGGTGGGCATGTTGGCGACCTCGATGTAGTACTTCACGCCGGACTCAGCGATCTTCTTGGCCCAATCCAGGTTGACGTCGTTCTGGGTGGCAGCGGGCATGTAGATGTCCACGTCCTTGACGCCCCAGCACTTCTCACCGGGAACGAACTCGCAGTCGAACTTCTCAGCGTAGGGCTTGCAGTGCATGGGATCCTTAGCACGCATCTCGAGGATGTAGTTCAGCTTCTCCTCGGTGCACACGCCATCGGGATCGTGGATGTAGCCGTCGGGGCCGGCGAAGTAGGTGACCTTGGCGCCCAGCTCAGCGGCCTTCTTCATGATGCCCCAGCCCACGTTGCCGTAGCCGGACATAGCGATGCGCTTACCCTCGATGGACTCGCCGTCGTGAGCCAGAGCCTCGACCAGATAGTACACGGCGCCGTAGCCGGTAGCCTCGGGACGCAGGATGGAACCGCCGGTGGTCACGGCCTTGCCGGACAGAGCGCCGAACTCGGCAGCGCCCACGATGCGGCGATACTGGCCGTACATATAGCCGATCTCACGGCCGCCGCAGCCCAGGTCGCCGGCGGGGCAGTCGATGTCCTGACCAATGTGACGATACAGCTCGGTGATGAAGGCCTGGCAGAAACGCATGATCTCAGCGTCGCTCTTGCCGCGAGGATCGAAGTCGGAACCGCCCTTGGCGCCACCGATGGGCAGACCAGTCATAGCGTCCTTGAAGACCTGCTCGAAGCCCAGGAACTTGATGATGGACAGGTTAACGGAGGGGTCAAAGCGGATGCCGCCCTTGTAGGGGCCAAGAGCCGCGTTGTACTGAACGCGGTAGCCGCGGTTGACGTGCCACTCGTGGTTGTCGTCCTCCCAGGTCACGCGGAACTCGATCACGCGCTCGGGCTCGACCATGCGCTCCAGCAGAGCGACCTTCTCATACTCGGGATGGGCGTTGATGACGGGCTCCAGGGAGCTCAGGACCTCTTCCACAGTCTGCAGGAACTCAGGCTCATTGGCATTCTTAGCCTTGGTCTCAGCCAGAACCTTCTCAATGTACTTGTTCATTGCTACATTCCTCCTACGATAAAATTTTGTGGCTTGAACTTTGAAAACTGACGGAGTTCCTTCATTCTATGTCCGCTGTGGGAAAAAAGCGTCGGAAAAAAGGACCCATCACGTATCCTATATGTATAGCATAACATAAAATGCCTGGAAGTAAAGCAAATTTTTTGTGGATGTCACCACAACGAAATGGCTGTGGCAAACCCGCCTTTTTCGTTTGAATTTACAGGGATACGGGACTTTGACTGTATAAATAGACAAAAAATGGTTGGATTCCAAAAATGAAATCCAACCATTGATAAACAGAATGACAGAAACCCTGCCTTTTTCGCAGCGGCCTTTGGGCACTTTTCAGTCGAATGCAAGGCCCAGATAAGCCTGCGTCACCGCTGGGGGATCAGAGGTCAGCCACTTCACCATGCCGAAGGGGACCTCGTCTCCCGGCCGGCGCCAGATGCCCGACCACCGGGGCAGCAGGGCGGGCAGCCAGGGGAGAAGGGCGGCGGTGGCTTCCGGGATGCCCAGCAGCTCCTTGACCAGCAGGGAGCCGTCCTCCATGCCCTCGGCGCAGAGGATGGCCGCCCCCACGCCGGTGTCGGCGGCGTACAGTCCGCCCCCGGAGGTGAGGGCGCAGGCCCCCGCCTGGTAGGCCAGAGCCCGCTGGTCCAGGGCGATGTGGGGCGTTCCGGCCAGAATGGCCTCCCGCAGGCCCTGGTAGACCTGGGGCGTCAGCCGGTCCAGAGAGAAGGGCGGGGTGCCCTGGGGGGCGGGACCGGGCTGGGCGTGGAGCTGGCTGTGGGTGAAGCACTCCTGAAAGCCGTTGGCGGCAAAGAAGTTGTGCAGGCTGGGGGAGGCGGGGACGGTGGTCACCGCGGGAATGTCCCAGGACCGGAAAAACTGGTCCGCTCCGGCCAGCATCTGACCCGCCAGGCCCCGGCCCCGGCACTGGGGATGGGTGGCCACGGCGTAGAGGTAGGCGGCCCGCAGCTCCTCGCCCTCAGGGAGGACCAGGCGGGTGTCGAACCAGGCGGTCATGGACTGCACGGTCCCTTCCTCCTCCAGCACGATCATGGTCTCCGGGCGGTAGTAGGAGGAGAAAAAGTTGTCCACATAGGCCCCGTCGTCACCGAAGGCCAAAAACCAAAGCTCCCGCAGGCGGGGGATGTCCTCCCGCCGGGACAGGCGTACTTCCATAGCGGCTCCTTTCTGGGTGGGAAACAGGGCGGCGGAACGCTCCGCCGCCCTAGACTGTCGAAAAAGTGGCATAGCCACTTTTTCGAGAAGGGCTGCACGCAAGCTGGCCCTCGATTCCATGCGGAAAAGTCGGCCCATCTTGCGTGAGAAGTGTCATTTCCGACGCACATGTCGCCGGAAATGACGGATTCAAATTGATTCCGCCGCCCTATTGGGGTGGTTTGTTACATACCGGGGTATATATCACTCTTGCGGGGGACAATGAGGGCGCAGGCCAGATAGGCCCAGAAGCCCAGGGAGCCCATAAAGAAGGCAATGACCCAGGCCACCCGCACCAGGGAGGGATCGATGTCAAAATACTCCGCGATGCCGCCGCACACGCCGGCCAGCATCTTGTAGGGACCTTCCGTCCGGTATAGGCGCTTTCCGTTCATAAGCTTCGCTCCGTTTCTCACATGATTTATTTTATCATACTAGGGCGGGCGTCAAAAAGTCCTGACAAAAGGATTAAAATCCCCTGAAAAAATCCGACTTATTTCTTCTCCACAGGCACCAGCTGGCCCTCCTCATCCAGGCGGACGGGCTGGATCTGGTTGCCGGTGTTCTTGCGGATGTCGTCCAGGCGCACCCCCTCGGTGACCGAGGACACCAGGGTGAAGGCCACGCCGTGGCGGCGGGCCCGGCCGGTACGGCCGATGCGGTGGATGTAGTCGTCCGGCACGTCGGGCAGGTCGTAGTTGATGATGTGCTCGACATCGGACACGTCGATGCCGCGCGCCAGCACGTCGGTCGCCACCAGGACGCCGATGCGGTTCTGCTTAAAGCGTTCCAGCGCCTGGCGCCGCTTCGCCTGCGAAAGGTTCGCGTGGATGGGCTCGGCGCGGAATCCTGCCTGGCGAAGCTGCTGCGCCACTTCGTCGCAGGCGCCTTTCGTGCGCACGAAGACGATGGTGCGCATGCAGCCGCGCCGCTCCAGGACCGAGCGCAAAAGCTGTGGCTTTTTTCGGTGTGGAATGAAGATGACGTGCTGTTCGACGGTGCTGGCAGTCTCGCCGCGGTGCGCAATCTCCACAAACGCCGGGTCGGAAAGCGAACTTTCCACCGTCTCTGCAATCTGGCGGTCGATGGTGGCCGAAAAGAGCATGGTCTGGCGGCCCGTCTGGGGCGTTGCGGCGACGATCTTTTCCACATCCGGCCAAAAGCCCATGTCAAGCATGCGGTCCGCCTCGTCCAGGACGAGCATCTGCACATGGCTGATGTCCGCTGCGCCGCGGTCCATAAGGTCGATCAGGCGGCCAGGGGTGGCAACGAGCACGTCCACGCCTTCCTTCAGCTTGCGCAGCTGGCGCGTGTAGGAAAGGCCGCCGACCACGGTCAGGATGCGATGGCGGGTCGCGGTGGACGCGGTCGTGAAAAAGTTCTCGATCTGTTCGGCAAGCTCGCGCGTGGGGGTGACCACAAGGGCGGCAGGCGCCTTCTGTTTGCGGTTCGGTTTGATGCGCTGCAGGATAGGCAGGCCGAACGCGGCGGTTTTGCCCGTTCCGGTCTGGGCGGTCGCGACGATATCGCGGCCTTCGAGCACGAGCGGAATGGCCTGCTCCTGGACAGGGGTGGGGGTTTCGTAGCCAAGCTTTTCGACCGCCACCAGGCGGCTTTGGGTCAGGCCGAGATCGGCGAAATCGGTCATGCGTCTTCCTTTGCATTCGGTGTCGTCTCGTGTGATCCGACGGAATCCCGTCGGCCTCCTGCCGCAAGACGGCAGGGTGGCGCGCAATGCGCTTCGCCCAACATGAGCGGCTTAAATGCAGGGGACGGCATGAAAGAGTTTCGTGTCAAGCGAACAATTCAGTATGCCGGGCATGGCAGGCGAAGCGGCTCTAGAGAAGGCAATGAGCACGAGAACCACAGAAGCGGCCTAGATTAATGATCCTACTGCCTCTCTCGAACGGGCGTACCGTCGGGCGGGGTCAGCCTCGGTGAGGGCTTCGCGCAAAAGCGCGGGAAGCGGCAGCTCGCTCACCTGCAAAGCGCTGTTTATTAAGGGGGCACAAACCCGCTCTCATCTGATACGATGCACGCCGGAAAAAGCAGCTTTGGTCCGATGGCATTGTGAGCGCAAGGAGGACGTGCATCGTGGACCTGGGTTTTATCGTCGAGTTCTTGTCGTCGCAGACGACGTACGACTACCTTTCGGTCATCGTGGGCGGCATCACGGGGGCGCTCTTTGCGTGCGACCGCGACCTGGACATTGTGGGCGCCATTACGCTCGGCCTCATGACCGGCTATGGCGGAGGCGTCGTGCGCGATATCCTGCTGGATGGCCACGGCTTCTATTTTATGCAGCATGCAGACCTGGTGCTCATCACGGCGGCCATCTGCGCGTTCGTGTTCTTCTTCCAAGGCGTGTTCAAGCATTTGGACGCCACGGTCTTTTTCGCCGACGCGCTTTCGGTCGGTCTTTTTGCGCTGGCGGGCGCCAGCAAGGCCGTTTCGTGCGATGTCGGCTTCGTCTATGCCGTGCTGCTCGGCGCTATCACGGGCGTGGGCGGTGGCGCCATTCGCGACGTGTGCGTGGGCGAAGTGCCGGGCGTTTTCAAGGAAAGCAACTTCTACGCAGTGGCGAGCATTGGCGGCGCGCTTATGTACGTG
>USCO01000023.1 GCA_900553135.1 uncultured Eubacteriales bacterium | reverse complement strand
AGATCATCTCCGAGGACGGAGGGGTAGAGGGCCTGGGCTTTGCCATCCCCATGGCCAAAGTCAAGACGGTGGCCGAGCGGCTCATCGCCGGACGGGACGCCCCTGTGCTGGGCATCACCGTGGATACCCGTCCCCAGGAGGGAGGCGGCCTGTATATCCGCCAGGTGGAACGGGACAGCAACGCCTGGGCCTGCGGCGTGCGGGACCAGGATGTGCTGGTGGAGCTGAACGGCCAGGCGGTGAACAGCCTGGAGGAGCTCAAGGCCATCCGGGACGCCCTTGTGGTGGGCGAGTCGGTGGAGATCGCGGTGCTGCGGGACGGACAGCGGCTGGAGCTGTCCTTCGTGGTGCAGGGCCGGGAAGAACTGTCATCGTGATGGATCAGCCGGGACCTACGGGTCCCGGCTGCTTCCGTTTTTAGGAAGAAAAAGAACAGTAGAGATCGATTTTGTAAAAAATTATAAAAAATACGAAAAGCGGTAGCGCAATAATTGTGTATATGGTATAATGTTGTCATCAAACCCTGATACGGTATGACTGGCCGGCGGCGCCGGCCCGTAAAGGAGGGGGAAGCATGGGTGAGACCTGGTTGAAACGAGAAGGAGAAGACCCCGGCGAGCTGACTTTCCTGACCTGCGGAGCAAAGCGGTGCCTGCCCGGCGAACTGGCCGGACCGGCACTGAGAGAGCACTACTTGCTCCATGTCTGCCTGTCCGGCCGTGGGGTCTTTCAGACCCAGGACAAGGGGTACGACATCGGGCCTGGGGAGGCCTTCCTCATGCTGCCCGGCGAGGTGAGCGCCTACCGGGCGGACGAGGAGGACCCCTGGCACAACATCTGGGTGGGCTTTACCGGCCGCCGGGCGGAGGAATACCTGCAAAGCTGCGGCTTGAACGACCAGCGGCGGGTGTGCCACTGCGACCAGCTGGAGGAGCTGGAGGCCTGCGTGGAGGAGATGCGCCGCTTTGAAACGGCGGGCCGGGGCTGCGAGCTGCTGCTCCAGGGCGGCCTGTACCGCTTTTTAGGCTGGGTGGCCATGTCGGGCAAGGACCGGTCCCGGCGGGGCCGGGACAGCGGCGGCGAGTACGTGCGGCAGGCGGTGGAGTACATCCGCAGCCACTTCCAGGAGGACCTGACGGTGGCCCGCCTGGCCAAGTACGTGGGGCTCAACCGCAGCTACCTCACCACTGTGTTCCAGAACACCCTGGGTATGTCCCCCCAGCAGGTGCTCATGCGCTTCCGCATGGAGCGGGCGGCCCAGCTGCTGGAGGAAAAGAACCTGTCCGTGGCCGAGATTGCCCGGTCCTGCGGATACCCGGACCCCCTGACCTTCTCCAAGGCCTTCAAGCGCACCATGGGGGTCACGCCGTCCCAGTACCGCTGCGGCAGCCGGGATGGAGAAAAGACCTCTGTAGAGGCATAACCGCGTCCGGCCCAGCAGACGGAAGGTCTGCCGGGCCGGCTTCCATCGCCGGATGGGCAATTTTGCCAGAGCCGGCGGTTTTTTATTGTCATTTTTCCCAAAGTCCGCTATAATATAAATCACAGAGGAGGCCGCCGCAAAGGGGGCGGCCCCCGTGCAATGAGTCCAGACAGGAGGCGCGCCATATGAGCAACTATGTCATTTCCATCAGCCGTGAGTTTGGAAGCGGCGGAAGATTGATCGGGAAGAAGCTGGCGGCCCGGCTGGGGATCCCGTGTTATGACCGTACCTTGATCCAAAAGACCTCGGAGAAAAGCGGCCTTTCCCCCGAGTTTATCGCCCGGGCGGAGGAGCGGGCCAGAAGCCGTTTCCACCTGGCCTTTACCCCCATTGGCATCGGCGTTCCCACCTATACCCAGCAGGGCGTGCCTGTGAGCCTGCAGGCCTTCTTCGCCCAGGCGGAGGTGATCCGGGAGCTGGCCGACCAGGGCCCCTGCGTCATCGTGGGCCGGTGCAGCGACTATGTGCTGGGAGACCGGCCTGAGTGTCTGAAGGTCTTTGTCCACGGAGAGATGGAGGACCGGGTGCTGCGCTGTGTGGAGGAGTACCACATCCCCTCCGCCAACATGGCCGAGCAGATCCGGGAGATGGACCGGGGCCGCTCCAACTACTATAACTACTACACCGGCCATATCTGGGGCGAGATGCGCCGGTATGACCTGACCATCAATTCCAGCGTCACCGGCATCGAGGGGGCTGTGGACCTCATCGAGACCCTGGTGCGCCTGCGCACCGCTCAGGACAGCGAGTGACAGGGCAAAAGGCGCCCCGGGTGCTGCTCTCCGGCCAGGAGGGCGGCATGGGCCGCTACATCCGGGCGGTACGAAAGGCAGGGGGGCGCCCCGTGGGGGGCTACTGCCCTGAACCCGATCTCAGCTGCCAGGGGCTGCTGCTGTGCGGCGGCGGCGACCTGGACCCCGCCCTCTTCGGCCAGGAGGACCGGGGCTCCCATCCCCCCGACCCCAAGCAGGACCGGGCGGAGCTGGAGCTGGCCCGGGCGTTTCTTCAGGCGGGAAAGCCCATTCTGGGCATCTGCCGGGGGATGCAGGTGCTGAACGTGGCCCTGGGCGGCACCCTGTGCCAGGACCTGGGGCGGGCGCTTGTGTGCTTTCACCAGGGGGCGGGAGACGTGTACCACCCCATCCGCATGGAGGAAGGCAGTCTGCTCTGGACTCTGTACGGCCCCAGGGCGGTGGTGAACAGCAACCACCACCAGGCCGTGGACCGGCTGGGCGAGGGACTGCGTGCCTCCGCCTGGGCGGAGGGGGGCTTCCCCGAAGGGCTGGAGCATGAGCACCTGCCCGTGGTGGGGGTGCAGTTTCACCCCGAGCGGCTGCGGGGGCCGGGACTGGTCCGGGGCAGCGCCCTGCTGGACTGGTTTATTCAACAGTGTAAGAAATAAAAAGAGGACCGCGGTGCGGTCCTCTTTTTTTGCGTATTTTGAGAAGTTACTGGGCGATAATGACCCGGATAAGGCCGCCCTCCTGCTGGGTTTTGTCGTACCAGCCGGTGAGGGTGAGACCCTTCTCCTGCACCCGGGAGAGGGAGGATAGGTAGTACTCCTTGTCCCGGTACTCGTACACCGCCACCTGGTCGGCCATGGTGTAGCGCTGGCCGCCTGCGGTAAACTGGCTGCCGCTGACGGTGCCGTTTTTCACCGCCGTCAGCTTGTCCAGGCGGTCGGGGGCGGACAGGTCGCCCTTGATGATGACGGGGCCCTCCTCCACGGGGTAGCGGGTGGTGGTCTGAGCCAGCACGCCGGGCACGCCGCCCACGTCAAACTGGTAGGTGTAGTAGGTGGAGAAGGAGCCGGTGGGGATGGTGGTCAGGGTGTTGAGCACCCCGTAGTGGTGCATGTCCCCGGTGACCTCCTTCAGCACCAGCTGGGTGATTTCGCCGCTGCTGTTCACAGCGCAGTAGGCCACATCGTCGCTGTCCAGCCGCACCCCGGCCAGGCGGCTGGGGTAGATGCGCAGGCCGGAGTCCTCATAGACGTCCAGAATTTCCACATCCTTGGCAAAGGGGGTGGAGCCCACCTTGCTGCCGTCGTCGGACACGGTGCCCGAGACGGCGTGGCCCTTGCTCAGGCGGGTGAGGGAGATATTGCCCCCGGAGACCTGGGCCAGAGCCAGGTCCCCCGCCTCCAGGGAGGTGGAGCTGCAGGGGTAGGAGTAGGTGTTGCCGTCGGTGGCCAGCAGGGTGACGGTGTCCTGGGCGTAGGAGTTGCCCCGGCCGTCGGTGTAGGTGGTCTTTTCCACCTTGGTCACCACGCCGCAGCGCTCCTGGTCGGCCTGGTCGGGCCCGGCCACAGCGGCCACGCCGCCGTCCCGGCCCAGCAGCAGGGTGACCACGTCGCCCACGCCGTACTGCCCCAGGTCGGACAGGGCAAAGGCGGCCTCGGCGGTCTCAATGGCGTAGGTCCGGCCCGCCACCGTCACCGAGGTGGGGGAGGAGGTGGAGGGGGTCAGGGACTGGATGGTGCCCACCGCCTTGTCCGAGTAGGCCCACAGGGTGCGCATGGAGGGAGACCAGTAGACCACGTCGTTGGTCTGGATGGCGCTGAGGGCAGCGGCCTTGCCGTCCCGGTAGACGGTGCAGCCGGTGAGGGAGAAGGGGATGGCGCTCTGCCAGTTCCCCTGGGCCACCACGGGGCCCTCCATGGCGCCGTTGATGAGGGCCACCAGGTCAATTTCTCCGGCGGAGTTCAGGGAGTAGCCCAGGGAGTTGATGTAGGGGGCGCCTGCCTTGGTGTTGGTGGTCATCAGGTTATAGAAGAGGTACATGCAGTCCTGACGGGTGAGGATGTCCCCGGCGTTCTGGGCGGAGAGCCCCCGGTCCAGGTCCAGGCTGTGGTACAGGGCCATCTGGGGGGTGGGGTAGGCCCCGGAGAAGTCCTCCGAGGTGTAGCCCAGCAGGTTGAGCACGATGGTGACACCCTCACCCAGGGAGATCTGGTTGTTGGGGCGGAAGGTGCCGTCGGAGAAGCCCACAATGAGCCCGGCGGACACGCCCGCCTGGACATAGCCCGCCGCCCAGTGGGTGTAGGGCACGTCGGGATAGGGGGAGGTGGAGGCCTGGCCCACCTGGTCCCCGTTGGGGGTGGCCTTCACCGCCATAGTGATGAATTCCGCCCGGGTGACCGTGCGGCTGAGCATCATATCCCCCGAGGTGTCGCCCACCATGATGCCCAGGGCGTTCACCGCCTGGATGGCCTGGCTCTGGGAGGGGACAGAGGCCGCCCCGGCGGGCATGGCCAGCAGTCCCGCGCACACAGCGGCGGCCAGGGAGAGGGAAATGGTTTTTCTCCAATTCATAACGAGTTTGCCTCCTTTGGTTATTCGTAGCGCAGGGCGTCGATGGGGTTGAGCTTGGCGGCCTTGTTGGCGGGCAGGTAGCCGAAAAGGATACCCACGCCCACCGAGACCCCAAAGGCCACGGCGATGGCGGTGAGGGAAATGACCGCCGTAAACTCGGCGTTGGAGCCGGAGGACATGGTGCCGTCAATGAGCACACCGGCTCCCTTGGCCAGCAGGATGCCCAGCACGATACCGATGATGCCGCCGATGGCCGAGGTGGTGCCCGCTTCGATGATGAACTGGCCCCGGATGTCCTTGCGCTTGGCGCCCAGGGATTTGCGGATGCCGATCTCCCGGGTGCGCTCGGACACGGACACCAGCATGATGTTCATGATGCCGATGCCGCCCACCAGCAGGGAGATGCCCGCGATGGCCACCAGCACCACCATCATGGTGTTCATCATGGTGTTCATCATGTCCAGCATCTCAGCGGAGGTGACCACCATGTAGTAGTCGTCGTCCTCATAGATTTTAAAGAGGGCGCTTTCAATGATGCCCCGGGCGGCGGAGGCGGTGTCCTTGCTGGTGCCGCTGAACATGTACATGGACATGCCGCCCATGTAGACGGAACTGTTTTCCGCGGCGGCGCTGTTGAGCTGCTGGGCGTTGGTGTAGGGGATGATGACCTGGTCATCTCCCGAGCCCTGGCGGGACTCGGCGGTCTCGGAGAGCACGCCCACGATGGTATAGTTGTAGCCGTTGAGGGTCAGGGTCTTGCCCAGGCCCTGGCCGTTAAAGTACTCCTTGTTGATGTAGGAGCCGATGACGCACACGTTTTGGCTGCGCAGCACGTCCACATACTGCAAAAAGCGGCCCTGGTCCAGGGTGAGGGCCCGGATGTCGCAGTAGGCCTCGCTGACGCCCACCACCGAGCTGGGGGTGAACACGTCCCCGGTGCCCCGGGCGGAGACGGCGGAGACGGTGACGGAGGGACTGACGGCGGACAGGTACTGGGGATACTCCTCCACCAGGGCGTACATGTCCTTGTCCTTCACGTCCCGGGAGGAGCCCGAGCTCCACACGTTGACCTGGATCAGGTTGGCGCCCAGCTGCTCGAAGGAGTCGCTCATGAGCTTTTGCATGCCGTCGCCCAGGGAGATGATGACAATGACGGCGGCCACGCCGATGATGATGCCCAGCATGGTGAGCAGGGCCCGCATCTTGCTGGTGGCCAGGGACTTCAGGGCCAGGAAAAAGGACTGTTTGATCTCCATTACACCATCTCCTCCTCGTCCTCCTCCCCGGACAGGGTGGGCTGAACCACGGCCCGGGGGTCGTCGGCGGGGCCGTTGTAGATGATCTTTCCGTCCTGCAGGCGGATGATGCGGCGGGCCCGTACGGCGATGGAGTTGTCATGGGTGATGAGGACCACGGTGTCCCCCTCCCGGTTGAGCTTTTTCAGGAAGGAGAGCACCTCCCGGCTGGTGCGGGAGTCCAAAGCGCCGGTGGGCTCGTCGGCCAGGATCACCGAGGGCTGTCCCGCCAGAGCCCGGGCGATGGACACCCGCTGCTGCTGGCCGCCGGAGAGCTGGTTGGGGCGGTTTTTGTACTTGTCCGCCAGCCCCACCCGGTCCAGGGCCTGGAGGGCCCGTTCCCGGCGCTCCCGCTCCTTCACCCCGGCGTAGAGCAGGGGCAGCTCCACGTTTTCCAGCACGTTGAGCTTGGGGATGAGGTTGTACTGCTGGAAGATGAAGCCCAGCATCTTGTTGCGGATTTCGGCCTGCTGGTCGTCGTCCATGGTGGACACGTCCACGCCGCCCAGGAGATACTTGCCGCTGGTGGGCACATCCAGGCAGCCGATGATGTTCATGGCGGTGGATTTGCCCGAGCCGGACTGGCCCACAATGGCCACGAACTCCCCCTGGTCCACGGTGAAGCTCACCCCGTCCAGGGCGTGGACCTGGGAGTCGCCCATTTGATAGATCTTGTAAACCTGCTGAAATTCAATCAGATGTCCCATGGTCACATCCCCATCATCATCTCATACAGGCTGGACTGCTTGTTTTCCCACACCACGGTCTCCCCTTCGGTGAGGCCGCCGGTGATCTCAATGTTCTGGGTGTCGTTGCGGCCCAGAGTGACCTCCCGCTTCTCCAGCTTGGAGGGGTCGGCCACATTGCCGTTCTCGTCCATGGCCTCGGCGGGGGCCACCAGCACATAGGGCTGCTCGCTGCCCCGGTTCACCGCGTCCACGGGCACGCACAGCACGCTGCCCGCCCGCTCCACAATGACGTCGGCGGAGACGTTCATGCCGGGCTTCAGGTCCTGGGGATCGTGGATGAGGACGGTGATGGGGTAGTTGGTCTGGCCGTTGGCAGTGACGCCGTTGATGTTCACCTTGTCCACGGTGCCGGTGAAGGTCTTGCCCTCCACGGCGTCGGCGGTGATGGACACCTCCTGGCCCACCTGGAGCTTGTTGATGTCCTTCTCGTTGACCTTCATCTCAAAGGTGAGGGTGGACATATCGTACAGCACAGCCAGGGAGCCGCCGGCGGCGGTGAGGCTGTTGGAGTCGATGGTGTCCCCGGCCTTGAACTTCTTTTCGATGATGGTGCCCGAGATGGGGGCGGTGATGGTGTAGTTCTCCAGGGTGTCCTGGGCGTTCTGCACCGACAGCTTGGCCTGCTCCAGGGCGATGCGGGCGTTCTCCAGGGAGGTGTTGGCGGAGGAGCCGCCCAGGGTGGCCAGCACGGTGCCGGCGGACACCCGGCTGCCCACGGAGACGTTGAGCTTGGTGACCTCGCCGCTGCCGGTGGCAGTGACGGTCTGGCTGAGCTTGGCCTCAAAGGTGCCGCTGGAAGCGCAGGCCACGGCGCCGATCTTGGCGGTGGCGGTGGTGGTCTCGGTGAGAGCGCCGGGGTTCTGCACCTGAATCTTCACCTGGCGCACCAGGCTGCTGCCTGCGCCCACCTGGTCGGCGGGGGCCACGTAGGTGACGGTGCCGGGCAGAGTCTCCAGAGAGGTGGACAGGGTCACCTGGGCGCTCTGGCCCACGGAGATGCCCGCCGCGTCGGCGGACTGGAAGGGGACGGTGAGGGTCATGGTGGAGGTGTCGGAGATGTCGGCAATGGGGGAGCCGGCGGAGACCAGATCGCCCTCCTTGATGTACAGCTTTTGCACCACGCCGGCGGCGGAGGCCTTGGGGCTGAGACCGTCGGCCATGCTGTCGTAGCTCAGCTGGGCCTGCTGCAGAGACAGCTGGGCCTGCTGCAGGGCGCTCTCGGCGCTGCCGGGATCGATGCGGTAGAGCAGGTCGCCCTTCTCCACCCAGTCGCCCTCCTCAAAGGGGGCCTCCAGCACATCGCCGGTGACCAGGCTGCTGACGTTGTAGGAATCGATGGGGGTGACGGTGCCCGTGCTGGACACCGAGACGGTCATGTCCTGCATCTGCACCTGGGCGGACAGGTAGGCGCCCGAGATGAGCTGCTTGCCCGCGCCCATCATGGGCCGCACCACGAAGAAAAACAGGGCGGCCAGAATCACCAGGACGATGACCAGGGGTTTGACCCACTTCTTCTTTTTCTTGGGCGCCTTCCACTGGGGCTGGGCGCTGGGCTGGGGCGTCTGCTCCAGCTGCTGGGTTTCGGGGGAAAGCTGTGTGGTTTCCATGGCATTGACTCCTTACTTTCAAAGTGGCCTTAAGTGCGGGGGCGTTCCATGCCCCGGCGCAGGATCTGCATCTGTGCGGAAAAGCGGCGCTCCAGACTCTGGGTGTCCTCCCGGAAGAGGGCGGCGCACAAAAAGGGCCCCGTGGCGCTGACCAGGATGTGGAACATGTCGCCCAGTTCCTCGCCCTCCCGCAGGTCCAGGCGGGTGGTGTCGATCTGGCCTGACAGGGATTCCAGAATCCGGGTGGGCTCCATGACCCCCAGGAGGGCCCCCTGGCGCATCCCGGCGTTGCAGCGCAGGATGTTCTGAAACTCCAGGATCTCTGCATCCCCCCGCAGGCGGAGGAAGGTTTGAAACAGGGCCTGGAAGGCGGAGAACAGGTCGCCCCGGGCCTCCTCCAGCAGGCGGGAAAAGAGCCCCACCAGCTGCTGGGCGTACAGGCCCATGACATACTGGAACAGGTCCTCCTTGTGCTGAAAGTACATGTAAAAGCTGCCCCGGGGGATGCCAGCCTCCCGGATGATGCGGTTGATGGAGGCCTCGTCAAAGGGGACCCGGGCAAATTCGTGCCGGGCGGCCCGCAGCAGAGTCTCCCGCTTCTCCGTGGGGAGATGAAAAAAGGTGGCAGAGGGCAAGGCATATCCTCCCTTCCATATGACAAGTTGTCATATAGTATACGGCGGGGCTAGTTGGGGGTCAAGGGGAGAAGGGGTGCGTTCATAAAAATTTAACACCTGGACCTATCATACTGCCCAACCCTTCAAATCCAAGAAAGAAAGTCTTAAAATTTCATTAAGCCACGCTGACAGGGACAGGATACTCCTTCCACCAGGTGGAAGGTCAAGAAAAAAGCTGCGAAGAAGAGAAATTCTTCTTCGCAGCCAAACTTATTGATTTTGTTCCAGACACCACAAAATGGCATGTGCCACGCCCTCGTGGGCGTTGTCGGGGGCCACGTGGCGGGCGGCGGCCTTCACGCTGGCGCAGCCGTTGCCCATGGCCACGGGATAACCCACCGCTTTCAGCATGGCCAGGTCGTTTTCGCTGTCGCCCACCGCGGCGCACTGGTCCAGGGGGATGCCCCACATCAGGGCCAGCATGGCCAGGGTGCGGCCCTTGTTGATGCCCTGGGGGACCAGCTCAAAGTCGTGGTCGTTGGAGGAGGTGAGCTCCACACCCGCCAGGGCGGACAGCTCCTGGAGCGGGTAGGCGGGCTGGTTCCAGTCCCCGTGAATCTTGGTCAGGGGCAGGCCCTGCTCCTCCAGGTAGGCGATGGGGTCGGGGGTGACCACGGCGTTGTCGTGGAAGGCGGGGTAGGGGTAGGTGCGCATCAGGGACTCATGGGAGAAGGGGTCCAGCACGATCTGCTCCCCGCAGAAGAGCATCAGCTCGATCTGCCGGTTCAGGCACAGCTCCAGAGCCCGGCGGGCGCTCTCCTTGGGGATGTCCCGGCGCCACAGGTGGCGGCAGGAGTCATTCTCCGAGAGCACCGCGCCCCCCAGACACACGGACAGGGCGTCGCACCCCGCCCGCTGGGAGAAGTCGGCGGCCTCGGGGACCGCCCGGCCGGTGGAGAGCACCACCTTGACCCCAGCCTGCCGGGCCTGGGCGATGGCCGCCTTGGCCTCGGAGGTGATCTGACCCTGAGGGTCCAGCAGAGTGCCGTCCAGGTCCAGCGCGATGAGTTTTACCATAAATATAAACCTCCTGTCAGCCCAGACCCAGGGCCAGGCCGATGGTGTGGACGATCAGGGCGGCCACGTAGGCCACGCCGATCTGCCAGAGGATGGAAAACAGGGTCCACTTCAGGCTGTTCATCTCCTTGGCCAGGGTGGACACCGCGGCCACGCAGGGGACGTACAGCAGGATGAACACCAGCATGGAGAAGGCGGCCAGGGGGGTAAAGCCGGTCATGGCGGCAGCCACCTGGGCGCTGCTGGCGGTGAGGGCAAAGCCGTAGAACATGGACAGGGAGGAGACCACCATCTCCTTGGCAATGAGGCCGGTGAGCAGCGCCACGGCGGCCTGCCAGAAGCCAAAGCCCAGGGGGGCAAAGATGGGGGCAATCCAGCCGCCGATGATGCCCAGCATGGAGGTGGAGGCGTCCTCCACCATGTGCAGGCGGAAGTCGAAGGACTGAAGAATCCACAGCACCATGCTCATAAGCAGGATCAGGGTGCCCGCCTTGATGAGGAAGCCCTTCACCTTCTGCCACACGTGGGTGGCGATGTTCTCCATGGAGGGCAGGCGGTAGGGGGGCAGCTCCAGCACGAAGGGAGCGGGCTCGCCGGAGAAGAGGGTGTGCTTGAAGAGGATGCCGGACAAAATGCCGCACACCATGCCGATGAGGTACAGGCCAAAGACCACCAGGCCCGCCCAGGCCCCGAAGAAGGCCCCGGCGATCATGCCGTACACGGGCAGCTTGGCCGAGCAGGACATAAAGGGGATGAGGAGGATGGTCATGCGCCGGTCCTTCTCATTTTCCATGGTGCGGGCGCCCATAATGGCGGGCACCGTGCAGCCAAAGCCCATAAGCATGGGAATAAAAGCCTTGCCGCTGAGGCCGAAACGGCGCAGCAGCCGGTCCATGATAAAGGCGGCCCGGGACATGTAGCCCGAGTCCTCCAGGAAGCTGAGGAAGAAGAAGAGCAGGGCGATCTGGGGCAGGAAGGAGAGTACCCCGCCCACGCCTGCGATGATGCCGTCACACACCAGGCTGATGAGCACCGGGGAGACCCCGGCGGCGGTCATGGTCCCCTCCAGCCAGGAGGAGAACAGGTCGATGAGGGCGCTGACCCCGTCCTGGAGCCAGGAGCCGAAGGGGCCGAAGGTGATGGCGAACATGCACAGCATGGACAGCAGGAACAGGGGCAGGGCGGTGTACTTGCCCGTGACCACCCGGTCGATCTTCTGGCTGAGGGAGGGGCCCTTTTCCGTCCCCTTCACCACGGAGTGGGACACCACCCGCTGGATGTACTGGTAGCGGCTGTCGGCGATGAGGGTCTCCCGGTCGCCCAGGTCGCTGGACTGCTCATACTCGGCGATGATCCCGTCCAGCTTTTTCTGGATCTCAGCGGGGAGATTCAGGGCCTTGGCCACGATCTCGTCGCCCTCCAGCAGCTTAATGGAGGCCCAGTGGGCGGGCAGTCCGGCGGCGTAGGCCGCGTCGTGGATGAGCTCGCCCATGCGGTGGTGGATGTCGTGGGTAAAGTCGTCGTACAGGTCGTCGGGTTCAAAGGTGTAGCCCAGGTGCATCTGCCGGTGGGCCACCTGCAGCAGCTCGTCCAGACCCTGGCCGGTGCGGGCGATGATGGGCACCACGGGGACGCCCAGCTCCCGGCTGAGACGGGAGGTGTCGATGTGGTCTCCCCGGGCCTCCACCTCGTCCATGAAGTTCAGGGCCAGCACCATGGGCTTTTCCAGCTCCAGCAGCTGCACGGTGAGATAGAGGTTGCGTTCCAGGTTGGTGGCGTCCACAATGTCGATGACGGCGTCGGGATTCTCGCCGATGATAAAGTCCCGGGCCACGATCTCCTCCATGGAGTAGGGGGAAAGAGAGTAGATGCCGGGCAGGTCCACCACGGTGAGCTCCCGGTCGCCCAGGTGGGCGGTGCCCTCCTTTTTCTCCACCGTGACCCCGGGCCAGTTGCCCACATACTGGTTGGAGCCGGTGAGGGCGTTGAAGAGGGTGGTCTTGCCGCAGTTGGGGTTGCCCGCCAGAGCCACCCGCATGGGGCGGCTGTCGTGGGCGGTGTGGTCGTAGTTTTGTCCGTGGTGCTCCAGCTCATGGACATGGTCCTGCAGCTGGCGGCGGTCCCGCTCGGGGTCGCTGTGGCGGGGCATGACCTGCCGGGCGGGAGCGGGCTTGCGCCGGGGCTGGCCCATGGTGATCTGGGCGGCGTCGTCCTTGCGCAGGGACAGCTCATAGCCCCGCAGGGATACCTCCAGGGGGTCGCCCAGGGGTGCGATCTTGGTCACCTTCACCTGGGTCCCCGGTGTGAGCCCCATGTCCACCAGGCGGCGCTTCACCGCCCCGGACTGGTTGCCCACGGAAAGGATCACGCCCTCTTCCCCGGGACGCAGGTCCTGCAGGGTACGGGGGCTTTGTGTGCGTTCTTCCATTATTCTCGGTCCTCTCTGGTGATTACAGTCGATTTATTCTACCCAAACCAGGTGGGTATTGCAAGCGGTGGGGGAGATTTTCCCCAATTTACACAGAGAATGGGGAAAAGAACACGCTGGAATCGGGAGAGAAACTGTGCTACAATAAGAAGCGACTGTCAGCTGCCCACAGAGAGAGGAGTGAGGGAATGATCCTGGCCCTTTGTATCGACGACCGCGGCGGCATGAGCTTCAACGGCCGCCGCCAGAGCATGGACCGGGCGGTGCGCCGGGACCTGCTGCTGGAGGCGGGAGACGCCCCCCTGTGGGTGAGCGGCTATACCGCCCGCCAGTTTGACCCCGACCCCCGCCTGCGGGTGTGTGACGCCCCGGAAGAGGAGGCGGGAGCGGGAGAGGTGTGCTTCCTGGAGCTGGGGGACCCCATGCCCCTGCTGGCCCGGGCGGAAAAGCTCATCCTCTACCGCTGGAACCGCAGCTATCCTGCGGAAAGCACCTATACCCTGCCCCCAGCGGGGTGGAAGCTACTATCCCAAGTGGAGTTCCCCGGCCACTCCCACCCGCGTATTACGAAAGAGGTTTATCTTCCATGAAACAACTGCGCCATTGGTTTTTGCCCCTGCTGCTGGCCCTGTGCCTGACTCTCAGCGCCTGTGAGGGCTTACCCGCCGGGACAGTCTCCCAGCAGGGCTCCGCCACCGCTACGGTGGCCGCCCTGGAGGACCTGCCCGCCTACAGCGGCCAGCCCTATGTGGAGCTGGACGACAACGTCCCCGACTTCTCCGACCTGCCCCAGGATGGGGCCTCCTTTGAGGAGTACAGCCCCCTGGACGACCTGGGCCGCTGCGGGCCTGCCACCGCCTGCGTGGGGCTGGACACCATGCCCACCGAGGAGCGGGGCAGCATCGGCCAGGTGAAGCCCTCGGGCTGGCAGACGGTGAAGTACGACTGCGTGGACGGCAAGTACCTCTATAACCGCTGCCACCTCATCGGCCATCAGCTCACCGCCGAGAACGCCAACAAGGAAAACCTTATCACCGGCACCCGGTATTTAAATGTAGAGGGGATGCTCCCCTTTGAGAACATGGTGGCCGACTATGTGAAGGAGACGGAAAACCACGTGCTCTACCGGGTGACCCCTCTGTTTGACGGGGACGACCTGGTGGCCCACGGGGTGCGTATGGAGGCCTGGTCGGTGGAGGACCAGGGCGAGGGCGTGTGCTTTGACGTATACTGCTACAACGTCCAGCCCGGGGTGACCATCGACTACGCCACCGGCGAAAGCTGGCTGGCGGAGGAGGCTCCCGCCGGAGAGAGCGGAAACACCTCCGCCCCCCAGGAGCAGGAGGAGAGCTACGTGCTCAACACCAGCTCCAAGAAGATCCACCTGCCCGACTGCTCCGGGGTGACCTCCATGAACCCGGCCAACCGCCAGGACTACACCGGCACCCTCCAGAGCCTGCTGGACCAGGGCTATGAGCCCTGCGGCATCTGCCATCCAGACCAGAAGTAAAAGAACAGCCCTGAGACCAAGTCTCAGGGCTGTTTTTTTCGTTATTTGAAGTTTTCCCGGGCGTAGCGGTCCAATTCCTCCCGGAAGGCGGGGTGGGCCACCGAGATCATGGCCTGGGCCCGCTCAGGCAGGGACAGGCCGGACAGCTTCACCACGCCGTACTCCGTGGCCACATACTGGATCATCCCTCTGGGGGCGGAGACGGTGCTGCCGCCGGGGATGAAGGGGAGAATGTTGGATTTCAGCTCCCCGTCCTTGGTCTTGCGGGCGGAGTTCATGCAAATGAAACCCTTGCCACCGGGGGAGCGGAAGGCGCCCTCCAGAAAGTCCAGCTGGCCCCCGGTGCCCGAGAGCTGGCGGGTGCCGGAGGACTCGGCGTTCTCCTGGCCCATGAGGTCCAGCTGCACGCCGCCGTTGATGCTGATGAAGTTGGACATGTCCCCCATGCGGTGGGGGTCATGGATGTAGTCCACGTCGGCGGGGCGGAAGAGCTGGGGCTCGGCCTTCAGCCAGTCGTAGAGCTCCTGGGAGCCCATGGCCAGGTTCCAGGAGGAATAGCCCCGGTCCACCTCTTTCCGGGCGTTGGTCAGCTTGCCGGCCCGGTACAGGGTGAGGAAGGCGTCGCTGATGGTGCCGGTGTGGCAGCCCAGGTCCTTCAGATCGGACTGGGCCAGCATCTGAGCCACGGTGAAGGGCACGCCGCCCACACCCAGGGACAGCACCGCCCCGTCGGGAATTTCAGCCACCACATGCTGGGCAATCTGGATATCTACGGGGGAGGGCTCCTTGTAGGAGCGGGTGGGCAGAGGCTCGTGCTCCCCCTCCACGATATAGTCCGCCTCGGACAGGTGGACCCGGTGGGAGCCGTCCACACCCTGGAGGGTGGGCAGGTGCTCGTTGATTTCAAAGACCACGGTGCGGGCGTTTTCAAAGATGGTGCGCCAGGCGTAGTTGGAGATGCCCAGTCCGCAGTAGCCCTGCTCGTCGGGGCGGGACACGGGAACAAAGGCCACGTCCACCCGGATGTGATTGCGGTAGAGCTGGGGCAGATAGCGCAGGATCATGGGCATAAAGGTGCACAGGCCCCGGCTTTGCAGCTTGCGCTCGTAGTCGCCGATGTGCCAGCTGTAGTAGTGAAAGGCCTTCTGCTCCGGGTCCTGCTCCACCACCTCGATGCGGGGGCGAATCACCAGGCCGCCCCGGATCTTCACGTCGGTGAGCTCGTCCCGGCGGGCGGCCAGGGCGGCGTCCATAAGGTCGGGAAAGCCGCCGCCGAAGCCATAGTCCACCCAGTCGCCGCTGCGCACCGCAAGGCGGGCAGCCTCCTGGGGGGAGACAAATTTGCTGGAATATTGAGAAACCATAACCATTCTCCTTCTCTTGGGGATCGTTGCCTCCATTATACCGGGTGGAGGGGAAAAGGGCAAGGTTACCGGCGGCGGTCGGCCAGCTGGTCTTTCAGCTTGTGCCGCAGGCGCAGGATCTGGGAGACGTGGTAGTTGGCCACGATGTCGATTTCCCGGCTGGGCTCGGGGTCGTCCGGGGTCACCTTGGCCCCCAGGGCCAGCAGGACCTGGCGGTTCTCCCGGTTCAGGCGGCAGGGCTCCCCCATGGCGCACAGGGCGGCCAGTTCCACCAAAAGGGCCTGGGCGGTGTCCTCGCAGGTGGACAGGCGGCACAGCTCCCGCTTCTGCCGCTTGCGCCGCAGCAGGCGCTGCTGGGAAAACAGGGCCAGCTGGCGCTCCAGGGCGTCGATCTTGTCCTCCAGGCTGTCCGCCTGGGGCAGGTGGCCGTCCCCGTTGAACAGGTCCTCCAGCATTTCGATGAGGTCCCGGTCCAGGCTCTCCATAGTGCGGCGGATGGTGCGGCTGTTGTCGTAGGGGAAAATCAGGGTGTTCACCGCCATGCCGATGGCAAGGCCGATGGCGGTGTCCCACATGCGGCCCGTGGCGTAGGAGAGGGCCTCCACTGCGGGGTTGAGACAGATGTTCACCAGCACCAGGCAGGGCAGCACGGGCACCAGCTTCAGTTTCAGGTGGTGGTAGCTGGTGATGATGACCATGATGCCGATGCCCACCCCCACAATGCCGGGCACGTGGAGGGCCATGAGGAGCAAAGCCAGCAGCACCCCCACCCCCACGCCGCAGATCTGGGTGAGACAGGCCTGCAGGGAGGCGGTAAAGGTGGGGGCCACGGCGGAGATGGCTCCGATGGTGGCAAAGACCACCTTGGCGGGGCTGGCGCCGTAGTGCTCAATGACCGCCAGGGACAGTGTCACCGCCAGGGCGGTTTTCATGGTGCGCATACCAATGGGGAGCTTGGAAAAAGCGGTCCCGAAGGGGACTTTCATAGCAGTACCTCGTTTCGTTGGAAATCATAGGGATTTTAGGTTTCCCCGCCCCACATGGTGTATCCCAGCAGGTGCAGGTCCTGGTCGTACAGGAGAAAGCAGGTCCACTTTCCATCCTGATAGGTGGACTGGAAGATGTTCTCCACCGGAGACAGCATCCGCTCCAGATAGGGGGAGTTCACCACCCGCCACAGGTGATAGCACTGGGAGTCTGTGGGCTGTACGGTAAGGGTGGTGGAGGTCTCGTAGCCCCGCAGGCACCACACCGCGCCGCTCTCTTCCAGGTCATCCAGGGGGATGAAGTGGGTGAAGAGTTGGGGGGCACCCCGGGGATACTCCTCCAGCTGCTGGCGGTACAGGGAGCTGAACTCGTAGCTGCACAGGGTCACATCCATCCGCCAGCGGCCGTCTTCTTCCTCCTGGGGCAGGCCGATGAAGTAGCCCATGAGGTGGGTGGTGCCGTCATAGAGGAGCAGAATACACACGTTGTCCCCCTCTTTGTGGGGATGGAAGGTGGCATACTGGTTTTCGGAGGATTCCTTCCCCCGGGAGTTGACCAATGCGGCCATGCGAAAGCTGTTTAATAGGTAGGTGTCGATGTCGTTGCCCAGGGATGGACAGTTGTCAAAGGTAAAGGAGACAGCCTCGCCAAAGGTCTCCTGCAGCTGCTCCAGGGTAAAGGTGCATTGCCCCTGGTCCTCTTCCAGAAAGAAGGGGACGGTCTCCTGGTCCCAGGGGGTGGTCACGTGGGGCGGGCCGTCCTCTATTTCTACGGCGAGAACTGAGGGGTTCCGCAGGGCAAAGGCGGCCGCGCCCAGCAGAAGCAGCAGGACCACCCCCGCCAGCAGGAAGCGCGTTTTCTTGTTTAGCCTGCGATACAAAATATGCCTGCGCCCACGCACCGTCATGGCGGCTCTCCCCTCCGTAAGTTTCTTCCAAAGTGGTTTTTCCCTATTTTAAGATATTTTCTTGCCTGTGGCAAGGCGGCTGGTTGGGATGGGGCTGAGGCTGCCTGCAGATCTGTCTGGAGCTGGTATGCAGGATATGCGGAAAGGGTGCATGGATATTGATTCAGTCGATATTTTGGACGTCAGACAAGGAACAACGGAAAGAACGTGGATCTGGTCCAATCATTTCACAGAAAAACAGCCTGGTAGAACAGTAGGATGGGGCGTCGAAAAGTAAACTTTTTAGCCACATAAGGAGAAAAATGTTTATTTTTTAACAAATATGAGACGAATGAAAGATAAGATTCAAAAATGGACCAAGATGTGCAGGAGAAACTGCAAGATTCCCTTTGGTTCTCTTTTTTACTAAAAAATAGAAGGTAAATTCAGGAACAATGTTGAAAATTGACTGGAAAGATTGTGGACTTTTACAACTATAATTTTCCTCTTTCTCCCAGTATAATGTATTTATCCTTAAAATTTTTTAAGGTTCGAACCCATGGCCCGCAGCGGAAGGGACCATCCCCAACGTGGAGTCACGCAGAGGGGGACGGCCTGCTGTGGGCAGAACCACAGATGCAGAGGTGATGAAGGAGAGAGAAATAAGCCTGGCGACCATGGAATATCGTTGTTAAGAAGGGAGTATTCAGGATGAAGAAGCTACTCAGTGGAATGCTGACCTTGGCTTTGGTCGCGCCCTATTGTTTGCCGGCCCAAGCTGCCCCCGCAGACTCACAGCAGAGTTTTCAGCCCAACGTGACCTATGAAGTCTCCGTAACCGATGACGAGCGCGCCATCATCCATGATGAGGTGGACAAGATCAGCGGCGACGTGGGAGATATGAAAGTAGGCGATGGGACCTATGATCCCTATTCTCTGATCGGCGGTCTGGCTACAGGTTCGGATTACGATTCGATTTCCTACGGCTCTAAAGCTGCAGGAAGCGTTCCGAGCGAGTATCCTTTTGCGGTTCCGGATACCGAGGCTAATAATAACGAACACAGCCGGAAAGTGGAGAAGTTGGCCTGGGTCAAGGAACTGGCCGAGGAGCTTGGCTTCCCCGTGGTGGTGCAGCGTCAGGAAGACAAATATGTCTACATCGAGATCGGTGATCCCGATGCCCCCGAGATGGTCATGGCGTTGAGCCACTTGGATTCGCCCACTGCTTCCAATAATGAAGCTCAGTTGGAACGCTGGGTCAATGCAGAAGGTGAGACGGGAGATCCAACTTCTTATCATACACCTTATGTAAAGGATGGCTGGCTGTACGGCGCCGGCGTCCAGGATGACAGCGGTCCCACCCTGGCTACCCTCTTTGCCGCCAAGGCGCTGATGGAGGCCGGGCTGCCCATGGACCGTCGTATCCGTATTGTTATGGGTTGCTATGAGGATAGCAATCCCGGTGTGCCCACTAAGGAGGACACCCTGAAATATATGGATATCCCCTACTACACCTCCAACCCCAGTTTCTACGACAACTGGTGCTATAAGTCCCTGAACCGGGAGGAGATGCCCATCGCGGCCTACACCTCCGACTCCCGGTTCCCCGTGGTGGTGGGAAACTCCAAGGCGATTACCCCCACCATTTCCATGGACCTGACCGCTGATAGCGGTAAGACCTTCAGCCTGATCAGCGCCGGCGCCAACGTGACCCTGCGGGAAGGCGACGAGACCCTGAAGGATATTGTTTACGGCAGTACCTCTCAGGTGGCCTCCCGGGCGGTCTTCACCCTGAAGGCGGATTCCGTGGAAGAGAACAACCAGGCGTTTGTGAATGCCGTCACTGAGGCTGCCACCAAGCTGGGTTGGCTGCCCGCCGCCGAAGGCACCACTCCCAAGGTGTCCGTGGAAGTGAAGGACGGCACCATCGTTCTGGAGACCAACACCGACGTGGCCATGGAGATGCCCACTCCCCAGTACGGCAAGAACGCCGTGGTGTGGGGCATGTACCTCATCTCCCAGGGCCTGGGCGACAGCTCTGAGCTGCAGCTGAAGAAGGCCGCCGACGGCATCTCCGACCTGTTCTTCCAGAACTGTGTGGAGGGCGAGGCCTATATCGGCAGCTACATGGGCATTCCTCAGGATCTGCTGCGCAACCCCGACAGCGGCGTTGCCAACCTGACCTTCGCCCTCATGGGCGGAATTAAGGGCACTGAGGAGCTGGTCAGCTTCTTCAGCGACAACAGCCTGTCCATTCCTCTGTATATCCGCAGCATGCACGCCAACGAGGAGGACTACACCACCGCCATGGACGCCACTGTGCAGGCCTTCCATGACAAGGGCTTTACCTGGCAGGTGAGCCGTATGGAAGAGGGTCAGTACACTGCCTACTCCAATCCCACCCTGTATGCCAGCCACGATAACCCCCTCATCGCTCTGCAGTACGCCAGCTACAAGGCTACCATGGAGAGCGACCCCGTGGCTTTCGCCGACGTGTCTGATCTGTTGGATATCACCTATCCCGTGGGCACCACCGGCGGTACCCTGGCTTCCAACTACCTGAACAAGATGACCGCCTTCGGCGCCGTCATCCCCGGCAACGAGCGCTGGTGGCACTCCGCCAACGAGAGAATCGGTGTGGATGCCATCATCGAGATGACCAAGCTGATGGCTGACGGTATGCTGGAGATGGCTCGCTACTCCGGTCCTGCCGGCGCCCAGCTGATGTGGGCCGACATTGACGGCCTGAACGCTGACCGTGCCGATCTGGACCTGCTGGACGTGACCATCGGCACCTATCAGGATGCCTCTGAGGCGGTCGCTAACAGCGAAGACATGCTGGCCGCCACCAAGTTCGACATCCCCATGTGGGCGGAGCGCGGCAACAGCTCCAAGACCGATGCCCAGTTCAAGAGCGGCGAGGTCTATCTGTCTACCGACGACGAGGACTTCCAGGCCAACACCTTCGTGCTGCCCATGCGCCTGGAGTTCAAGGTGGAGAAGCCTGAGAGCATGAGCCAGACCGACTGGAATGCTCTGGCTGCCAGCGGCTTTGCCGGCTTCACCTTCCACATCCAGAAGGACGGCCAGGACATTCCTCTGACCGTTCCCGAGGGACAGGACGCCAGCAAGTACTTTGCTGCCCGCGTCTCCTCCAGCGACCCCGACATCATCTATGCCTCTGTCAATCTGGCCATCACCGACGCCGCCTATGACGGCGTGAGCACCGTGCTGGCCGACTCCAAGACCGACCTGTACGACCTGAACGACGAATGGCTGGAGAGCAACGAGGATCCCTTCCCCGAGCGCGGCGCCGTGGAAGAGAGAGGCTTCTTCCTCTTCGGCGACGGCGAGAAGAATGCCCGCTTCACCTCTCCTGAGGCCATCTATGTCACCACCAATGAAGTCGAAGTGGAAATGGTGGAGGACGCCATCCTGTACACCGTCAACAGCGACAACCAGCTGGAGTACAACGTGGTGTACGACGCTCCTCTGTCCGGCGGCGTGGTCGTTATGGACCAGACCGGAAACGGCATCAACACCCTGGACGAGCTGAAGGAAGTCATGGGTGAGGCCGACCTTCCCAAGACGGAACTGACCACCGATCCCGGTGAGCGCACCATTGGCGACGCTGTTACCGCTGACCTGGCTCTGGGCGAGGACGGCACCGTGGTATCCATCACTGTGACCGACGTCTCCGAGCGTCCCATCGTGGGTATCTCCTGGAAGAAGGATACCATTGGTTCCGATTACCAGGGCTTTGCCGAGGCTTATGAGCGCAACGGCGCTATCGCGGTCTACCTGCCTCAGGTGACCAGCGCTGAGGAGGCCCGCCAGGTCCTCTCTCAGATCGACGGTATCTTCTTCACCGGCGGCGAGGACTGGAATCCCAGCCTGTACGGTGAGACTCAGTCTCCTCACGGTTCCTCCGGCTGGAACGACGCCCGCGACACCTCCGACATCAACCTGATGCAGCAGGCGGTGGAGATGGACGTGCCTCTGCTGGCGGTCTGCCGCGGTGAGCAGGGCTTCAACATCTCCCGGGGCGGCGGCCTGATCCAGGACGTGCCTTACTACCTGGGCCAGCAGGTGCTCAATGGCGAGATCGATCCCGAGCGGGTCACCGGCATCCTGTCCGGTCCTTCCGAGGCCGACATGGCGAAGCTGATGGAGACCTGGGATTACTACAGCCTGGAAGAGGTTCCCGACATCTTCAAGGAAGCTGTGAAGGACACCGGTTACACCATGTACGATGACGAGGGCAACCGTCTGGGCAACCCCTACAACAAGGAAGACGGTACGTACGCTGACTTTGATGAAGGCTGCGAAGAGGGCCATCTGCGCGTGCAGGTGGACGGCCTGATCCACAGCGGCGGCACCAAGTATCATGAGCTGGCCGCTGGCACCGACAATGAGGGCGTGGCCATCTCCAAGGACTCCAAGTGGCTGTATGATATCGTGGGTACTGATTCCATCGATATGATTGCCACCGCCCACCATCAGTCCGCCAATCCCGAGAAGCTGGGCGACGGCCTGACCGTGGTTGCCAGATCCTCCGATGGCATCATCGAGGCTCTGGAGTATCAGGACGCCACCTTCGCTCTGGCCCTCCAGTGGCACCCCGAGCGCGACGCGCTGGGCGGCACCGCTGGCGAGGAGCTGGGCGTTGACGTGGACCTGTGCAATGCGTTCCTGCGAGCTCTGGTGACTTACGCCGGCGGTAAGGAAGACGAGCCTTCTGAGGGCGGCGGCAGCAGCTCCGGCGGCTCCAGCACCACCATCACAACCACCACCGACGGCAACGGCACCGTCATCAAGGTCGTTACCGACAAGACCACCGGCACCATCACCACC
>USCO01000022.1 GCA_900553135.1 uncultured Eubacteriales bacterium | reverse complement strand
CTTCAAGCACGTCTCCCCCGCCGGCGCCGCCCTGGGCCTGCCCCTGACCGACGTGGAGCGCCACATCTACTTTGCCCCCGAGGGCGAGTTGTCCCCCATCGCCTGCGCCTACATCCGGGCCCGCGGCGCTGACCGTCTGTGCTCCTTCGGCGACTGGGCCGCTCTGTCCGACGTGTGTGACGCCGACACCGCCCGCTTCCTGGCTGCCGAGGTGTCCGACGGCATCATCGCCCCCGGCTACACCGACGAGGCTCTGGAGATTCTGAAGACCAAGCGCAAGGGCGGCTACAATGTGGTGGCCATCGACCCCGACTACACCCCCGCTCCCATTGAGCGCCGCAATATCTTCGGCATCACCTTCGAGCAGGGCTACAACGATCTGGAGATCAATGAGGAGATGCTCCAGAACATCGTCACCGAGAACAAGGAGCTGTCCCAGCAGGCCAAGCACGACATGCTCCTGGCCCTCATCACCCTGAAGTACACCCAGTCCAACTCCGTGTGCTACGTGAAGAACGGCCAGACTCTGGGCGTGGGCGCCGGTCAGCAGAGCCGCATCCACTGCACCCGTCTGGCGGGCAACAAGGCCGACATTTGGTGGCTGCGCCAGCATCCCAAGGTTCTGGGCCTGCAGTTTGTGGACAACATCCGCCGCCCCGACCGGGACAACGCCATCGACATCTACATCTCCGACGAGCACGACGACATTCTGGCCGACGGCGTGTGGCAGAATACCTTCAAGGTGAAGCCCGAGGTGCTCACCACTGAGGAGAAGCAGGCCTGGATCGCCCAGATGTCCGGCGTGACCGTGGGCTCCGACGCCTTCTTCCCCTTCGGCGACAACGTGGAGCGCGCCCGCAAGTCCGGCGTGCAGTACATCGCCCAGCCCGGCGGCTCCATCCGCGACCAGCAGGTCATCGACACCGCCAACAAGTACGGCATGGTCATGGCCTTTACCGGTATCCGGCTGTTCCACCACTAAGAATTTTCCAGGGGGGATTTTATCCCCCCTAGATACGGCGTCGGTTCCAAAGGAAACCGCCGCCGATACCCCCCCTCATGGGCCGGGCATGTTCTGCGGAACATGCAGATGCGCAGATGCACACCGGCCCTCGCGGGCGGGAACCAGTTCCCCCCGCGTCCCCCCTTCCGCTCTCCGAGGGGGAATTCAAAGGCAACTTTAGGCTTTCTTCTTAATAAATGAGGTGTTTGATATGAAAGTATTGGTAGTCGGCGGCGGCGGCCGTGAGCACGCCATCTGCTGGAAGCTGGCCCAGTCCCCCCGGGTGACTCAGCTCTACTGTGCCCCCGGCAACGCCGGCATCGCCCAGGTGGCCACCTGTGTGCCCATCAAGGCCACCGACGTGGACACCATGGTCCAGTGGGCCAAGGACAACGCCATGGACTTTGTCATGGTGGCCCCCGACGATCCCCTGGCTCTGGGCATGGTGGATGCCCTGGAGGCCGCCGGCATCCCCGCCTTCGGCCCCCGGAAGAATGCCGCCATTATTGAGGCCAGCAAGGCCTTCTCCAAGGAACTGATGAAGAAGTACCACATCCCCACCGCCAAGTACGAGACCTTCACCGACATGGATCAGGCCCTGGCTTACATCCGGCAGGAGGGCGCCCCCATCGTGGTCAAGGCCGACGGCCTGGCTCTGGGCAAGGGCGTGGTGGTAGCCGCCACCGTAGAGGAGGCAGAGCAGGCCGTGCGGGAGATGATGCAGGACCACAAGTTCGGTCAGAGCGGCTCCACCGTGGTCATCGAGGAATGCATGGTGGGCCCCGAGGTCACCGTGCTGGCCTTCTGCGACGGCGAGCACCTGGTCCCCATGCTGTCCTCCCAGGACCACAAGCGCGCCTATGACGGCAACCAGGGCCCCAACACCGGCGGCATGGGCGCCTTCTGCCCCTCCCCCAAGTTCACCCCCGAGCTGGCCCAGCAGTGCATGGACACCATCTTCCTGCCCACGGTGAACGCCCTCAACGCCGAAGGCCGTCCCTTCAAGGGCGTCATCTACTTCGGCCTTATGCTCACCAAGGACGGCCCCAAGGTCGTTGAGTACAACGCCCGCTTCGGCGACCCCGAGACTCAGCCCCTGCTGTCCATGCTGGACAGCGACCTGATGGATATTTTCGAAGCCTGCGTCAAGGGCACCCTGGACCAGGTGGAAGTGAAGTGGAAGCAGGGCGCTGCCTGCTGCATCGTGCTGGCCTCCGGCGGCTATCCTGTCAAATATCAGTCCGGCTATCCCATCTCCGGCCTGGAGGAGGCGGGCAAGACCGCTACCGTGTTCCACGCCGGCACCAAGCTGGGCGAGGACGGCAGCATTCTCACTGCCGGCGGCCGTGTTCTGGGCGTCACCGCCCTGGGCGCCACCCTAGAGGATGCCATTGCCAACGCCTACGCCGCGGCCAAGCCCATCTCCTTCCAGGATATGCACATGCGCACTGACATCGGAAAGGTATGACCATGCCCCAAATCAAAGCCGTTGTATTTGACGTAGACGGGGTGCTGTTTGACACCGAGCGCCTCACCCAGCAGACCTGGCTCACCGTCAGCCGGGAGCTGGGCTGGCCCCAGGTGGGCGAGGCCTATCTGGAGTTCGTGGGCCAGAACCGGGCCGACATCCATCAGAAGATGGTGGACCTCTTTGGGGAGGAATTCCCCCGGGAGCACTTTATGCGCACCTGCTCCTCCTACTCCCAGGCCCGTATGGAGCGGGAAAGGGTTCCTATGAAGCCGGGCGTGCGGGAGATTCTGGACTTTTTGAAGGACCGGAACATTCCCACCGCACTGGCCACCTCCACCAGCGGAGAGCGCACTGCCCGCCGCATGGAGATGACCGGCCTGGGCCCCTACTTCTCTGCCATCGTCACCGGCGACCAGGTGGAGCACAGCAAACCCGACCCCGAGATCTATCTGCGGGCCTGCCGGGCTCTGGGTGTCTCTCCGGAGCAGGCCGTGGCCGTGGAGGACTCCCGCAACGGCATTCTCTCCGCCCACGGGGCGGGGATGCAGGTCATCATGGTCCCTGATATGATCCCGCCCACCCCGGAGCTGGACGCCATGCTCCTGGCCCGGCGGGCCTCCCTGCTGGAGGTTCGGGACCTACTGGCTACCCTTCTATAACAAAACTCCCCGTCCCAAAAGGACGGGGAGTTTTTCTGTTTCTGCATAAAAAAACGCCCCGGATATTTCCGGGACGCTTTTATCTTACATCATCTTCACGGTGTAGTAGACCAGCAGGGCAAACAGCCAGGCCACCATGGCGTACACCAGGTAGTAGGCCAATACATCGCCCATCACAATGGTCAGTCCGATGACCACCAGGCTCACCACCGCGCTCAGCAGCACCAGGGGGAAGGTGGCCTCAGCGGGGAGCACCCGACGCTCCTTCAGGGCCTTGGGCAGGCAGCCGCCGTTTTTCACCAGCAGCACCACCGCAGCAGCCACCAGCACGATCAGCACCACCAGCAGGATCACATACCAGCTCGTGCCGCCGGCATAGCGGGCAAACCACAGACCCAGCACGCCCATTCCACTGATCCAGGCGGAGAAGAAGAACTCCTGCTGGTACAGATAGAACACCAGGGCCAGGGCGGCCAAAGCGGGCACCAGCCAGAACAGCATGTGCAGACCGGTGCTGGAGAAGGTGAGGATCACGTGGGTGCAGATGAGCACCACCAGGGCTGCCACAGACAGCGCGCCGCAGCGCCCCGTGCGCTTCCCGGTCACCAAATTTCTGACCGTCCAAACGATCCCCACAACAAAGCCGGCCAAGCTGATCCACCGCAGGGCCTTCAGGGCAGCCTGAATGGCAACGGCGATATTGATTGCTTGCTCGGTAAGCATAAAGTTAATATAGTGACGGTTTACCATCACCAGCAGGAACTCCAATACGATGGCCGCTCCCACCCAGATCAGGGCGCTGTTCAGGGCGCGATCTTCCTGACGGCGCTGTGCCTCTCGCTCGTTTTTATCCATGCAACTTGATTCTCCTTGCCTATCGGGCTGCCGTTCCGAGAAGCTCCGGCAACCCTTGGGGTCATTTCATGCACTGGTCATCCAGTCAATTTATTATTTTACCAGAACTCTTCCTTTTTTGCAACACAAAAAAAGAAATCCCTGAGAAAAGAGCATTTTTTATCCAGCTCAGTATCCATTGACCAGAGCGTCCAGCACCTTGGCCGCCACGTTGCCCGCGGCGCTGGCGCCGCTGCCGCCCTCCTCCACCACTACGGCGAAGGCATAGGGCGCGTCCTCGTCCCGCAAAAAGCCCGCAAACCAGGCGTTGGGCCGCTTGCCCCCTCCCACTTCAGCGGTACCGGACTTGGCACAGATATCCATATTGGGGAAGCGGTCGGAGCCGTAGGTCTGGATTACGTTCTGGGCCATCATGTTGCCCAGGACTTGGGCCGTGTCCGCCTCGATCAGTTTGTCCGTGTTCCGGGTCCAGTGGGGCAGGCTGGGCAGGGGCAGATTCCCCTCGGTCTTTTCCACCAGATAGGGCACCGCCGCCTTTCCCTCGTTGGCAATGACGCCCATCCACACCATCATGGCACAGGGGTTCACCAGGTCGTTGTACTGACCCACGCCCGACCATCCGATCTGGCTGGTGCTGGCCCCGGTGAGATCAAAGCTGCCCTTAGCCGTGGAAATGCCGTCCACGGAGTAGCTGTCCAGAAGGCCCGATTGCTCCACGTACTGGGTCATGGTCTCAGCCCCCAGCTCCACTGCCAGCTGGGCAAAGACGCCGTTACAGGAGTTGGCCAGGGCGGAGTTGATGTCCATCTCTCCGTGGGCAAAGGGACAGGTGATCTCCTCGCCCCCCACGGTGGTGGACCCGGTACAGGTAAAGGTGCGGTCAAAGAGGTCGGGAATGTTTTCAATGGCCGCGGTGATGGTCACAGTCTTGAACACCGAACCGGGAACGAAAGTACTGGAGAGGAAGCGGTTGAGGTAGACGCCCTCATAGCGCTCGTCTCCATCCTGAATTTCCGGCGGATTGGCCGGGTCAAAGGTGGGGGTGGAGACCATGCACAGGATCTCCCCCGTCTCGTAGTTGTAAACCCCTACCGCGCCCTTCTTTCCGCCCAGGGCTTCATAGGCGATGTAGTTCAGGCGGGCATCCAGAGTGAGGTACAAGTCCTTTCCCTGGCCCAGGGGGTTATCCGCCCCGGTGAGGAAGTTGTAGCCGCTGAGCCGGTCGGCAAAGGCCACCAGAGCGCTGGTGCCGATGGCGCCGGAGGGATCGCCTACCGCGTGGAGGGTGGCCTTCCGCACGGTGGCGTTATCGTAATACTGCCGCTCCCCGTTGTCGTTGACCCAGGAGAGCACATCCCCATCCCGATCCAGCACCCGGCCTACCGCCAGGGTGCCCGAGGAGGAGTACAGATGCCGGTTGGCTGCAAAGGAAGCCCACTTCCCTCCGTACAAAAAGAACCGTACCACAAACAGGCCCAGGCCCAACAGCATCACAACGGTCAGCGCCAGGCAGACCACGGTACGCTTTTCAATCTTTTTCATGGGAACCCTCCTTTCCCCGACTTCCTGCCGTCAGATTGCCCAGCCACTGAGGTCCGTGGAGCTGGCGCGCCCGGATGGCAAAGCTGGCGTTGCTGCGGGTATCCGCCGCCTTCAAAAAGGCCATCATCCCCCAGGAGGAGATCATAGAGGAGCCGCCGTTGGACACAAAGGGGAAGGTCACGCCGGTCAGGGGCAGGATATCCACCGAGCCCAGCACGTTCAGCGCAGTCTGGAACACCAGCAGGCTGGTGGCGGCGCAGGCGGCGATGGTATAAAAGCTGGAGCGGCCCGCCCGGCAGCAGCGCACGGCAAACACCGCCAGGGCCACGATGCACAGCACCGACAGCACCGCGATCACCAGGCCCCACTCCTCGCACACCATACCAAAGACCAGGTCGGTGTCCGCCGCGGGCACCCGGTGCAGCCATCCCTCCCCCGGTCCCACGCCGATGAGACCGCCGGAGGCCGCCGCCGACATGGTGCGGGTCTGCTGGAAACCGCCGTCAGAGGCCTGTTCCCACACATGGCCCCAGGCGGCAAACCGCCGCAGGATATAGGGCTTGATGGTCACCAGGGTAAACGCCCCGAACACTGCGCCGCCGCAGATGAGGGACAGGGTGGCAAAGTCGCCCGAGCGCAGATAGGCAATGACCAGGAAGGTGACAAAGAAGATGGCGGCGGTTCCAAAGTCGCTCATCAGGGCCAGGCAGCCCATGCAGGCTCCGGTGAGCAGGATGAACAGCCCCAGGTTTCGCTTGCGGAACAGCCGGTCCAGGGTGGCCGATCCGGCGAAGATGTAACAGATCTTGGCCAGCTCCGAAGGCTGGAAGGAGAAGCCAAACAGGCTGACCCAGTTGGCCGCGCCGTACTTCACATCGCCCAACACCAGGGACATGCCCAGCAGGCCAATGGCCCCCGCCGCCATGAGCCAGCGGATCTTCCGCACCCGGTCCAGCTCCCGCAAAAACACCCCCAGCACCAGGAAGAAAATGATGCCCAGGGTGATGGCCAGCAGCTGCTTATCCACCGAAGAGGGGGCGGAGGAGGCGGTGATGGCCAGGGACAGGGTGGACAGGAAGAAGGCAATGGTCTCAATTTCAAAGCCGATGCGGCCCAGTCCCCGCATAGTCAGGCAGTAGATCCACATGATCCCGGACAGGGCCAGGAAGGCGGCGCTGACCAAAATCATGTGCTCCTCATCCTCGGAAAACAGGAACTGCAGAGCGGTGAGCATCTGGAGCAGAGTGAGCAGCACCAGGGAGCCCCAGGGAGAGACGGGGCGGCTGTCCACCTTGCGGCGGCGCTTGACCTCCTCGTCAGGGACCGGCAGCAGTACGGTCTCCACGCCGCCCAGGCTTACCACATCGCCGAAATTCACCCGGGACCCGGCCGGGTCGGCGGGAGTCCCGTTTACGGTAGTTCCGCTCTTCGAGCCCAGGTCGTACACCGTCCAGACGTCGTCCTCTCCCCGGATGAGGGCGGCGTGCTGCCGGGAGACCACGGGATAGTTCAGCACCCCGTCACAGGAGGCGCTCCGGCCCAAAATATTTTCCCAGTGGGTCAGGGGCTGGGACACCCCGTTGGGCAGCGACAGATAGGCCCAGATCTCCGGCTTGGGCGAGGCCTTGACCAGGGAGCGGATCACCCGGGCCAGCATGGCCACCGCCAGAATGGGGAACAAAAAGCGCAGCGCCAGGGTATACCAGGCAAACTGGGTGGGATATTCCAGGGGCAGTTGGCGCAAAGCCTGTGCCGCAGATTGGATTGCAGTCAAAATTTGTGACAAGTTCGTACCTCCTTCCGGTACATCCCGGTCCCGCCGTGGGGCCGGTTTTCTATCAGGATACTACAACCCGCCCGCCAGTACAAGGGCGGTTTTGCACAAAGGCACAGGGAAAACGCAAAAATCCCCGGCCGCAGCCATGCGTCCGGGGATTTTCTTACTGTTTATGGTCCAGCTGGCTCAGTTCGGGCATCAGCTCGTCGGAGATCACATTGAGCATCTCCTCCAGCTTGGCCACGTCCTCCGCCGGAAAGCGGTCCTTGATCCGGTCCATGACGGTGGAGAGGTAGCGGTAGCTCACATTGTAGTAGTCCACATACTTCTGGGTCACAGACAGGTGGTACTCCCGCTTGTCGTCGGGGGAGCGCTCCTTGGTGATATAGCCCTTCTGAATCAGGCTGTTGATCTTATACGCGGCGTTGGGGGGAGAGATATTGACGAAGCTGGAAAACTCATTGATGGTGGGGTGGCCCAGGGCATTGATGATCTCCATGCAGAAGGTCTCCACCGTGGTCAGACTGGCCTCCCGGTTCTGAAAGCGGGAAAAGACCGCCTGATAAAAGTGCAGCTTAAACTTGGTATACACGCGGTTAAACGATTCATCCAGCATGAAACTTCCTCCTGTACAACGAAATCCCTTCTGATAAGCAGTATATCAAATCGACAGGCGGGAAGCAACCATTACTGAATGACAAAGGTCAGCTCGCACCGGGCGGCGATCTTGCCGTCTACCTTGGCCACGGCCTTGCCAAACCCGATGGGACCGTGCTGCTCCACCAGCTCGCAGCTCAGCTCCAGCACATCGCCGGGCAGAACGGGCTGCTTGAAGCGCGCGTTCTTCACTCCGCCAAAAATCGCCAGCTTGCCCCGGTTCTCCTCCAGGGACAGGGCGGCCACCGCCCCGGTCTGGGCCAGGGCCTCCAGGATCAGCACCCCAGGCATAATGGGCTTGCCGGGGAAGTGCCCCACAAAGAAGGGCTCGTTCATGGTCACGCACTTGATGCCCGTGGCCTTCACGCCGGGCTCGCAGTCGGTGATCTTATCCACCAGCAGGAAGGGAGGACGGTGGGGCAGGATCTCCATGATCTGTTCAATGTTCAGTTCCATTCCTTACTCCTCCCACTTGCGGAATACCAGGCAGGTGTTGTGGCCGCCGAAGCCCAGAGAATCGGAGATGGCCACCTTGATGTCGGCCTGACGGCCCTCGTTGGGGACGATGTCCAGGTCGCAGGCGGGATCGGGCACCTGATAGTTGATGGTGGCGGGCACGAAGCCGTCCTTCAGCGCCAGCACGGAGAACATGGCCTCCACCGCGCCGCTGGCACCCAGCAGGTGGCCAGTCATGGACTTGGTGGAGCTGACCATCAGCTTGTCGGCGTGCGCACCGAACACCTTGCGGATGGCCGCGGTCTCGCCGCTGTCGTTGAGGGGGGTGGAGGTGCCGTGGGCGTTGATGTAGTCCACATCCTCCGCGGCCAGACCGGCGTCGGCCAGGGCCTGCTCCATGCAGGCGGCGCTCCAGACGCCCTTGGGGTCGGGAGCGGTGATGTGGTAGGCGTCACAGGTGGCGCCGTAGCCCACGATCTCGCCATAAATCTGAGCCTTGCGGTTCAGAGCGTGGTCCAGCTCCTCCAGCACCAGGATGGCGGCGCCCTCGCCCATGACGAAGCCGCTGCGCTCCTTGTCAAAGGGGATGGAGGCGCGCTTGGGATCGTCGGCAGTGGTCAGGGCACTCATGGAGGTAAAGCCGCCGATACCCAGGGAGGTAATGGACGCCTCGGCGCCGCCGGCCATCATCACCTCGGCGTAGCCGTCCCGGATGTGGCGGAAGGCGTCGCCCACGGCGTTGCTGCCGCCGGCGCAGGCGGCCACGGGGCAGATGCACATGCCGTGCAGGCCCAGGCGGATGGCGATGTGGCCCGCCGCCAGGTTGGTGATGGACATGGGAATGAAGAAGGGGGACACCTTGTCATAGCCCCGGGTGCTGCCGGACAGGCAGGAGGACTGGATGGTGGCCAGGCCGCCGATGCCGCTGGAGACGGACACGCCGATGCGGGCGGTGTCCTCCTGCTCCAGGTCCAGGCCGCTGTTTTCCATCGCCTCCAGGGCGGCGGTAACGGCAAACTGGGTGAAGCGGTCCATGCGCTTGGCTTCCTTCTTATCCAGGGTCTTGGTGGGATCGTAGCCCTTGACCTCAGCGGCCAGCTTCACCTTCTGCTGCGAGCAGTCGTACAAGGTGATGGGCGCGATTCCGCACACGCCGTCCTTGGCCGCTTCCCAGCTGTCCTGCACATTCAGGCCCAGAGGGGTGACCGCGCCCATTCCGGTGATGACGACTCGTCTCTTTTCCATAATACGCATCCTTTCTGCGGCTCAAACCGCCATGCCGCCGTCTACACACAGCACCTGGCCGGTGATGTAGGCGGCCTCGTCAGAGGCAAAGAAGGCCACCGCGTGGGCCACATCCTCCGCCTGGCCCAGGCGGGCCATGGGGATGGTACGGAGCATGGCCTCCTTGGCCTGCTCGGACAGCACGGCGGTCATATCGGTATCAATGAATCCGGGGGCCACGGCGTTGACCGTCACCTTCCGTCCGGCCAGCTCCTTGGCCAGGGACTTGGTCAGGCCGATGAGTCCGGCCTTGCTGGCGGAGTAGTTGGCCTGACCGGCGTTGCCCCGCAGGCCCACGATGCTGCTCATGTTGATGATGCGGCCGCTGCGCTGGCGCATCATGGGACGGTACACCGCCTTGCAGCAGCAGAATGCGCCCTTCAGGTTGGTGTCCAGCACCGCGTCAAAGTCCTCTTCGCTGATGCTCAGGGCCAGGTTGTCCCGGGTGATGCCGGCGTTGTTCACCAGGATGTCGATGCGGCCAAAGGTGTCCAGCACCTGCTTGACCATGTCCTGGCAGGCCTGGGCGTCAGCCACATTGGCCTGGATGGCAATGGCCTGGACGCCCAGCTCCTTGCAGGCGGCCACGGTCTCCTCGGCGGTTTTGGCGTTGCCCGCGTAGTTCACCGCCACATTGGCGCCCTGACGGGCCAGTTCCAGGCAGATAGCCCGGCCAATGCCCCGGCCGCCTCCGGTGACCAGGGCGATCTTTCCAGTTAAGCTCATGGGTTACGCTCCTTTCAGGGCGGCGATGGCGGCCTCCAGCTCCTGGGCCGTCTCCACCGGATAGCACTTGATCTCCTTGGCGGTCTTGCGGACAAAGCCGGACAGGGCCCGACCGGGACCGATCTCCACCACGGTGTCCACCCCCAGCTCCTTGAGCCGGCGGATGGTATCCTCCAGATAGACGCTGGACTGGACCTGGCGCTCCAGCAGGTTGGGAATGGTATCATTCTCCCCTTTCAGGTCGCCCAGGCAGTTGAAGAGGACGGGAACCTCCATCTCGTGGAAGTCCACGGTCTGGAACCGCTCCCGCAGGGCGTCGCCGGCGGGGGCCATGAGAGAGGTGTGGAAGGGGCCGCTCACCTTCAGGGGCAGCACCCGCTTGGCACCGGCGGCCTTGGCCAGCTCCCCGGCCTTGTCCACGGCGGCCTCGTCGCCGGAGATGACGATCTGGCCGGGGCAGTTGAAGTTGGTGCACTCCACCACGCCCAGCTCAGAGGCCTCCTCACAGGCCTTCTTCAGGGTCTCCCGGTCCAGGCCCAGCACGGCGGCCATGCCGCAGGCCCGGCCCTGGACGGCCTGGGCCATAGCCTGGCCACGGAAGGCCACCAGAGAGATGGCGGTCTGGGCGTCAAAGACTCCGGCGCAGTGCAGGGCGGAATACTCGCCCAGGCTCAGTCCGGCGGTATAGTCGGGGGTGATGCCCGCCTCACGGAGCAGAGCGGTGACACCGGCGGCAAAGGCCACCATGCAGGGCTGAGTATAGCGGGTGTCGCCCAGCTGCTCCTCGGGACCCTCAAAAGACAGCTTCTTCAGGTCAAAGTCCACCGGGGCGTTGTCCAGCACCTGGCGGAAGGCGGGATAGGCCTCATAGAGGTCCCGGCCCATCCCCACATGCTGGGAGCCCTGGCCGGCATACAAAAAGGCAATCTTCATTGGGAAACCCTCCATTCATTCATCAGTTCATCCATCAATTCTCTCACGTGGTACATCCGGTTCATCTTCCCCACATTGGAGCCGCTGAAAAACAGCCCCTCCTCCCGGTTGCCCTTCACCGCCTGGATGAGGGCATGGGTGATGCAGAAGGGGATCTGAGCGGGCTTGCAGGCGGTGATGCACTGGGAGCAGTGCTTGGGCGGCACCCGCAGTCCCTGCTCCAGCTTTTCGATGAGGGGCGTGCGCACCGCCCGGCCGGGCATGCCCACAGGGCTGTGGATAATGGTGAGGTCCTCCTCCCCGGCCTGGAGCAGCACGTCCTTGTAGCCCTGGGAGGCGTCGCACTCATAGGTGGCGATAAAGCGGGTGGCCAGCTGGGCGCCCGCGGCCCCCAGCTTGGTGTACCGAGCCATATCCGCCCCGGTGTACACCCCACCGGCCACAAAGACCGGAATGGGATGGCCGTACTTCTCCTCATAAGGCCGGACCTCGGCCAGTACGGCGGGCAGCAGCTCTTCCAGGGTGGGGCAGGTGCGGGTTTTCAGCTGCTCCTCGTCAAAGCCCAAGTGCCCTCCGGCGTCCTTGCCCTCCAGCACCACAAAGTCGGCGGTGCGGCCGTACTTGCGGTCCCAGGTCTTCAGGATCAGCCGGGCGGCCCGGGGCGAGGAGACGATGGGCGCGATGGCGCTCTCCCCCTCCCCTACCAGGGCGGGCAGCTCCAGGGGAAGGCCCGCACCGGACACCACCGCGTCCACTCCGGCGGCCACGGCGGTCTTCACCGCCTGGGCGTACTGCCGGGTGGCCACCATGGCGTTCACCGCCACAAGACCCATGCCACGGGCGATCTCCTTGGCCTTGCCGATCTCCTGGCGCAGGGCTCTCAGGTTGGCCTCCATCGGATTTTTCAGAAAATCGGGCTCCAGATAGCCCGCGTCGGCGGTACTGATGGTGCCCATGCCGCCGCAGGCGGCCACGGCTCCCGCCAGTCCTCCCATGGACACACCCACGCCCATTCCTCCCTGGAGGATGGGCAGGGCCAGCTCACGTCCCCGAATCTGCATCTTACTTCTCCAGTTCTGCCAGACGCTGGGCACAGCCCGCGTTCAGCTCTTCAAAAATCTGGCGCAGGGGCTTGATCTCGTGGAGCATGCCCGCCACCTGTCCGGCCATGACGCTGCCGGTCTTGGTGTCGCCGTCAAACACGGCCTTGCGCAGGCCGCCCAGAGTGAAGTGCTCCAGCTCCATACGGTCAGCGCCCTCCCGCTCCTTGGCGATGTAGGCGTTGGTCATCTGGTTGCGCAGGCAGCGCACCGGGGCGTCCACGGAGCGGCCGGTGACCACGGTGGAGCGGTCGGTGGCCTTCAGCACGGCCTTCTTGTAGTTCTCGTGGATGGGGCACTCCTCGCTGACCAGCAGGCAGGTACCCACCTGAGCGCCAATGGCGCCCAGAGCGTAGGCGGCCAGCAGCTGGCGACCGCTGGCAATGCCGCCGGCGGCGATGACGGGGATATCCACCGCGTCCACAACCTGAGGCACCAGAGCCATGGTGGTGGTCTCGCCCACGTGGCCACCGCTCTCGGTACCCTCAGCGATCACGCCGTCCGCGCCGCGCTTGGCCACCAGCTTGGCCAGGGCAACCGCGGGGACCACGGGGAACACCTTGATGCCCGCCTCTTTCCAGGCGGGGATGAAGCGGGAAGGATCGCCCGCGCCGGTGGTGACCACGGCCACCTTCTCCTCGGCGGCGATGGCGGCCAGCTCCTCCACCTGGGGATGCATCAGCATGATGTTCACGCCGAAGGGCTTATCCGTCAGGGTGCGGCAGCGGCGGATGCTGTCCCGGAACACCTCGGGGGACATGCCGCCCGCGCCGATGAGGCCCAGGGCCCCGGCGTTGGACACGGCAGCGGCAAATTCGGCGGTGGCGATGTTGGCCATGCCGCCCTGAATAAAGGGAAATTCAATTCCCAGCAGTTCATTTAATTTCATGGTTTCCTCCCACATCAGCCTTTGAGGTCTCTTTTTTGTTCAGCCTCGCAGAGTTTCGCCCCAATGGGGGCGAAAGAAATTGAAATCTGTTTTTGGGGCGGCTTTGCCGTTTCAAAAACACTTCTCAGACCGCAAGTGTGCGAGCACAGCGAGTGCGCGCAGCGGGCTGCAAATCTCAGTGGTAAAACCTTGGTTTTACCACTGGAACAAAGCTCCGCCCCAGGTGAGTCCCGCGCCGAAGCCCAGGCACATCACCCACTGGCCCCGCTGGAGCAGTCCCTTCTCTACCATCTCGTCCAGCGCGATGGGGATACTGCCCGCAGAGGTGTTGCCGTAGCGGTCCATGTTCTCGTAAAAGCGCTCCAGAGGCACCTTCAGCCGCTTGGCAGCCGACTCCACGATACGGTGGTTGGCCTGATGGGGCACATACCAGTCCACCTGGTCCTTGTCCAGCCCCGCCTTCTCCAGCAGCTGCTTGGCTACCTGAGGGACGGTCTTGATGGCAAACTGGAATACGCCCTGGCCGTCCATGTGGAGGTAGGGCCGCTCCTGTCCGGGACCCCAGGCCCACAGGATGTCCCGGTCTCCCCGGCTTCCCATCTGGGCAAACCAGGGGGCGTTCTCCGTGGTCTTGACCACCGCGGCGCCTGCGCCGTCGCCAAAGAGGATGCAGGTAGAGCGGTCATCCATGTCCAGGATGCGGCTGAGCAGCTCACCGCCCACCAACAGGGCGTAGGGCCGGTTCATCCGGGGCAGCATGGCCGCCGCCGTCTCCATGGCAAAGAGGAATCCGGTGCAGCCCGCGCTCAAATCAAAGGCGGGGCAGTCCTCCGGAAGGCCAAGCTTCTGATGGATCAAGCAGGCCTGCGAGGGAAACAGCCGGTCGGGGGTCACGGTGGCGGTGATGCACAAACCGATGTCCTGGGGCTGCACACCGGCCCGCTCCATGGCCTTTCGGGCCGCCTCCACCGTCAGATCGGTGAGGGTCTCCCCGGCGGCAAACCGCCGCTCCCGGATTCCGGTACGGGCTACAATCCACTCGTCGTTGGTATCCACCCGCTGGGCCAGGTCGTCATTGGTCACAATCTGCTCTGGAACGGCCCGGCCTGTGCCGAGGATTTGCAGTCCGTTCATGTTACGTTCTCCTCCCGGACCACGCCCATGGCGCGGAATTTTTGATACCGGTGGGCCGCCAGGTCCCGCTCCCGGCTCAGCTGGCTGAGACTGCGGGAAATGGCCTTGTCCACGGCCTCATACACCGGCTTGGGGTCGCTCTGGGCGCCACCATCCGGCTCGGGGATCACCTGGTCGGCCACCCCCAGCTTCAGAAGGTCGGCGGCGGTGAGCTTCATCACACCCGCGGCCTCGTCAGCCCGGTTGGCGTCCTTCCACAGAATGGAGGCAAAGCCCTCGGGGGACAGCACGGAGTACACCGCGTTTTCCAGCATGATGACCCGGTTGCCCACGGCCAGAGCCAGGGCGCCGCCGCTGCCTCCTTCGCCGATGACCACGGTGATGACCGGCACCGTCAGGGAGCTCATCAGAGCCAGAGAGCGGGCAATGGCCTCTCCCTGTCCCCCCGCCTCGGCCTCCAGGCCGGGGTAAGCGCCGGGGGTGTCCACGAAGGTGATCACCGGACGGCCGAACTTCTCCGCCTGGCGCAGCAGCCGCTGCTCTTTGCGGTAGCCCTCGGGAGAGGGCATGCCGAAGTTGCAGCGCATGCGCTCCTCCAGGTTATGGCCCTTGCAGTGGCCGATAACGGTGACGGGTTTTCCATGAAAGCGGGCGATGGCCCCGAAGATGCTGGGGTCCTCCCGGCTGAGCCGGTCGCCCTGACAGACGAACACGTCGGTAAACAGGTTTTCCACAAATTCCAGGGTGCCGGGCCGTCCCTGACCACGGGCGATCTTCACCCGCTGGGCGGCAGTCAGCTGTTCGCTCATCTGTGCAAAACCCCCTTTCTGTGCAGGGACAGAAGCTGGGAGAGGGTCTCCCGCATCTTCTGCCGGGGCACGATCTGGTCTACAAAGCCGTGTTCCTCCAGGTACTCTGCCCGCTGGAAGCCCTCGGGCAGCTCCTGGCCGATGGTCTGCTGAATGACCCGGGGACCGGCAAAGCCGATAAGGGCCCCGGGCTCGGCCAGGGTGATATCCCCCAGAGAGGCGAAGCTGGCGGTGACGCCTCCCGTGGTGGGATGGGTAAATACCGAGATGTACAGGCCGCCCGCGTCGGAAAAGCGCTGGATGGCGGCGCTGGTCTTGGCCATCTGCATGAGGGACAGGATACCCTCCTGCATGCGGGCGCCGCCGCTGGCGGAAAAGATCACCAGGGGAAGCTTATGCTTCTGGGCGTACTCCACCGCCCGGGTGATCTTCTCGCCCACAGCCACACCCATACTGCCCATGAAGAAGCGGCTGTCCAGCACGGCAAACACCGCCTGGCAGCCGTCCACCTTGCCCAGAGCGGCCACTGCCGCGTCGGCCAGGGCGGTCTTCTCCCGCTGGGCGGCCAGTTTCTGCTCATAGCCCGGGAACTCCAGGGCGTTGGGGGCGGTGAGCTCAGGCCACAGCTCCCGGAAGGAGAAGGGGTCCAGCAGCAGGGACAGCCGCAGATAGGCCCCGATGGGCAGGTGATAGCCACAGTGGGGACAGACATATTCCGTTTTCACCAGCTCCTGATTGGCGCACTCCGCGCCGCAGCCGGGGCAGGTCTGGGTGCCGCTGGTGGGGGTAGAAGAGCGGCGCGCGGCGGCCTCGACGGCCTCCTCCCGCTGACGGCGCAGGCGGTCCAGCCGGTCCCGGCGGGAACGAAACAGTGGTTGCATTTAGTCCTCCTTGTCCCAGTTCAACAGCTCATCCTGGTGGGCAGCCAAGAATCCGGTGTCATACCGGCCCTTGACAAAATCGGGATGATGCAAGATCAAGTGGCAGAAATCCGCCGTGGTGGGGTAGCCCTCAATGATCATCTCCTCCAGGCACCGCCGCATGCGGCGGATGGCCGCCAGACGGGTGGGGGCGTGGACGATGACCTTGGCTACCAGGGAATCATAGTAGGGAGAAACGGCATAGCCGTTATACAGCAGCGAGTCTACCCGCACGCCGGGGCCGCCGGGAAAGTGCAGAAATGTGGTGGTTCCGGGGGAGGGCTGAAAGCCCTTGGCGGGGTTCTCGGCGTTGATGCGGCACTCCAGGGCGTGGCCCCGCAGGACCACATCCTCCTGGGTCACAGACAGGGGCAGGCCCGCCGCAATCCGCAGCTGCTCCCGCACCAGATCCATTCCAGTGACCATCTCGGTCACGGGGTGCTCCACCTGGATGCGGGTGTTCATCTCGATGAAATAGAAGTTTCCTTCCTGGTCCAGCACAAACTCAATGGTGCCGGCGTTTTCGTAGCCGGCGGCCTTGGCGGCGGTCACAGCGGCCTGGCCCATGCGCTCCCGCAGCTCGGGGCTCAGGGCCTTGGAGGGGGATTCCTCCACCAGCTTCTGGTTCTTGCGCTGGATGGAGCAGTCACGCTCTCCCAGGTGGACCACATTGCCGTGGCGGTCGGCCAGGATCTGAAACTCAATGTGCTTGGGGTTGAGGATCAGCTTCTCCAGATAGAGCTGCCCATCTCCAAAGCAGGCCAGGGCTTCCGCCCTGGCCTCCTGGAATTTGGCGACAAGCTCCTCGGGCTGATCCACTCTGCGCATACCACGGCCGCCGCCGCCGGCGCTGGCCTTGACCAGCACGGGGTAGCCGATGGCCTGGGCGATCTCTTTGGCCTGCTCGGCGGTATCCACCGGCCCGTCAGAGCCGGGGACCACCGGGACGTTGTGCTGCTGCATCAGCGCCCGGGCGGCCGCCTTGTTGCCCATGGTGCGGATGACCTGGGCGGAAGGGCCAATGAAGGCCAGTCCCTGGTCAGCGCAGCGCTGGGCAAACTCGGCGTTCTCGGACAAGAAGCCGTAGCCGGGGTGAATGGCGTCGCAGCCGGTATCCCGGGCCACGGTGAGCAGCGCATCCACATTGAGATAGCTGTCGGCGGCCTTGGCCGGGCCAATGCACACCGACTGGTCGGCCAGCTGGACATGGATGGCATCGGCATCGGCGGTGGAATACACCGTCACCGTGTCTATTCCCATCTCCCGGCAGGCCCGCATAATGCGCACCGCGATCTCGCCGCGGTTGGCGATCAACACACGCTGAAACATATCAAAGCCTCCGGACCCGGAACATGGGGGCGTCATAGGCGGCCAGGCTGCCGTTGTCCAGCAGGACCTCCTCGATCACGCAATCCATGGGAGCGGGAATCTCGCTCATGGCCTTCATGGCCTCCAGGATGCAGACCGTCTGACCCTTGCTCACCTTATCGCCCGGCTGGACGAAGGGGGCGGCATCGGGGCCCGCGGCAGTGTAGAAGGTACCCACCAGGGGAGCCTTGATGTACTCGCCCTCGGGGGCCTGGTCCTGCCCGGCCTGGGGCACGGTTCCCTCCTGGATCGCGGCGGGCACGGCAACGGCGGCGGGGGCGGGAGCGGCGGCCACATGGACCGTCTTATCCAGCTTCAGCCGGGTGCCGTTCTGCTCCAGCTCCAGGCAGGAGAGGGAGGAACGCTCAAAGCGCTCCATCAGCGCATAGATAGATTCCAGTTCCATGGAATGTCACCTCTTGGTCTAAAATCAGGCCTGCTTGGCCTCCAGGTAGCGGACGATGTCGCCCACGGTCTTCATGTTGGGACGGTCCTCGTCGTCGATGGAGATGCCCAGCTCCTCCTCCAGAGCGATGTTCAGCTCCACGGCGTCCAGGGAATCGGCGCCCAGGTCGTCGGTCAGGCTGGCCTCCATGGTGACCTCCTCAGCCTCGCAGCTCAGGGTATCAACAATAATGTCACGCACTTTCTCAAACATGGGAAATACTCCTCTCAATTTTTAAAATTTAATGTTTCAAATATTTTAGTTAAAAAAATTTAACTAAAATATTTAAGCGTATTGTACCCAGGAATCCAGAAAAAGTCAATGGCGATTTTCACCAAACACTCCTCCGTTTTCCTGCCCTTTTCTCCCGGTATTCCGTCTGTTCCTGTCGAAATGGACCACATGCGCTACATCTGTATGGACAACTGCCAAATAAAAAAACAGCGCCTTGGACCAAAGTCCAAAGCGCTGTTTTCAAAAAGCCGTGGGATAAAACGCTTAGCCCTTCACGATGGCGGCAGTATCCATGGCGATCATCAGTTCCTCATTGGTGGGGATGACCAGGATGCGCACCTTGGAGTCGTCGGTAGCCACATCCACTTCCTTGCCGCGGGTGTTGTTCTTCTCGGCATCCAGCTTCACGCCCATGTACTCCAGGCCGGAGACCACGTTGGCACGGGTGTCGGGGCCGTTCTCGCCCACGCCGGCGGTGAAGATGATGGCATCCACGCCGCCCATAGCGGCAGCATAGGCGCCGATGAGCTTCTTCACGTTGTAGTCGAAGGAGTCCAGAGCCAGCTGAGCACGCTGGTTACCCTGAGGAGCAGCGGCCTCCAGATCACGGAAGTCGGAGGACACGCCGGAGATGCCCAGCACGCCGGACTTCTTGTTCAGGATGTTCAGCATCTCGTCGATGTTGTAGCCGTGCTTGTGCATCAGGTACTCCAGGATGCCGGCGTCGATGTCGCCGCAGCGGGTGCCCATGGGCAGACCAGCCAGGGGGGTGAAGCCCATGGAGGTGTCCACGCTCTTGCCGCCGTCCACAGCGGTGACGGAGGAGCCGTTGCCCAGGTGGCAGGAGATGAGCTTCAGCTCTTCGATGGGCTTGCCCAGCATGGCAGCGGCGCGGCCGGCCACGTACTTGTGGCTGGTGCCGTGGAAGCCGTAACGACGGACCTTGTCCTGCTCATAATACTCATAGGGCAGAGCATAGGTGTAGGCCACGGGGGGCATGGTCTGATGGAAGGCGGTGTCAAACACAGCCACCATGGGGGTGCCGGGCATCAGAGCCTGGCAGGCCTTAATGCCGATGATGTTGGCGGGGTTGTGCAGGGGAGCCAGAGGATTGCACTCCTCGATGGCAGCCATGACCTCGTCGGTGATGAGCACGGAGGAAGCAAACTTCTCGCCGCCGTGGACCACGCGGTGACCCACCGCGTCGATCTCCTTCATGGAGGCGATCACGCCGTTCTTCTCGTCCACCAGGGCGTTCAGCACGGTCTGCCTCGGAGTGAGTGGGCATGGCCACGTCGGCCTCCTTGACGGCCTCCTTGCCGGTGGGCTTATAGGTGAACTTACCGTCAATGCCGATACGCTCACACAGTCCCTTGGCCAGCACCTGCTGCGTCTCGGGGTTGAGCAGCTGATACTTCAGAGAGGAACTGCCCGCGTTAATGACAAGAATGTTCATTGGAATCAATCTCCTTTTTCATTTTTACAAAGGCCGCTCTTGCCTAGGGCGTTCGCCGTGTAGTAAACTGGAACAAAAGCGAACGCTTTTCCGAGTTTAATTGTAACGCTTTTCCCCGCGGAGGACAACCCTTTTAGGAAAAATCTTCACGCAATTTCTCACATTGAAGGAGCACTTATGAAAATCGCCGGAATCATTGCGGAATATAACCCCTTCCATACCGGTCACGCCTATCACATCGCCCAAACCAGGGCCGCTCTGGGCCCAGAGAGCACCGTGGTGGCCGTGATGAGCGGCAACTGGGTCCAGGGGGCGGAGTGCGCCATTGCGGACAAATGGACCCGGGCCCGGCTGGCCCTGCTGGGGGGCGCAGACCTGGTGCTGGAGCTTCCCACCCTGTGGGCTGTCTCCTCGGCGGAGACCTTTGCCCGGGGCGGCGTGGAGATTCTGGACGCCTGCGGGGTGGTGAATGTGCTCTCCTTTGGCAGCGAATCGGGGGAGCTGGAGCCCTTGGCCCAGGCGGCTGCCTGCCTAGATACCCCGGCCTACCGCCTGGAACTCAACGCCCTGCTCCCCTCCGGTCTCTCCTTCCCCCGCTGCCGCCAGCTGGCGGCCCAGAATCTGCTGGGGGAGGAGGCTGCCGCGGTGCTGGCCTCCCCCAACAACAACCTGGGCATTGAGTATCTCCGGGCCATTAGCCGCCTGGGCAGCGCCATGGCTCCCATGACGGTGCGTCGGGAGGGGGCCGCCCACAACTCCCTCTCCCAGGACCGCCCGGCCCATCTCTCCGCCACCCAGGTGCGCGCCTGCCTGCGACAGGGGGACCGGGACACCCCCGCACCCTATCTGGTCCCCGGCGCTCTGGACCTTCTGACGGAACCTCTCCCCCGCCTGGAGGAGAACCCCACCGCCCAGCGTCTGGTCCTGGCCCGGCTGCGGACCATGTCCGAGCTGGACTGGGCTGCCCTGCCCGACAGCGGCGCGGGCGAGGGCCTACCCAGCCGCCTGGTTCTGGCGGGGCGGCGGGCTGCAAGTCTGGACGAGTTCTACGACATCGCCAAGACCAAGCGCTACACCCACGCCCGACTGCGCCGCCTGGCCCTGTGGGCCTACCTGGGGCTCACCGCCCAGGACCGCCCCGCTCACGTCCCCTATCTCCGGGTGCTGGCCTTCAACACCCGGGGCCAGGAGGTGCTGGCCCGCATGCGGAAAACCGCCCAGCTGCCCATTCTGGTCAAGCCCGCCCGGGCCCGGCGGCTGTCCCCCCAGGCCCAGAGGCTGTTTGGGCTGGAGGCCCGGTGCACCGACCTGTATGACCTGCTGCGCCCTGACCTGGCCCCCGGCGGCCGGGAGTGGCGCACCAGTCCCTGTTTCCAAAAGGAGGTCCCCCAGCCATGAGATCCCGCGCTGCTTCCTATTTAAAGTGGGCTCTGGCCCTGGTCCTCCCCCTGCTCCTCGTCGCCCTGTTTGAAGTGTTGAAGGGCCGCGCCGCCCTCATGGACACCTGGGTCAACGGCATTATGGCACCGGTGGAGCAGTTCTTCTCCCGGATCTGGGCGGTATTTCCCTTCTCCGTGGCCGAGGTGCTCACCGCCCTGGCGCTGCTGGGCGCTCTGGTCTGGCTGGTGCGGGCGGTGGTACTGCTGGTGCTGCACCGGAAAGGGAAACCCTTTTTCCGACGGCTGCTGGCCCTCCTCAGCGCCGGGCTGTGGCTGTGGTGCGCCCTGTGCTGGATGTGGAACGCGGCCTACTACGCCCCGGATTTTGCCCAAAAGAGCGGTCTGGACCCGCAGCCCTACTCGGTGGAGGCCCTGGCCCAGGTGACGGCCCTGTTTGCGGAAAATGCGGCCCAGCTCTCCAACCAGGTTCCCCGGGACCAGGAGGGCCACTTCGCCCAGGATTCCCGGGAGAGCATCGCCCAGGCCGAGACGGTTTACGAGAATATTTCCCGGGAATTTTCCTTTCTGGACCTGACCTGGACCCCGGCCAAGCCCCTGGTCTGCTCCCGGCTTCAGAGCATCCTGGGGTTCACGGGAGTATACTTCCCTTTCACCGGGGAGGCCAACGTGAATGTGGACGCCCCTTCCTGTCTCCTCCCCGCCACCATTGCCCACGAGATGGCCCACCAGCGCATGGTAGCCGACGAGTCGGAGGCCAACTTTGTGGGCATCGCCGCCTGCGTCACCAGTGACAACGCGGTGTTTCAGTATTCGGGGTACCTCATGGGGCTCATCCACCTGTGCAACGCCCTGTATCCCGTGGACCCAGAGGCCTGGAATGCCATTGCCGACCAGTACTTTACCCGGGAACTGGCCACCGACTGGAACGACAACAACGCCTACTGGAACGCCTTGTCATCTCCGGTAGAGGACGCCGCGGGACAGGTATACGACTCCTTTTTAAAAGGAAACGACCAGCAGCTGGGGCTGCAGTCTTACGGGGCTTGTGTAGACCTCTTAGTCACCTACTTTTCTTGACCTACTTTTTTCGAGAAAAAAGTAGGCAAAAAAGCTTTCTGCGAAACTTCGTTTCGCCTCTGGGCAGCAAAAAAGCCGGCCGCTTATGCGGCCGGCTTTTCCTTATTATTGTACGTGGACGTGGTTATTGATGTGCTTCATGCAGTAGCAGTAGTAGCCGTTGCACTTGGAGCAGTACCGGAACTCCATATCCGGGTCGTCGGCGTCGGTAATGCCGCACACAGAGCACTTATGCAGGTAGCCCTTGCGCTGCTGCACTTCCTTCTGGGCTTTTTTGAAGTTGATGGTCTGGGGCCGGGCCTGATAGGCCACCCGTCCCGTCTTGCGCCGGACGATGCCAACCAGATCGTCCCAGAAGAAGATGAAGTAGTTCAGCAGGGCAATGATGGGCAGCACCGCGGTGATCCACTGCCGGGCAAACAGGCTGAACACAATGTCATAGGCAAACAGGGCCGCGTCCAGCCAGGCCAGCCACTTCACCTTCAGGGGCAGGATGCCGTACAGCATCACCTGCATGTCGGGGTACAGGGTGGCAAAGGAGAAGAACATGGACATGTTCACATAGTACATGGTAACGCCGCTCTGGAAGGCAAAGCCGATGATCATGTTGAGGATCGCGCCCAGAGCATAAAACACCGTAAACCGGGTAGAGCCCCACTGCCGTTCCAGCGCGTTGCCGATGTAGTAGTAGAACAGGGTGCTCATGGCAAACCACAAAATGGAGAACATATCTCCCGAACTATAGCCGCTCACCGGGATAAACAGGAAGGTGAGCA
>USCO01000021.1 GCA_900553135.1 uncultured Eubacteriales bacterium | reverse complement strand
CGACGTATACCGCTTCCGCCTGTTCACCCCCCTCACCGACCGGGCGGTGACCCGGGAGTATCTGGACCTGATGCTGGGCCGCCCCTGGCAAAGCTCCCCCCTGCGGGGCCACGTCAGCTTTGCCGACACCGCCCCCGGCCTGCCCCTGCCCCCCATTCTGGTCATTTCCAGCGAGGCCGACCGCTATTACGCCCAGAGCCAGCACCTCATCCGCTGCCTGGAGCACTCCGCCATCCCCCACGATCTCATCCACTGGTCCCGGGAGAAGAGCCCCCGCACCACCCACGTCTTTGAGGTGGGCTGGTGGGACTGGGACGAGAGCCGGGAGACCAACGACCGGATGCTGGACTTTTTCCGCCGCCAGATTGAAGTTAAGGTGAAATCGCACAAACAGCCTTGAATTTTCTTGTTCAATATGGTACAATATGCCCGAGGCCAGGGGAGCCCTTCCCCTGGCCTTGATTCCACCTCGAAAGGAGACCCTTCCCCTATGTATGACGCGCGCTACAGCGGCATCCTGCTGGCTGTCTCCTCCCTGCCGGGCCCTTACGGCATCGGCTCTCTGGGGGCATCCGCCCGCCGCTTTGTGGATTTTCTCTCTCAGGCCGGACAGACCTATTGGCAGATCCTGCCCCTGGTCCCCCTGGGTCACGGAAACTCCCCCTATATGTCCACCTCCGCCTTTGCCGGCAACCCCTTGCTCATCGACCTGGACGAGCTGGCCTCTCAGGGACTGCTCACTCCCCAGGAGCTGGATCAGGCCAAATGGATCACCCCAGACCAGGTGGATTACGACCACCTCAACGCCACCCGCCTTCCCCTGCTGAAGCGGGCCTTTGAACGCTACCAGCAGCTGGACGCCCCCCAGCAGGAGGAGCCCGACCTGCCCTGGCTGGCCGACTACGCCCGCTTTGCCGCCCTCCACGACCAGTACGGCACCAGCTGGGAGGAGTGGCCCGAGGACGCCGTCCCTGACCCGGAGCTGGTGGCCTTCCACACCTTCCTCCAGGACACCTTCTACCGCCAGTGGTTCCATTTAAAGGAATACGCCAATCAGCGGCACATCCGCATCATGGGCGACATCCCCATCTACCTCTCCGCCGACAGCGTGGAGCGCTGGTCCCACCCCGAGCTCTTCCAGTTGGATGAGGACGGCCACCTGGCCAATGTGGCCGGCGTTCCCCCCGACGCCTTCACCGCCGACGGCCAGTTCTGGGGCAACCCCCTGTACGACTGGAAGGGAAACAAGCAGGCCGTGTTCCAGTTCTGGCGGGAGCGGATCACCTGGTGTCATCGGCTGTATGACGCCGTGCGCATCGACCACTTCCGCGCCTTCCACACCTATTGGTCCATTCCCGCCGGGGCGGAAAGCGCCAAGGAGGGCCACTGGGAGCCCGGCCCGGGCATGGAGCTGCTGAAGGCCATCCAGACCGCCGCGCCCCAGCTGGAGCTCATTGCCGAGGACCTGGGCGATCTGGACGCCGACGCCCTGAAATTTGTCCGCACCTGCGGCATCCCCGGCATGAAGGTCATGGTCTTTGCCTTCGACCCCGTGGGCGAGAGCGCCTATCTGCCCCACAACTGCGAAAAATTCTCCGTGGTCTACACCGGTACCCACGACACCCCCACCTTTGTCCAGTTCCTCCAGGAGGGCAACCAGGACGAGGCCCGCTTTGCCCGCCAGTATTTACGCCTGCGGGATGAGGAGGGCATCGGCTGGGGCGTCATCTCCGGGGCCTGGGCCACGGGCAGCTATCTGGCCATCGCCCCCCTCCAGGATGTACTTGGCCTGGGGGCCGATTCCCGGATGAACACCCCCGGCTCCTGCGGCGGCCACAACTGGTCCTGGCGGGTGCGGGAGGACGCCTTCAACCCCTATGTCTCGGGCCGGCTGCGGGAGATCACCCGTACTTACCGCCGCTGCCTCTGATTTTATATCGTTTGATCCCGGCCGGAGCTTTTCCGGCCGGGATTTTTTCTGCTCTCTTGACATTTCCCCCGGCCCGTCTTTATAATATTAGAATCATCATTATTAGATTTCTAATATTATAAGGAGTCATCGGTCCATGGAACACAGCCTGCACTATCTCATCATGGCAAACCAGTCCCTGCTGCACAAAAAGCTGCTGGCAGGGCTCAAGGGCACCGGCCTCACCATCGGTCAGCCCAAGGTGCTGGAGTACCTGTCCTACCACGACGGGGCCAGCCAGATCCGCATCGCCCGGGCCTGCCACATCGAGGCGGCCACCCTCACCTCCCTGCTCAACCGTATGGAGGACAAGGGGCTCATCCAGCGCCGCAGTCTCAACGGCGACCGGCGCACCTACTACATTTTCCTCACCCCCCAGGGCCACGAGATGGCCCAGCTGGTGCGGGAACAGTTCCTTCAGCTGGAAGCCCAGGCCCTGCAGGGCATTCCCCCGGAGGAACAGGCCCACCTGCTGGACCTGCTGACCCGCATTTCGGAACATCTGATGGAGGAGAATGGATAAATGGAAAAAGCAAAGCGGTACCTTATTTTTCTGCTGGGACTGTTTCTCAGCTCCCTGGGCGTCAGCCTGGTAACCAAGGCGGATTTGGGCACCTCCCCCATCTCCGCCATTCCTTATGTATTGAGCCTAAAATTTCCTCTGACCCTGGGGCAGTTCACCATCGCCTTCAGCCTGCTGCTCATTTTCCTGCAGCTGCTCATCCTGCGGCGGCGCTTCCGGCTGGAGCATCTGCTGCAAATCCCCATCTCCATTGCTTTCGGTTATTTTATTGACCTGACCATGGGGCTGCTATTCTTTGTCTCCCCCGGCTCCTATCCCGAAAAGGTCCTTTATCTGCTGGCGGGCTGCACAGTGCTGGCCTTCGGCGTCTATCTGGAGGTACTGGCTGACGTGGCCATGCTGCCCGGCAAGTCCTTTGTGCGGGCGGTGGTGCTCACCTGGAACACCGACTTCGGCATCACCAAGGTCTGCTTTGACGTGTCCATGACCGCCATTGCCGTGGCCGCCTCCCTGATTTTGTCCGGTCGTTTGGCCGGCGTGCGGGAGGGCACCCTGGTAGCCGCCCTGCTGGTGGGCTTTCTGGCCCGGACTTTTGGGCGGTTGCTCTCCTTCCTCCCCGGTCTGTTGTTTCCCCCTCAGGAGGAGGACGCCCCCAAGCCCGCTGCCGGGCGGGGCTATGTCATTGCCATTGGGCGGCAGTACGGCAGCGGCGGCCGCATCATTGGCCGCCTGCTGGCCGATCGCCTGAACTACCAGTTCTATGACGAGGAGATCATCCAACTGACGGCGGGCACCACGGGCTTTACCCCCCAGTTCGTCCACCAGCAGGAGGAGAGCATGACCAGCCCCCTGCTCTACGACTTTACCAATCAGATGTACTACGCCCCGGAGCAGGAGGGCCCCCAAGGACGCCCTCTTTGCCGCCGAGAAGCAGACCATTTTGTCTCTGGCCGCCCAAGGCAACTGCGTGCTGGTGGGCCGCTGTGCCGACTGGCTGCTGCGCAACGACCCCCACTGTCTGCGGGTGTGGCTCCACGCCGACAAGGAGGCCCGTCTCCACCGCATCATGGACACTTACGGCCTGGACGAGGAGACCGCCCACGCCCAGATCGAGCAGGGGGACCGGAAGCGGGCCACCAACTACCAGTACTACACCCGCGAAATCTGGGGCCACGCGAAAAACTTCCATCTGGCCATCGACACCACCTTTGGCGACGACTACGCCCTGGACATGATCCTCAGCGCCCTCCACGCCCTGCAAAACAGCCAGCAGCTGGAGCAGGTGTGACCCTCCCCTTTTCTCCAACCCGGGCTTCCCTTGCGGGATCCCGGGTTCTGTATTATAATGGTTTTCATACCAGTTGTTTCTGAACCTATTTTTTCAATTGGAGTAGAAGCCAAATTATGGATTATAAAAATGTCAGCGGCGTCTCCCGCATTCCCTTAAGTGAACAGGTCTACCGAAATCTGGTAGACTCCATTGCAAATGGATCTATCCCTCCCGGCACCGAGCTAAAAGAACAGCACCTGGCCAAGCAGATGAATGTCAGCGCCACCCCTGTGCGGGAGGCCATCCGCCGTCTGGCCAGCGACGGCCTGGTGGATATCATCCCCTATCACGGCGCGGTGGTGCGGGCCCTGGACCAGCAGGAGATCTCCGACGCCTACGCCTGCCGGGAGGCCCTGGAGCATTTGGCCGTGGCCGAGTGCATTCAAAATCTGGATGAGCAGGACATTCAGAATTTATATGACCTGATCGAGCGCTACCGTCAGGCCTCCGACTCCACCGATATCTTCACCGCCAGCCAGCAGTTCGACTCCTACCTCTATTCTCTGGCGGGAAACCAGATCCTGCGCAACCTGCTGGACATGCTGAAGGGTATCATCAGCCGGGACCGGAAGTACTCCTCCAGCAATGTGGAGCGCCGCCACGCCATCTATGAAGAACACAAGCTCATTATCCAGGCCCTGGAGGCCCGGGATGTAGCGGCGGCCCAGCAGGCCATCTCCACCCACATCCGAAACGGACGGAAATTCATGGAACAAAAAGGTTGATCCCACAGGGCGGCGCTGCCGCCCTGTCTTTGTTTGATCCCACAAAAAGCATTGTGGGATTTTTTCGTCTCCTACAAAATCACATTTTCCGACAAAAGGCTCTTGACTTTTTTCTAATATTCTATAGAATATATTGTGTAAAGATCAAAGGGGAGGAACCCCTTTCTTTTTCCTTTCGGATTCTATAGAATATTTTTTATTTGGTCTACAAGGAGGAACTGGAGATGGAAAACATTTATATGTCCCGGGGGGCCAGCAAGGTGGTCAACGTCTGTGCCAAGATCCAGCCCGGCGAGCAGGTGCTCATTATCACCGAGCTCTCCCGCATGAGCATCGCTCAGGCTCTGGCCACCGAGGTCTACCGCGTAGGCGCCGAGCCCGCCATCTGCATCATGGAGCCCCGGAAGCAGGACAGTGAGGAGCCCCCCAAGGAGATCGCCGCCGCCATGAAGGCCAGCGACGCCTTCCTCAGCGTGGTGGGCAAGTCCATCACCCACACCCACGCGGTGAAGGAGGCCATTGCCGCCGGTTCCCGCGGTCTGGTCCTCACCCATTTCACCGAGGAAATGATGATCCACGGCGGCATCGAGGCCGACTTTGAGGAGGCCAAGCGGGTGTGCATGGCCATGGCCCAGGGCATGGCCGGGGCGGAGAAGATCGTGCTCACCTCCCCCAGCGGCACCCACCTGGAGTACTCCGCCAAGGGCCGCCGGGGCAACCACCTGTACTGCATGGTGGAGCCCGGACAGTTCTCCACTCTGCCCACCGTCGAGGCCAACGTCTCTCCCCTGGAAGGCACCGCCAACGGCGTCATCGTGGCCGACGGCTCCATCCCCTACATCGGCATCGGCGTGCTGGAAGAGCCCGTCACCCTGAAGGTGGAAAACGGCCGCATCGTGGACATCTCCGGCGGCCGCCAGGCCAAGATGCTGGCTGACAACCTGGCCAGCAAGAACGATCCCAACGTGTACAACATCGCCGAGCACGGGGTGGGCCTGAACCCCAAGTGCCACTTCTGCGGCTTCATGCTGGAGGACGAGGGCGTGTTCGGCTCCTGCCACATCGGCATCGGCACCAGCATCACCCTGGGCGGCACCGTGAAGGCTGCCTGCCACTACGACGTGATCATGAAAAACGGCACCATCGTGGCCGACGGAAAGACTCTGATGGAGAATGGCGTTCCCAAGGTGTGATGGGACGCGCCATTTGTGGGAAACTGGCATCATAATATAGGAGGGGAAACTTCATCATGCTGGAAATCAGTCTGAACGTGTATTACACGATTGCTCTGGCCATCGTTGTGCTGATGGTGGGCGACTTCATCAAAAAACACATCTACGTCCTGCGTAAGTTCTGTATCCCCACCCCCGTGGTCGGCGGCGTGCTCTTTGCGCTGCTCATTACCGTACTGAACATGTCCGGTCTGTGCAAGCTCTCTCTGGACAGCTCCTTCAACGACTTCTTCAGCCTGCTGTTCTACGCCGGCATCGGTTACACCGCCAGCTGGAAGCTGCTGCGCAAGGGCGGCCCCCAGGTCATTCTGTTCCTGATCCTCTCCAGCATTCTGGTGGTCTTCCAGAACGGTCTGGGCATCCTGGTCTGTAAGCTGATGGGCGTAGACCCCCTGGTGGGCATGGCCTGCGGCTCCATCCCCATGGTGGGCGGCAACGGCACCGCCGCTGCCTGGGGCCCCATCCTGGAGAAGGCCGGCCTGGAGGCCGGTACCACCATCGCCACCGCTGCGGCCACCTTCGGCCTGGTGGGCGGCGCCCTGCTGGGCGGTCCTGTTGGCCGCTACCTCATTGAGCACAACAACCTGAAGCCCAACCCCGAGGCCCAGGATATGAAGTTCGGCAACGAGGAGAAGCAGCCCCCCGTGGACGAGAAGCGGATGACCGCCGCGGCCTATCAGGTCCTCATCACTGTGGGTCTGGGCACCCTGGTTTCCTCTCTGCTGGAGCGCACCGGCATCGAGTTCCCCGCCTCCGTGGGCGCCATGGTGGCTGCCGCCATCCTGCGCAACATCGCCGACCACTCCGACAAGCTGGACCTGAAGCTCCCCGAGCTGTCCATGATCTCCAACATCTCCCTGCTGGTGTTCCTGGCCCTGTCCATGATGACCATGAAGCTGTGGCAGCTCATTGATCTGGCTCTGCCCATGATCGTCATTCTGCTGGCTCAGATGGTCCTGATGGCTCTCTTCGGCATCTTCGTCACCTTCCGCGTCATGGGCAAGAACTTCGACGCCGCGGTGATGACCGTGGGCCAGACCGGCTTCGGCCTGGGCGCCGTGCCCACCGCCATGGCCAACATGCAGGTCATCGACGCCAAGTACGGCTCCTCCCCCAGCGCCTTCTTTATCGTGCCTCTGGTGGGCAGCCTCTTCATCAACCTGGTAAACTCCGGTATCATTACGGTTTTCCTCAACCTCGTTTGACCCTGACCTGGCCAAGGCCCCTGGGATTTCCCAGGGGCTTTGGCCGTTTTGCTCTGATTCGGAAATCTGCATCCTCCGGTTTCTGTTCCAATGTAGCCCTAAGCTCCAGCAGCCCCCCTCATGGCCTAGGGTAATTTTTACTGAAAAATCACTTTCTTTTTTCCGCCTTCTGCCCCCTCCTTCCCGCCGTTTGGAACAAATGGCCCGGTTTTGGTGAATTTTTCTTCTCCATTGGGAAAATTGGTGTGTAAAATGGTTTTAATCTGAACAGTTTCCTAACTTGACACGGATTTGTGGTGGGAATATACTGAAAGTGAATTTTTAGTAAATATTTTATTGTCGAAAAGGTCCAATTTCTTTGTGTAGGAAGAGCGGTCAAAATCATGAAAGGAGCTGTAACACACATGAACGCAAAGCAATGGAAAGCCGGCTTATTATCTGTGGCAATGTTGGCCAGCATGGTAGTACCGGCAGCAGCAGCCACTCCGGAAGAGGCGCTTTCCGAGCAACCGGCTCAGGAAACCTCTCTGGTCACCGAAGTGGTCCCCGCTGCGGACAATGAGGCAGCCGAAACCCAGACCTTTATTTTTGCATTCCCATTAGACGACGCTAATTGGCACGAATATAGAATCGAGGTGCCTGCCATTACCATCCCGGAGGGCTCCGATCACGAGCGAATCGTGGCCCAGGATGATGAAGCCTGCCGCGCCTGGCTGACAGAAAATGTGTCTGAGGTCCCCACTCTGGAAGAGCTTCTTGCCGGGTCCGGGGTAGACGCGTCCCTGTACAGCGACATCTCCTTCACCTGCATCAAGTGGGTGGATCACGGCGGCTACGGCGAGTGGCACGCCGACTTCACCCTGGTGGAGAAGGGCGACGTGGAAGAGCCCGATACTCCCCCTGAGTTTGGATCTGTTTGGGGCCCCACCGGTGAAAACTGGGGAATCTCCCTGACCCTCACCTGTACCAATGATGCCGCAGCTCACAAGGGCGGCAACAGCGACTCCGGAAAGAAAAACTTCATTTCCTCCAATGATTGGGACCTGGAGAATGCCGACTTCTATCAGAAGGACGGCGTCTGGTATGCCACCTGCTCCCTGAACGCAGAAGCGCTGCTGACCGAGCAGTTTGGTGAGGGGCACACGGTAACCGCCAACCCCGAACTGACCCTGGTCTACCAGAACAACAAGTGGTGCATCCAGTCCGAAGAAAATCCCGTCCAGATCACGGTGGAGGGCACCTGTGATGCCGCCAGCCCTGCCGCTCCCGTGCTGGGCACCAATATGGATATTTGGGTCCAGACCTATCTGGGCGAGTACGATCCCGTGGGCGGCGGTCTGCTTGGAAACAGACCCAGCACCTACGGACCTTCCCTGACCATCGGAGACCCCTATGAGTCGGAAGGCAAGTGGCTGTGCGACGTAACCATCGTAGGCTATACCTCCGATGCGGAGTCCAGTGAGCAATGCTTCGTAAATAAGATTTTGAGCAATTACCCGCAGTATACCATTGACCCCGCCGAAGTCGGCGAGGACGGCACCGCCACCAAGACCATCACCCTGACCTACAATCAGGGTACTGGTAAGTGGGTCGCTCCTGAGCTGCCCAAGGAGTACACCTCCAACGGCCCTGGCGACACCGTTTCCAAGCCCCAGAACGGCGTGGCCTTCAAGCTGGTGGAAAAGGGTGAGGAGCCCGATCCCAACACCCCTGAAGCCCCCAACAAGGACAACTGTTCCTATTTCTTTGTCACCGTCTACGGCGCAGTGCCTCAGATGGACGGCACCGTAGTAAATAAGGTCCTGCTGGGCTATCGTTGGGATGTGGTACCCAGCAACCTCCAGGTCACCTATGAGTTTGGTCAGCCCACCAAGAACGAGGCGGGCATTTGGACCTGTGACATGACCATTGATGCCAGCCAGATGGTCACTAAGGTCCAGGCGGATCACAACACCTACCGCATCGTGGAGGAGGACCCCTCCGTCAAGACCATCACCCTCACCTACAACGAGAAGACTCAGAAGTGGTCCGCCCCCAGCGACGGCGTGACCTATGGCTATCCCAGCAAGCCCGAAACCAAAAATGGCGTAGCCTTCAAGCTGCTCCAGCAGTTCTCCATGACCTTCACCCCCGGTCTCAACGGCGAAGGCGAAGAGTATGAGAGCCCCCTGTACGACGCCGGCACCACGGTAAAGCTGCCCGAGACCACCGAATTTACCCGGGACGGTTACGTCTTTGCCGGTTGGAGAACTTCCATCAAGGAAGGCACCCAGACCAAGGTCTACATCTATCCCATCGGCTCTGAGATCACCGTGTTCCCCAAGGAGGATCTGGAACTGGATGCCTACTGGATGAACGTGGATCTGAGCGTGGCCACCACCGTTTATGACCCCGCCAAGGCCGTGAAGGACTACGACTTCTCCAGCGACGGCGTCACCATCGAGAACCCCTCCGGCGAGATCACCCTGCTGTACAAGGCCACTGTAAAGGGCAACAGCGAGGAGCCCTATGTCCTGGAGTGCGACGGTGCCCAGGCCGCGTATGACACCGCTCTCAGCGGCGCCATCAAGAAGTACAACACTACCGCTGTGGTCTACTTCACCAAGACCTACTCGGTGGAAGACACCATGGACATTCAGGAGACGGTCACCATGGGCAACGCCAGCGACTCCGTCTCTGCCACCGTTGACGTGGCTTCCCTGACTGCCAGCGGCGCTAACCTGGTCTACACCGGCGCCGAAACTTCCTACACCTTTACCGCTGCCGGTATGAGCAGCGACAAGGGCACCATGGAGTTCTCCTTCCTGCTGGACGGCCAGTATGTGCCCGATTCCGTCAAGCTGGAAGCCCTGAACGGCTTTGTGATGGAGCAGGCAGAGCCTGAGCAGACCGAGGACGGCATGCTTTACAAGGTCATGCTCACCCAGATGTCCGGCGTGGACGCCCTTGCCGCCAGCAAGCAGACTGAGGTGCTGCGCGTCACCCTCACCGCCGCTGACGAAAAGGGGCAGATCGTCCTGACTCCCGTGGAGTACGCCTATGCTTCCGGCACCACCGGTCCCGACCTGCCCGGCGAGGTGGGCGGACCTGTGACCACTCAGGTCTGGGTGCAGTACGACGTGAACGACGACGGCCAGGTCAGCATGTCCGACGTGAACATGCTCAAGGTTTACTATCAGGCCCACGAGGGCGACGAAAACTGGTCCGATGCGGTCCGCGCTGATCTCAACGGCGATAAGGTAGTGGACGTTCAGGACCTGTCCCTGCTGATGCAGTATCTGCTGCAGCAGTAATCCCATAGAGTAACAAGCTTACGCCCGTGTCCCGGACGGCGAAAGCCGCCCGGGACACGTTCTCACAGTCACAGAACGGGGGATTTCCATTGAAGCATTTCGTAACTCGGCTGAGCGCGGGCCTGTTGGCCAGCACAGTTTTGATGTGTGGGGCTCAGGCCGCTACCATTACCACATCCACAGATCAGGTCACCCTGGACAAGGAGCAGACCACCTTTACCGTGGAGCTGCGGCTGCAGGAGGACGATCCCTTCTCCGCCGCTGAATTCGGCATTGACCTGCCCAGCGGCATGAAGTTGACCGGGGTGGAGTATCTGGACGAGGCGCTGCGTACCACGGGCCAGACCCCTGTGGTCACCCGGGAGAACCGCACCTATTTCGGCTTCTATGCCGGGAGCAACGCCTTCCAGGGCAGCTACCAGGTGGCACGCCTCACCTTCACCTATACCGGAGAAGAGGACACCCAGTTTGCCCTGGGCCACTCCAAGATCGTCACGCTGACGGAGGACGGCAGCGTGGGCGACACCAGCTCGGCCCCCTTCACCGTGTCTGTCATCCGCAGCGATGACAGCTCGGGCGGCGGCTCCAGCGGAGGCGGCTCCGGCAGCGGCGGGGGAACCGACATCGGCGACGGCGAAGTCCCCCTGGACCCCGGCGTATTCGTAGACCTGGACGGCCACTGGGCCAAGGACAGCGCCCTGCGCTCGGTCTCCCTGGGTCTGTTTTCCGGCACCTCTGCCACCACCTTCAGCCCTGACATGACCATGAGCCGGGCCATGATGGCCATGGTCTTCTACCGCATGGCGGGAAGCCCCGCGGTCAGCGGAACCGATTCCTTCACCGATACGGCGAAGGACAGCTGGTACAGCACCGCGGTGACCTGGGCCGCCCAGCAGGGCGTCATCTCCGGCTACGGGGACGGCCGCTTCGGTCCTGACGATCCTGTCACCCGGGAGCAAATGGTCACCATTCTGCACAGCTACGCTGAGAGCTGCAAGTACAATGTCACCGCCCAGAAGGACCTGTCCGCCTTTACCGACGCCGGACAGATCAGCGCCTTCGCCGTGGAATCCATGCAGTGGGCCGTGGCGGAGGGTCTGGTCACCGGAACCAGCGCCTCCACTCTCTCCCCTCTGGACGCTGTATCCCGCGGCCAGGCGGCCACCATTCTGGTTCAGTTCTACGACAGCTTTGTCCAGTAAACCCAGTCTCCCAGAAACCATCAGCAGTCCGTGGTTCAAATCCACGGACTGCTTTTTTATGACAATTCCTGCAAGCAAAAAGGGGCGGCACCTCAATGGTGCCGCCCCTTCTTACTGTCTTGCTCAGGCGTCCTTCAGAAATGCCATCATGACCTGGGCCACCTCACAGCGCTGTGCGGTACCCGCAGGATCCAGACGGTTTCCATCCTTGCCGGACAGCAGGCCTTCGCCCACAGCCCACTTCAGGCCGTCCACGGCCCAGGCAGAGGCCTGATCCTGGTCGGCAAACTTGGACAGATCCCCCGCGGTGGCAGTGGACATGCCCTTATACTGGGCGTAAGCCCGCAGGGTAACAGCCAGCTGCTCCCGGGTCACCAGATCCTCGCCGCCAAAGATGCCGTTGCCATAGCCGCTCATGATCTGATTCTTGGCCGCCCAATCCGCCGCAGCCGCATACCACTTGCCGGCGGTATCGGTGAATCCAGCCGACTGCGCGGCAGGCTTCTCCTCCAGGGCGTACAGGATCTGGGCCAGCATGCCACGGCTCAGGTTCTGAGCGGGTGCAAAGGTATTGTCAGACACGCCGTTCATGATCCCATTCTCCCAGGCAAACACTACGGCGTTGTAGTACCAGTCGTTGGCTCCCACGTCGGAGAAGGGCAGCTTGCCGTCGGTCAGCGCCACAAAGGTACCCGTTACGGTAACGTCGGCGCCGGGCATCTTAAAGCTGTACTTTCCGCTGCCCAGGGAGGAGGTGGAAATGGCGTTGCCCTTGCTGTCCACCACGGTCAGCTGATCGGCCACATAGCCCGCGTCGGGCTTCATGGTGACGGTCACCGTGCTGCCCTGAGCCGCCTTGCTGGAAGAGGCCGTGACGCTTCCGTTCTCCGCCTTGGCCACCGTGACGCGGTAGCTCTGGGTGGTCCCGCCGCCGCTGCTGCCGCCGCCGGAAGAGCTATCCTCGCCCACCGTCAGCAGGCACTCGCCGATGGTACCATAGGTCTTGCTGGTAACGATGATCTTGGCCTGACCGTCGGCCACGGCGGTCACCAGGCCGCTGCCATCCACAGTGGCGATGGCAGTTCCGCTGGTGCGGTAGATGAGGTCATCCTCCGCCAGCTGCACTTCCTGACCATCCAGGGTCAGCTTGGGCTGGAGCTGCATGGTCTCGCCGGCCTGCAGCTTGGCGGTCTCGGCCACATTCAGGTCCATGGACAGCAGACGGTCCAGTTCGCTCTCCTGGAGCATGGTGCTTCTCATCACCTGAGAGGGGCCGCCCCGGCCGCCGTTGGTATAGGCCACCACGATCCAGCCGCTGCTGGTGCAGATCACGCCGGGATACTGATAGTCCATGCCGGTGTAGCTGCCGTTCTCCTGGGCAGCGGTATCCAGCATGATGGACTTCCAGCTCTGGCCCTCGTCGCTGGAGACAGAGAGGGTCACGGAGTTGCGGCATCCGCTGCGCAGGTCTTCCTTGGCGTCCTGGTTGTGGGTCAGGACCCACTTGCCATCGCTGGTCACATCCAGGCCCACGCCGCCGTCGTTGCGCAGATAGGGCTCCACATAGATGTTCTCCCAGGTCACGCCGTAGTCGTGAGACTCAGAGCGGGTGAGCTTCCAGTCCAGACGGCCGTTCTTGCCGTCCAGCTTGCCGCTGCGGAAGTACTGATACAGGGTGCCGTCCTCTTTCATCACCAGATTGCCCTGGATATTTCCAAGACCGGCAATGGGATCGCTGTAGGCCCAGGTCTCTCCGTAGTCGTCGGTGTAGGCACAGATGGACAGGGCCAGGGAGTCGGAATACAGGGGCAGCAGCATACGGGTGGTGCTGCCGTCGGAGGTACCGCCGTTGCTCAGGGGCGTGCCGGCGGGCAGGGTAAACTCGATGGGGGCGTTTTTGGTCTGCCAGCCCATGCGCCGGAAGGCGGGGTTCCAGGTCTTCAGGTCATTGTCCGCGCCGGAGGCACGCCAGATGGCGCCGTCCCGCAGGGAGGGCTCGCTCTTATAGGGGTCGGTGCTGAAGATGCCTTCGTTCACAGACTGCAGCACGATGTCATTGCGCTGTCCAAAGGCATCGTCATAGGGCTTCTCTGTCTCCAGATACTCCACGGCGGCGTTCATCTGGTTGTTGATGGCCACCACAAAGCGGTCGGTGACATAGACGGTGTTGTTTTCGTCAAAGCGGGAGGTCACCTTGACGCACTGGTCGTCGGGCAGGGGATGCTGGGCATACTGCTCTTCGGTGATATAGCGCAGCTTGTCCCCCTTGGTGCGATAGGTGTACTGCTGCGTCTCCTCGTTCCAGGTGCCCTGGCCGCCGTAGGTATCGCCCACGGTCATGGTCATCTGCACGGGGTAGTGCCAATCGGGATTGGTGCCGTTTTCAATGGCGGACTCATAGGACGCCGGGTCGGCATAGATGTACCGGGGGATGGCGGAGACCCACTGTCCGTTGAGAATGGTGTTGAAGAACACCCACAGCCGGCCATTCTGGTCCACATAGGTGGCGGGGTTGTTGCTGGGCACGCCGTCCAGATTGTACACCTCAAAGGGATCGGACCACTGGGCGTTCTCCTTGCCGATCTCCTCTTTGGGGAGCCAGGCGCCGATGAGCCGGCACTCGTTGGCATCACGCTCACCGCTGGGGTTGGAGCTGAACCAGACGGCAAACAGGTCTCCAGAGGGCATTTCGGTCAGGGTCAGGCCATGGGTATGGCGGGAAGTGGTGCCCTGGGTACCGAAGTCCAGCATCTCTTCCGCCTCAAACAGGTCCGTGCGGGTCAGGCCAGAGGGCACTTCTGCCGCAGAGGCACCTGTGATAAGCAGGCCGCCGAGCATCGTTGCGCAAAGCAGCGTACTGGCTACTCGTTTCCAATTACGCATTGTCTTTTCTCCTTCCCCAAATTATGATTCCGTTACCAGGATCTTGCTGTACATGGGGTCGTACTGGGGCAGCATGTCTTCCGTGATCCCCTCGGGCAGCGTGTCGGTGTCCACGGTGAAGGGAACATCCTCCATGACCTCGCCCACCTTGAAATTCTCCTTGAGCCACTGCTGATCCACCTGGACATTGACCTCCACATACTCAGGGGCAGCCAGGTACAGTCCGTCTCCGTCGTGGTTGTTGAAGGAGAGGTACGCCTTCAGGGTCTTGGGCATGGCCTGGGCCAGCTTGGCGATCTCCTCGGCGGCGTAGGTGCCGTCCGCATCCACATTGGTGGTATCAAAGCCCTCGGGCAGCGTCATGTCAATGGCGCTGTACTCGTAGCAGAACACCATCTTGTTCTGGGTGTTGGAGTCGCTCCAGTCCCCTTCCTTGATCCAGTTCTCATCGATCTTCAGGTAGCGGATGTTGTTGTGGCCCTGCAGGCCAGCATCGTCGCCGCCGTAATCAATGGTGTAGGTGATGTGGATCTGGTTGTTCTCATCGGCCACCACGGTGGGATAATGGTACTTGCCATTGCCGTCGCGGGTGTCCATCTCGATGGTGCGGCGGTAGGGCCAGGTCTTTCCCTCATCCTCGGATAGAGCCACAGACAGCACGCTGCGCCGCTCGTTGTCCAGGCAGTTGGAAACAAAGACCCAATTTCCGTTGGGCAGCTCGGTCAGGCAGTTGCCCACGCCGGGCTCAAACAGGTCCGCACGCAGCTGCGCCACAGACCAGGTCATGCCGTAGTCCTCAGAGATGGAGTAGGCCGCGCGGTAGGGAACGGGACCGTTGTTCCGCATCAGGGCAACGATATCGCCGTTGTCCCGCTGGGCCATGGAGGCCTGGATGGTGCTGTTGCCGATGATGGGCTTGCTCATCATCCAGGTCTTGCCGCCGTCGTCGGTGATGGCGTTGATGGAGATGCCCAGGCCATCGGAGTACAAAGGCACGATCAGCCGGTGCTCGGTCCCGGTGGACAGCTCATCGTAGGAGGTCATAACGCCCTCGGGCAGCTGGATCTCCAGGGGGGCATTCTTCGTCTGCCAGCCAATGCGCCGCAGCAGCGGATAGCCGGAGCGCTGGACGGTTCCGTCAGAAGTAGGTCCTACCTTGTCCGCCACAGTGGGGGTAAAGGATTGCTCGTCGGGATCGCCGCCGATCTTCTTCAGAATGTCGGCCAAATTGTCCTGCAGCTCCGAGCCGCGCACCGCCTGGTTGACGCCGCCGCCGGTGTTTCCATCCTCATAGATGGAGATGATGGCATCGGCAACGTCATCATAGTGGTACACATCGCTGGGATTCTCAGGAAGATTGACTTCGCCGTAGGTATAGTCGATCAGCTCCTGGTAGCCGGCCTTGACGTCGGCCACAAACTGGTCCGACTCCGGGTCTACCACGCCGCCGGTGTTCTCCCCGATCTTAATGGGGATGTTGTCCGACCAGGTCCAGTCCGGGGCCTGGTTGCCTACGTTTTCATACTCATAGCTGCCCGGCTCGGCATAGGCAAAGCGGGGTTGAGAGGTCTCCCAGATGGCGCTGAGCACGGGATACCAGAACATCCACAGCCGGCCGCTGTTGTCCACATAGATGGCCGGGTTGATGTCCGCCACCCCGGGGGCGTCTGCCATTACAAAGGGCTCGGTCCAACCCTCTCCCACAGGCTTGCGGGAGCCCATGATCCGGGTGGTGGTGGCGTCGCGCTCGCCGTTGCCCTGGAACCAGACACAGAGCAGCTCTCCGCTGGGCAGCACCGCGATTCCGGAGCCGTGGGTATGATCGCCGGCGTCTCCGTTGTCCAGCACCGGTGCAAAGACGTCTTCCACGCCTGCTACTGTGAAGCGGTTGGGATCATCCGGGGTACGGGTCTCTTCTGAAGGCAAGGCACCCGCGCCTGGAATCACACATCCCACCGCCAGGACCGCGGCCAAAATACCCGCAGTCCATTTGGAACGTTTTACTCTTGTTCCTCGCATTGGATAATCTCTCCTTCTCTATTAATTTTGTGTGGCTCTGTCTCAGTTTTCTTTTTCCCTCCTCCTGTCTCCATCCGGACTTCCACACATTTTTCATTTTTTCACCCATCCAGTTTTGTTCAAACCCATTGAATTTCCCATCTATCTAACTACTTTTATATCTAGCAAAAATTTGTTTTTTGTGCAAGTTGTCAAGATGACAAATTTCATTTTTGACTTATTTTGCAAATCTTGATGTCAATTCCAGCTACTTTCCATAAATTTCTCTCTCTTTTTCTTCCAGGTGTTCTTTTTTGGAAAACGTCTTTTTCTTTTGGGGTTTTTCATTTTGTTTTACCGCTTTATGCTGGTAAATTAGAGAATTATGTTCTCCATTTCGCCCTCTTTCCGGGTAAATTTCAATTTTTCAATGTGCAAACCCATTTTTTCCATGTCCCCCGCCCCTATTTGTTCTTTTATAACAAACGCGCCCCATTCTTTTTTGTGCTCTTTGTTCTTTTTGTATAGTTCTCTGTTTTTTCTTTGCTTCTTCCTTTTTTCTGTCCGCGAACCCTCTCCATCCCTCTTTTTGGAAATTCTTTCATGCCATCCTGCATTTATTTTCCTGACCCTTTCGTTCTTCCGGCCACGGGAACGCCTCTCTGTTATCAAACATATTTTCTCCTTTTGTCGTTCTTTTTGGTTTCTTGATCCACGGCATTCAACTCACCTACACCGGAGGAGGACGATCCCCGGCCAGGAAGGATCTATACTATGCTTGCAGCATATGGAAAGCAATTTTTCACCTGCTATACTAACATTAAATGCCCTTTCAGCAGGTCTGCTGCTCCAGCGCAGATTTTGTCCCAAAGGCAGGCCGGCTGAGGGGAAAGAGAGGGAGGAAAACTCTGTGGAACACAAGAAAAACACCATAAAAATCTGTGGACTCCCCAAAACGGAGCGCACGCTGTACCTGGTTACCGCCGTGGTATGGATCGTATTGGGAATCCTGGGCGCGGTTTTGTCTGAAGTGGCTCAGCTGGGCATCTACCGCCAGTACCCCATACCGGGGGTCATGTGCATCTGCGCCATTGCGGCGGGCGTTCTGATGCTGGCAGGGCGGAAGAGTGCCAGCGGCCAGACCTGGTTTGCGGCTCTGGTGCTGCTGACCGTGGCTGCCGCGGCCTCTATGGATGACAAGCTGATTCTGGCCGCCGGCCTGCTGCTGACCGCCCTTTCCGCCGCCGGGTTTGGCTTCAACCGGGCCCCCAGCTTTTTGCCGGAGTCCTTCCGGATGCCGGTGCTGAATCTGGTCTCTGTGGTGCTGGAGCTTCTCTACGCCATTTCCAGCTTCAGCATTATGGAACAGCGTTATCGGGTCTACGACGAAAGCAGCCTGTTCTCCAGCAGCTGGGAAAAGATCCCCACCGTTGACGCCGCGGGCATGGTGGCCCTCTCCCTGGCTCTGGCCGCCGGGGCGGTGCTGCTGAACCTGTGCGTCAAGGCCCAGATGGTGGACCGCACCGCGCAGCCCAAGGAGCGCCCCGCCCGAGTGAAGTCTGTCCCCGGCCAGGGTCCCTTGGTCACGGCGGCCGCCATCCTGATGCTGCTCAATCTGGTGGACTTCTTCTGGTCCATCCTGCAGGGGCACAACTACTTCACTCCCATCGCCCTGCTTTGGGCCCTGGTGGTGCCGGTGGCCGGCGGGCTGCTGCTGGTGAAGGAGGGCCGGGACAGACGGGCTCTGGCCGCCATCATCCTGCTGGTGGCCGATGGTCTCTACTACTACCGCATGACCAACTTCCTCACCACCACCGATCTGCTGCTGGCTCTGCTCCCCGCGGTGCTGATGCTGGCGGCTAGCATTGGGCTGTCCTGGAACCGGGTCCCGGAAAAGCTGCCCGCTCCCCTGCAGGTGCCGGTGCTGAACCTGGCCGCCGGGGCCGTGGCTCTCGTCCAGATCCTGATGCTCCTGTGGAAGTATCTGCTCCGGGAGGAGCACCCCGAGCTCAGCGGCGATGTTCTCATTCATTTGGTGCTGGCCCTGCTGACCCCGGTGGCGCTGCTCCTGTTGAACCTGGGTATGGAAGCCCGGCTGGCCGCTCCCCGGAAGAGTCAGCTCCACGGCCAGACCTACGCCAAAGGCCTCACCGGTATCATTCAGCGCTTTTACGGCGATGTGGGCAGCAGCCTGAAAATGCTGGCCAAGATCTACGGGGTACTGTGCCTGATCGCCTTCCTGCTCTTCGCCGTCGTGGCCGCGTTGGGCGTTCTCACCTTCCTGCTGGCTCTGGTGGATCTCAGCGATATGGAGGGCACCGAGCTGATCCTCATGGGACTGGTTGGTATGCTGTCCTCCGTGATTTTGGCGGTGGGCTCCTGGCCCCTGTACGCCTTTGGCCAGATCACCTCGGACATCCGGGAAATCAAGACCCACGGTCTGTCCGCCGCCCCTGCGGCATCCGCCGCGCCCCAGACGGAGGACCCCAAGCAGACCCAGTCCGCGGCGGCCCCGCAGGCAGAGGAAAATCCCGACGACCTGCCCGAGCTGTGATAGGAGGCTGCCATGGCTGAACGTTACATCCAGCGCTTCCGCCTGACTCCCCGGCAATATACCGCTGCCGCTCCGGTGGTGCTGGCGGCGGGAGCGCTGCTGGAAGACACCCAAAATCCCCGCCTGGTGGCCCAGCTCAAGTTTAAGAGCATCTCCCCGGAACTTCTCACCACCCTGCGGGTTCAGGTAGCGTGTCTGGACGAGACCGGCGCCGTCCAAAATACTGTGGAATTCTGCTACGCTGGCCTTCAGGTCCGGCGGGGAAATACCTTCGGCGCCTATACCGCCATTCCCCTGCCCCTCAGCGGCAGCACCCGTTGTACGGTGTCCCTCCTCTCCGCCGCCTTTTCCGGCGGCAGGACCTGGGAGGCGCCCCAGGGGACCAAGGCGGTGCTGCTCCCCGCCTTTACACCGCTGGAAGAGGCGGTGGCCGACCCGGCCCAGTGCGCCCAGGCTCAGGGTCGGATTCCCAAATGCCGCTACGCCTACCGGGAAGTGGAGGACCTTTGGTACTGCCCCTGCGGAGGGGTGAACCGCTCCGGTGAGGCCAACTGCCACCGCTGCGGAGGAAGCCGCAGCCAGGCCGCCCGGTACGCCGACCCCGCCCGGCTGGAGACCGAGGCCCGGCTGGCCCAGGAAGAGGAAGCCAAACAGGCCCAGCTTCGGGAGGCCGCCCGGCTGGAAGCGGAACAAAAAAAGGCCGCCCAACAGGCGGCCAAGGCCGAAAAGGCCCGGCTCAAAGCAGAACGCCGCCAGGCCGGTGCAGGGGCGGGGCGCTGGAAAAAGCTGCTGCCCGCTCTGCTGGTGGTGCTGGTGCTGGGCGGCGCGGCAGGGCTGCTTCTGCCCCGGCTGATTGGGGGCGGTTCCCAGACCGCCGCCGGGGACTCCGTGGGCGGCCTTCTCCCCAGCCTTGGGGGCTCCAACCAGGATGTCCACGTCACCACGCCCTCCGACCAGACTACGGTCCCCTTTGACATGCAGGCGGACGAAAACGGCGCGTGCGAGGTAACGGCAGAGCTGGTACAGGACTTCTTTCCTTCCGCGGAGTGCATCAATTTTGACGGCGTGCCCAACATGGGCAACGAGATCGAGCCCTACCTGCTGAATAGCTACCAAATGGCCGCTCTCATTTCTTCCCACGGGGAACGGGGCAGCCAGAATGAATCAGGCAGCTTCAACCCGGAAGAGGACCCCAACAGTCTCCAGTGCCTGCTGATCTATGACGAAAACACCCACCTTATGGGCTATGGCATCGGCGTGCCGGAGGAGGTCTCGGAGGGTGTCTGGCGGCTGGAGGTAACTCTGTGTGATTACGACTTCACCGACCTGTTTGAGGAGCAGTTGGAGGCCTTTTCCAGCAGCCAGCAGGATACCTTCTCCCATTATATCTCCCCTTCGGAGCTGGACAGCTGCGGTGCGGAGTGGATTCTGGTGGGCTACAACACCGGCCGCAGCCCCAACCTGGAGGAGGACGACGCCCAGCGCTACCACCTTTGGTCCCAGCTGAACTCCCCCTGGGTGGAGAAGCTCTGCCGCTCTATCGACCGGCTTCAGGACCGGCTGCCCCGGGCCGACCGCTGGCGGTGCTTCCTGCTGCTGGACGGGGACTACCAGCTGCTGGGCTATACCTACCTGAATAGCAAGGGAGAGGCAGGAAACGAAGGTACCTCTGCCAGCACCACCCTGACCGCCACCGGCTCGGTGGAGCTGTATCTGGAGGAAAACAGCCGGGGGCAGTGTGTATTTGACCAAGATCAGCTTCGGGGTCTGGTGCCCCAAATGGAGTTTTTTAACCTTGCGGGCTTTGCCTGCGATCTGGGCGACGATCCGATCGCCTATCTGACCGACAGTCTTCACATGGCCTGGCTGGTGGCCTCTCAGGGAACCGAGCGGGGCGGTCACTCCTCCGCTACCTATACCCTGGACAGCAACGGTATTTTTGTGCTGCTGCTCTATCAGGACCCTACCACCCTGTGCGGCTATTTCGTGGGTCGCCCGGAACATGTCAGCGAGCATCAATGGCGGATGCGGCTCACCCTTTGCAGCTACGACTTCTCCGACATCTACCAGCAGCAGGCCCAGGGGTATCCCGCCTCCTCCCAGTTTACCCAGCTCTCTGAACAGGAGATCACCAGCTGCGGCGCGGCCTGGTATGTGGAGCCCACCGGGCAGATCAGCGGGCCTTCTCTTTCGGAGTCCGTCATGCTGCAAAGTATCTGGAGCCGTGCCACTTCCCCCTATCTTTCCCAGTTCTGCAGGCCCATGACGGATTTTCCCAATGCCGCCCGCCATGCTTCGGAGGAACATCCTTTCTACTATCTGCTCCTGGACGAGAGCATGGAGCCCATTGGCTATGTCCGGGTAACAGACGGCGAGGCAGCCCGCGAAATGGACTTTTGGGCTTAAATTCTTCTCATATTTTCCATTTTAATTCCGCCCAGGATATTCCTGGGCGGAATTTTTTATCATAGACCTCCCGTCTCGCTTTCCTCCGGAATAGAAAAATCCCCTCTGCGGCATCATGCAGAGGGGATTTTCGGCCACAGCCGCGGGGCTGCGCCATCACAGCACTCCTTGGTACATCATCTCCGCATGTTCAGTGCATCATGCAGCCTGGAGATCTCCTCATCAATGTCGTGGGTCAGTCTTGCCAAGGGAGACGCGCCAAGGGAATCCCCGTCATAGCGTCTCATATAAAGCAAACTGCGCGCTTCCTCCCTGCTTTGAAACAAATCAGGGAAGCTGTTTATCAAAGAATCCAAATAGGCGTCATCGAAGATATACCGCTGCTCATAAATATTGCAGATATAAGCGTTGTGACTTTCGCGATACAATACATCCAATCCAAATTTGTCGATTGAGGTCTTGACTCGTTTTTCATAATTCGGATCACAGTCCAGCGCCGCACCGGGATACGGCACGATCTCCACCTCAAATTCTTCCGGATCGCTGTCCGCCCCTGTCAAATAGCCCAGTCCCGATACCAGCTTCGTGCGAAAATGATACTTGTCATCAAATCCCTCTGTATAGGGATACAGCACGCAATCATCTGTATCGCTCTTTCGCAGATTACAATTTCCACAGGCAGGGATGAAATTGGGCAGTGTCAGCGCAAACCAGGGATATTTCGATTTGGCGCGGTAATGGTCCACCTGATTTTGCCGGTGGTATTCTCCCTTGCGGATTTTTGCCGTGGTCGTGAAACTCCGGTTGCAATAGGGACAGACCTCTACCCCCATCATCCGCACCAATTCCGGAAACCGACTTTTGGCGCTAAAGGCGGAATAGTTGAACACTTCCGTCAACAAAAGCTTTTCCAACGCCGGATTTGTTCGAAACACCAGTTTCTTGGCTCGAACGGTTTTTTCATCGGTCTGAGTGGTCAGCAGCTCTATGAGATGCTCCCGCTGGACCGCATGATTTTCATAGAGATAATCATGTAGCTCCGGGCTTGCCAACTGGATGGTCTCTTCCAGCGTAGAGGGCGCAGGCTGTGATGCCGCCGAAAGGATTTTCTCTCCGTCACTGCTGAGCTTGAAGGAACGGGAGGCCGGATAGACCTTCTCTTTTGTGGGATCTCCATCTTTATAGTAGTAAGCGCCGGTACTGTCCCGGGGCAGATAGTCTTCCGGTTCAAATGGAAGCGTCTGATACAGCAGGTAACGATACAACGCCCAGATCTCTTCTGCCCGTTCTCCCTTCCAGGGCGGCGGAATGCGGATCATGACGGCTCCTCCTCTCCACGTTCCAGCTCCTCTAACTGACGCTGCAATCGGGCAATATCCTCTTTCAGGGCCTGCTTTTTCCGTTCTTTATTCTCCCGGTCTCGTCCTTCCATCATGGCGGCAAGGGCAACGGAGATCTCCTCTTCCAGCTTGCTGCGCAGGATGCCTTCCGAAATGTATTTGACCGTCTTTTCTTGATGACCTTCCAATAACGCCTTCCATTCCGCAATCTGTGAATCATCCATGCACAGGCCCTTCGCTCGCTTCTCTTCCTGCATCTCACGAATGCGGTTGATATCCGCGAGCACCTGCTTGATTTTCTTCTGTGCCAATCCTCCGATGGTTCCGTTTTTCAGATAGAAGCCGTCCTTCAGAAGGGTGTAGAGGTTCTGTCCAAAGGGCTGGAGTGCGCTGCACTCCACGGCAACGCAGCCCCCCTTGTCCTTTTTCAAGTAGAGCACAGCGGAGGAGGGAAAGTCCCCCAGCATCAGGGGCGAATGCGTGGTGAGAATGATCTGAATGTCCCGGCAGCCGCTGTCTGCTCCCTCGTAATATGGGTTCCGGTACAGGCGGGGAAGATATTCCGCCAATACGGCTACAAACAGCCGCTGCCACTCCGGGTGAAGGGAGAGATCCGCCTCATCCAAAAAGAGGATCACCGAATCACAGTCTCCTGTACGATTTTCAATGATTTCTTCTCGGCTAGCCAGGGCTGCTTTTTTCGCCGCGCGTGGTGTAATGTTACCGGTGCTTTCCTCATCGTAGGGATTTCCGCTAAGAAGGTACCACAATTTTGTAAAAATGCGCAGCAAAACACTCTCTCCGCTGCTGAGTCCCCAATGATAGGTCACAAAATAATCCGCGTTACTGACTGAACGGTTGAAATTCAAAAACCGTGTCATCAGCTCCTGTAGGATTGGGTCCGGATAATCCCCCAACGCAATAGTATAGACTCTGTTTTT
>USCO01000020.1 GCA_900553135.1 uncultured Eubacteriales bacterium | reverse complement strand
GGTCGATGTCCCGCCGCAGGATGCGCACGCAGGCGGAGTGGAAGGTGGAGGCCCACACGTCCTCCGCCTGGGGCCCCAGCATGGCCCCCAGACGCTCCTTCAGCTCTCCGGCGGCCTTGTTGGTAAAGGTGATGGCCAGAATGGTCCAGGGGGCGGCAGGGTCCAGGCTGCACAGCTCCTCCATGCGCAGGCGGTCCCCCTCCCCGGTGCGGGCGTAGGTCTCCAGAAAGTCCAGGTCCTCCTCCGTGACCCACTGGGGCACCTCGGGGCTGTCGGAGCCGCGGCCGTAGCGCATGAGGTTGGCTACGCGGTTGATGAGCACGGTGGTCTTTCCGCTGCCCGCGCCTGCCAGCAGCAGCAGGGGCCCTTCGGTATCCAGCACCGCCTGGCGCTGCTGCTCATTGAGGGATGCAAAATCCCGGGCAATGGCGGCGCGGCGGGCGGCGGTAAATCGTTGTTCCAGTTGGTGATCCAGCATGGTTCTCATTCCTCTTCTAATATCATAAATCCGTATCCCTCATTGTACCGAAAACCCACCGTCCGGTCAACCAAAACCCAAGGGAGCGAATAATTCCTCCCATCCCTTCATATCCTGGTTTTGGGGCTATATTTTGCAGGCTTTCTTCCGTTATCCTGCATTTCGTCCTATTATCCCTCTTTCTCCCCTTTGATTCTGCAACCACTTTGTAACCATTTTTTCATTCTCGTGTCACCGCTTCGATACCACAATAACAGTGGGATTTGATATAATAAGTTAAACTCGAACGAAAGGAGGGTCCTGCTGTGAAAAAGCTGATCCTTTCCCTTGCCATCGTATCTCTGTTGGTCGTCCCCTTTGCCAATGTGGCCCTGGCCGACACGCAGCAGGAGCCTGCCGTCTCCACTCAGGAGGTCCACGGCAACGTCCCCGCCCAGATGGGCGCGGCTGACGCCATGACCCCCGCGGTCCACGCCCTGGTGCTTGCCATGGCGGAGAACCACCTCACCTATGATCCCCAGGACAGCCAGTTCTTCTGGACCAGTCTTTACTACATGCTCAGCCTCTACGGCCAGATGGACGAGCGGGCCGAGTTCACCGACGAGATCATGACCCTGCCCGCCGAGATGGTCCGGGATTACGCCGCCGCCCTCTACCCCGATGTGGCCCAGCTGCCCGAGATCCCCCAGCCCATCGCCCAGCGCATCTCCTACAACGCCGCCAGCGACTGCTACGACCTGGCCCGGGGCGACGAGGGTCTCTCCCAGATCAACGTCTCCCAGGGCGCCGACCCCAACACCCTCACCGGCACCATGACCTCCCTGGAGGATGGCTCCGTGCTGCTGAGCTTTGAGGTCCAGGTTTCCCCCCGGGACAGCATGTTTGGCTACATCATTACCAATCTGACCATTTCCGAATGAATTTCTCCTTACGAAAAATGCCCGGTGTCCCAGACATCGGGTATTTTTCCGCCTGTTTTTGGGCATGGTTTCCAGAGATTATTTTCTTCCCTCTCTTGTGAAGCGGCCTGGTGTGTACTATAATGTGGAAAGCAAGTTCCAGTTTCGTTGAAATCCTAGATTTGAGGTGTTGATCCATGACTCCCGACATCCATGACTATATCCGCCCCGGCAAGCGTGCCCATCTGGTGGGCATCGGCGGGGTATCCATGTCCCCCCTGGCTGAGGTGCTCCACGGCGCCGGCGTAGAGATCACCGGCTCCGACATGCACGAGAGCGCCACCGTGGCCCACCTGCGCTCCCTGGGCATCCCCGTGGTCATCGGCCACCTGCCCGAAAGCGTGCAGGGAGCCGGCTGCGTCATCCGCACCGCCGCCGTCCACGATGACAACCCCGAGATCGCCGCCGCCCGTGCCGCCGGTATCCCCGTGTTTGAGCGGGCCCAGGCCTGGGGCGCCATTATGAAGCACTACGAAAACGCCCTGTGCGTGGCGGGCACCCACGGCAAGACCACCACCACCTCCATGTGCACCCACATCTTCCTGGCCGCCCAGCGGGACCCCACCGTGATGATCGGCGGCGTGCTCCCCGCCCTGGGCGCGGGCCACCGGGTGGGCAAGGGAGACACCATCATTCTGGAGTCCTGTGAGTACTGCAACTCCTTCCTCTCCTTCTTCCCCACCGTGGCGGTGATCCTCAACGTGGACGCCGACCACCTGGACTTTTTCAAGGACCTGGAGGACGTGAAGCACTCCTTCCTCCGCTTCGCCCAGCTGGTGCCCCAGCGTGGCTTTGTGGTGGCGGACGGCGACGACGCCAACACCATGGACGCCCTGAAGGACCTGGGCCGCCCCATGCTCACCTTCGGTCTGGAGCAGGGGGACATCCACGCCGCCAACCTCACCTGGGACAAGGGCCTGCCCACCTTCGATCTGGTTTGGAAGGGCGAGACCCTGGGCAGCGTGCGTCTCCAGGTGCCCGGCGTGCACAACGTGCGCAACGCCCTGGCCGCCGCCGGAGCCGCCCTGTGCCTCAACGTTCCCTTCTCCGCCATTCAGCAGGGCCTGTTTGCCTTCGGCGGGGCGGGCCGCCGCTTTGAGCGCAAGGGAGAGTACCACGGCGCGGCGGTGTATGACGACTATGCCCACCATCCCCACGAGCTTCAGGCCCTGCTCTCCACCGTCAAGACCCTGGGCTACCAGCGGGTCATCTGCGCCTTCCAGCCCCACACCTACACCCGCACCAAGGAGCTCTTTGACGATTTTGTCCAGGTGCTGAAACTGGCCGACAAGGCCATCCTGGCGGAGATCTACGCCGCCCGGGAGACCGACACCCTTGGCATCTCCTCCCGGGACCTGGCCGCCCAGATCCCCGGGGCCGAGTACTGCGCCACCCTGGAGGACGTCACCCAGCGGCTGAGCCAGCTGGCCCAGCCGGGAGACCTCATCCTCACCGTGGGCGCGGGAGACATCTATCTGGCCGGAGAGGCCCTGCTGAAACAAGGATAAAAAAATCCCGGACTGCTGAGCAGTCCGGGATTTTTTCTTGTCAAAAGCGGTCACGCCTCGATGGCGGCGCGGATGCCGTCAAAGACGGTGTCCTGGTCCTCGCACATGACCATGAGGACGGTGCCGTCCTCCAGGGTCTCCAGACGGGCGCTCTCGGCCACGGCGTACTGGTCGGCCAGGTAGGTCTCAAAGCTGGACTTCTGCCGGTCGATAAACCCCTGCAGGCCCTCCTTCACGGCCTCCTCCTTGCCCTCGGCGGGCATCACGGCGGCAATGCCGTAGGCCTTCACGTTCATCATGGAGCCGCTGACGCCAAAGGCGGTCATGTCCTCTTCCTTCAGGCCCATAGACTCCAGGATCATGGCGGACACGGGGTCCTCACTGTCCACTTTGGAGATCACGGGGTTATACTCCACCATCTCGCCGCCGTTCTCAGTGAGGGCGTCGGCGTAGACCTGGGTCAGCTCTTCGGGGGTACGGCTCTCCTGCTTCTGGCCGCAGGCGGTGAGCACCGCGGTGAGGGTCAGGGCAGCGGCCAACAGGGCGATCATCTTTTTCATGAAATGGTCTCCTTTTTTTCAAGTTCCGGGGACAGTCTGACTGTCCCTTCTGTGATACTTGGACGCATCCTAGAAAAAAAGGTTCCCATTTTGGACCAATTTATTCTTCCGTTCCCGTGGGCATCACCAGGGTCACCTTGGTGCCCTTGCCCGGGGTGCTCTCCAGGCGCACCTGACCGTCGTGGAGGGCGGCGCCGTGCTTGACGATGGACAGCCCCAGTCCGGTGCCGCCGATCTCCTTGGAGTGGCTCTTGTCCACCCGGTAGAAGCGCTCGAACACCCGGCTCTGGTCCTCCTGGGGGATACCGATGCCGGTGTCCTCCACCTGGACCTGGGCGTCCTGGCCCAGATAGTCCACCGTCACGGTCACGCGGCCTCCGGGCTTGTTGTACTTGATGGCGTTGTCGCACAGGTTGTAGAGCATCTCCTCCAGCACGCTGGCCACGCCGTGGACCTTGACGCTGCGCCCGGTGACCTTCAGGGCCACGTCCTGCTTGCGGGCGGCGGGCTCCAAGCGGTGCACCACCTGGTCGGACAGCTTCAGCAGGTCCACATCCTCCCGCTCCAGGCCGCCCTCGCCCTCGTCCAGGCGGGACAGGCGGATGATATCCTCCACCAAAGCGATGAGCCGCTGGGCCTCCTGGTAGATGTCCCCTGCAAAGTCCTCGATGTCCTCGGGCTTCACCATGCCGCCCCGCATGATCTCGGCAATGCCAGAGATGGCGGTGAGGGGAGTTTTCAGCTCATGGGAGACGTTGGCGGTAAACTCCCGCCGCAGCTCCTCCCGCTGCTCCTGCTCGGTGACGTCCAGCAGCACCATGACCACGCCGGCCTGCTCCCCATCCCGCAGGACGGGGTTGGCCAACACCTGGCACCACCGGCCGCCCTGATGGATCATCTGGCAGCTCTTGCGGCCCTCCAGGGCGTCGTCCACCGCCCGCTGGAAGCCCTCGCTGCGGTTGAGCACCAGCACGTTGACCTCTCCCTTGGGGGGCTGGGCCCCCAGCTGGCTCAGGGCGCCGGAGTTGTAGGAGAGGACCCGGCCCCGACGGTCCAGCAGCAGGAAACCCTCGGACATGTTTTCCGTCAGGGCGGAAAACTCCTGCTGCTGCTGGCTGAGCTGGGCCATCTGGCGCTGAATGGTCTCGTTTTGCCGCTTCACCCGGGTGAGCAGGGGGACCAGCTCCTGGTAGGTGTCGCAGTTTTCCGGGTGCTCCAGGTCCAGAGAGACGATGGGACGGATGATGCCCCGGGTCATTCTGGAGGCCAGCACCGCGGAGATAATGAGGGCAATGCCCAAAATCAGCAAAATGGGCTGGATCATGGACAGCAGCACCACCACCACGGTCTGCTGAGCGCTGGCCATGCGGATCACGGACCCGTCGCTGAGCCGCTGGGCGGCGTACAGGGTCTGCTGGGCCAGGGTGGCAGAGTAACGCTGGGCGGTACCGGATTCATTCTCCAGCGCCTGGCGGATCTCTTCACGGTCGGCGTGGTTCTCCATTTTGGAGGCGTCGGCCTGGCTGTCATAGAGCACGGTGCCGTCGCCGGCCACCCAGGTGATGCGGTTGCGGCTCTCCATCCCCTGCAAATAATTCAGACCTTCCACTTCCACGCCCTGGGCCACCAGCTGGGTCTCCGTCTGGAGTTCCCCCATGATCTGGTCGGTAAAGTGCTGGTACAGCATGCCCATAAACAGGGCAATGGACAGCACCATCACCGTCACGGCCACAGCCATGGAATTTCGGAACAATTTTCCGGTCATATTGCTTCTCCCGTCTTTCCTGCCCCTCAGCGGGGGCTGATCTTATATCCAACGCCCCGCACGGTCTCGATGCAGTCTCCGCTGGAGCCCAGCTTCTGCCGCAGGGTACGGATATGTACGTCCACCGTGCGGCTGGCGCCGTCAAATTCATAGCCCCAGATGGTGTTGAGCAGCTGGTCCCGGGTAAACACGGTCCCCGCCCGCTCCAGCAGCAGGCACAAAACCTGAAACTCCTTCAGGGTCAGGGACACCTCCCGGTCGCCGTCCCGGACGATATGCCGCTCCGGGTCCACAAACAGCGTTCCCAGGGTATAGGTCTTCTCCTTGGGCTCCTCCAGGCGGGTGCGGCGCAGGGCGGTACGCACCCGGGCCATGAGCTCCATCATACCGAAGGGCTTGGCCACATAGTCGTCCGCCCCCTGGTCCAGGCCCAGTACCTTGTCATACTCCGTGCCCTTGGCGGTGAGCATGATGACCTGGACCTGCCGGGTGGCGGGCATGGCCCGCAGCCGGCTGAGGATCTGCAGGCCGTCCTGCTCGGGCAGCATAATGTCCAGCAGGACCAGCTGAGGAACCTGTTCCTCCACGGCCTGCCAGAACAGGGAGGGACGCTCAAAACCCTTTGCTTCCATTCCCTGGCTTTGCAGCGTATAGACCACCAGCTTTCGGATGCTGGCGTCGTCCTCCAAAACATAGATCACGGTCAAAACCTCCAATAGGCCGTTGATCCGGCCTTTTCATGGCGCGTCGAAACTCAGATGGAGCTGTGCTGTCCCGTGAGGGAGTACTCCACCCACTCGGCGATATTCACCGCGTGGTCGCCGATGCGCTCCAGATACTTGGCCACCATCAGCAGATCCAGGCAGGTCTCCCCGCTGTCTCCCTTCTCCACCAGGCCGATGAGCAGCGCCTTCACATCCAGGAACATCTGGTCGATCTCATCGTCCTTGCGGATGACCTCCTGGGCCAGGCCCAGGTTTTTACGCACATAGGAGTCGATGCTGTCGGTGACCATGCCGATGGCGCTGCGGGCCATCTGGGCAATGGGCACCTGGGCAATGACGGGGCTGTCGCTGATATCCCGGGCGATCTCGGCGATATCGGCGGCCTGGTCTCCAATGCGCTCCATGTCGGAGATCATCTTCAGGGCGGCGGAGATGGCCCGCAGGTCCCGGGCCACAGGCTGCTGCTGAAGCAGAAGCTTCATGCAAAGGCTCTCGATGTCCCGCTCCTTCTGGTCGATCTCCCGCTCCACGGCGCCGGCCGTCTCCCGCAGGGCGGCGTCGCCCTCCAGCAGAGCCTTGGCGGCGGCGGAAATGGCCTCTTCGCACAGCGCTCCCATTTTGATGAGCTCTACATTCAGCTGTTCCAGCTGTTCGTTGAATCTGTCCCGCATTATCCAAACCTCCCGGTGATGTAGTCCTCAGTCCGCTTGTCCTTGGGCATAGAGAAAATCTGCTCGGTATCGCCAAACTCCACCAGCTCGCCCAGCAGGAAGAATGCGGTCTTGTCGGAAATACGGGCCGCCTGCTGCATGTTATGGGTAACCATGATGATAGTGTAATCTTTTTTCAGCTCGCTGGCAAGGTCCTCGATCTTAGAGGTGGAAATGGGGTCCAGCGCGGAGGTGGACTCGTCCATGAGCAGCACGTCGGGCTTGACGGCCAGGGCACGAGCGATACACAGGCGCTGCTGCTGGCCGCCGGAGAGGCCCAGGGCGGGCTTTTTCAGCCGGTCCTTCACCTCGTCCCAGATGGCGGCAGAGCGCAGGGACTCCTCCACGATCTCATCCAGCTTCACCCGGCTGCGGATGCCGTGGGTGCGGGGACCGTAGGCCACGTTGTCATAGATGGACATGGGGAAGGGATTGGCCTTCTGGAAGACCATGCCGATGCGCTTGCGCAGGTCGGTGACGTCCCGGCCGGGGGCGTAGATGTTCTCTCCCCGGTAGTAGAGGGCGCCGTCGATGCGCACGATGGGGATAAGGTCGTTCATCCGGTTCAGGCAGCGCAGGAAAGTGGACTTGCCGCAGCCGGAGGGGCCGATGAGGGCAGTGATCTGGTGCTCGGGGATGTCGATATTGATGGACTTCAGGGCGTGGTTCTCGCCATAGTAGAGGTTGAGGTCCTCGGCCTGCAAAATTACGTTTTCATTCATATTGTTTTCTCCCTATTCCTAGTCAGAAGAATTATTTCTTTCTCAAATACCCGCCGGCGAGCTTGGCGGCCAGGTTGATGGCAAAGGTGATGATCAGCAGCACCACAGCCACGGAGAAGGCCATGTCAAACTCGGCGCGCTCCTTGGCGTAGACGTACAGGGCCACAGTCAGGGTAGCACCGGAGCTGTCGATCAGGCCGCCGGAGCTGAAGAACTTCTGCAGGGTGGTACCCATACCGGCGGTGAACATCAGCACGGCGGACTCACCCACCACGCGGCCGATGGACAAGATGCAGCCGGTGACGATGCCGTCCACGGAGGAGGGCAGCACCACGGTGCGGATCATGTGCCACTTGCCCGCGCCCAGGCCCAGGGAACCTTCCCGGTAGCTCTGGGGAACGGTCTTCAGGGACTCCTGGGTGGTACGGATGATGGTAGGCAGGGTCATGATGACCAGGGTGAGGGCGCCGGCCAGCAGGGTCTTGCCCAGATTCATCACCTGGCAGAACACCAGCATACCCACCAGGGCGTACAGGATGGAGGGGATACCGGCCAGGGTCTCAGTGGCAAACTCAATGGCGGAGACCAGCTTGCGGTTGGTGGCGTACTCGGTGAGGTAGATGGCCGCGCCAACGCCCAGGGGCAGAATGAAGATCAGGGTCACAATGATGACGTAGATGGTATTCTGGATGGCGGGGAGGATACCGTCGGTGCCCCGCAGCACGCTCTCCTGGCTGGTGAGGAAGGTCCAGTTCAGGTTGGGCAGGCCCCGGTAGAAGATGTAACCGATGAGGAAGAGCAGCAGCAGCACCGTCGCTCCGGCAGACACGTAGAGCAGGGTGCGCATTCCCACCTCATAGGCTCTGCGGCGGGGCGAGAGCTTACTTTGGGCCTTACCGGCCGTCTGAGTGGCAGAAGTTGTCGTCATAATATTCGTCATCCTTTACGCCTCCTTGTTCCGCTTGAGGAACACATTGAGGACCACATTGATACACATAATAAACAGGAACAGCACCAGACCAATGGAGTACAGGGCGTTGCGCTGGAGGGAACCCACCGCGGCGTAGCTCATCTCGCTGGCGATGGCCGTGGTGAGGAACTTGACGCTGGTGAGCAGGGAGGGCATGTTGGCCACGTTGCCGGCCACCATGAGGATGGCCATGGCCTCGCCGATGGCACGGCCCACGCCCAGCACCACCGCCGCAGCGATGCCGCTCTTGGCAGCGGGAGCGCTCACCCGGAAGTAGGTCTCCAGCTCGGTGGCGCCCAGAGCCAGGCTGGCCTCCTCATACTCCTTGGGCACCGCGTTCAGAGCGGTCTCAGACACCGAGATGATGGAGGGCAGGATCATCACCGCCAGCACAATGATGGCGGCCAGCAGGCTGTCGCCCGCGGCAATGTGGAAGGTTTCCCGGATAGCGGGCAGCAGCACCATCATGCCCACCAGGCCGTAGACCACCGAGGGGATACCGGCCAGCAGGTCCACCGCCGGACGGATCACCGCCGCCACCTTGGGGGGCGCTACCTTGGAGAGGAACACCGCGGTGAAAAATCCGATGGGCACGCCGATGATGATGGCGCCGGCGGTGCCGTAGATGGAGGTCAGGATAAAGGGCAGGATGCCGTAGGCCGGATCGGTCTTATCGGTGGAGGCCCACCGGGTGCCGAACAGAAAGTCGATGAGGCCGACCTCTTTGATGGCGGGCAGACCGGAGATGATCAGATAGACGGTAATCAACAGCACAAAGGCGATGGCGATAAATCCGCAGATCATAAACAGGGATTTCATGATCCATTCCATGGCGTCTTTCGCCCGGCGCACACCGCCCTGATTGTGAACCTGATTTTGAATGACTTGCTCGTTTTTCATATCACTCAACCTTTTCTTTTCGTTTGTCTCCTCAGCTGACACTGAGACACGAACTTGTATCATGCCCCCGTGTCAACTGAGGAATCTGCAGAAGGGGAGACAGCTAGGTTTGAAACAAGCCCCCGGAGACCGGGGGCTTGTTTTGATCGCTCGCAGGAATTAGCCCTTGGGAGACACAGCGCCGGCAGCGGCGATGATGTCAGCGGCATCCTCGCTCATGGCGAACTCCAGGAAAGCCTGGGCAGCCTCGGACAGCTCAGCGCCGTCCTTGGTGACCATGACGAAGGGACGCTGGATCTCGTAAGTACCGTCCTTCACGGTGTCCTCGGAAGGAGCCACACCGTTGACCTTCACGGCCTTCACGGTGTCATCCACAGCGGACAGAGAAGCGTAGCCGATGGCGTTGGGGTTGGAAGCCACGTTGCCGATCACGTCGCCGGTGGAGGAGTACTCGTTGGTGTACTTGCAGTTATCCACGCCCACGATCTCCTCGAAGGCGCCGCGGGTGCCGGAACCAGCCTCACGGCCGAACACAGCGATCTCGCCGTCGGTGCCGCCCAGCTCAGACCAGTTGGTGATCTCGCCGGTGAAGATCTGAGCGATCTGCTCCACAGTCAGGTCCTCCACGCCGTTGGCGGGGTTGATGACCACGGCCACGCCGTCCAGAGCCACGATGTTCTCCACAGCACCGTTGGTCTTCTCCTCGTCCTTCAGAGCACGGGAGGACAGGCCCAGGTCGCAGGTGCCGTCGATGGCGGACTGGATGCCGGTGCCGGAACCGGTGCCGGAGTAGTTCACGGTGACCTCAGGATTCATCTCCATAAAAGCCTCGCCCAGAGCCTTGACCACGCTCTCCATGGAGGTGGAGCCGTCGGTGTTCACGGTGCCGGTCAGCTGGGTCTGAGTCTGGGAAGTACCGCTCTGATCCTGATTGCTGGTGGCATCGCCGTTGTTGCTGGAACCGCATCCGGTCATCAGGCCCAGGGCCATGGCCAGGGACAGGCCGAGGCAAGCAAGCTTTTTCATATTCATCATTCTCCTTTTAACGCTGTAACTTTACATCACTTGAGATTTTGCAAGGTGTTTTGTTCCCTTTGCTGGTCTGAGTATAAAGGCGCTATGTAAAATGAGAAAGCTTATCTATGTTAAATCCATGTAAAATAAGGCGAAGCCCGGAGGTTTTTGTGTAAAATCTCCGGGCTTCTCTGGAAAAACCGTGTTCAGTTTGTCAAAGTGTCAAATGGCTCCCTGCTGGTTCATCTCTTCATAAAAGCGCTGGGCTCCGGGGTGCAGAGGAATGGGCAGATCCTGGTCCATAAACCCCTCCTGCAGCATCTCCTTCAGGGCCGGGTGGCTCTGGGCCAGGTTCTCCCGGCTCTCCCACAGGGCCTTGGTCAGGCGGTATACCTGCTCCTCGTCCATATCCTCGCTGACGCACAGCAGGCATTTTACCCCAAAGCTCTCCACATCCTCCTGACCGGGATAGGTTCCGGCGGGGATGGTCACCCGGTAATAGCAGCTGTTCCGGGCCAGGATATCCTCCAGCTCCTGCTGGTCATAGCGCAGCACGGTGCAGCTGCGCTTCTCTGCCAGCTCCGTCAGCCCCGGGATGGGGCTGCCGGAAAAGCCGTGGATGGCGTCCAGGTCCACGCCGTCCACCCGCTCCACCGCGGCCCCCAGGGCGCAGTTTTCCAGCTGGGTCCCCTCCCGGTCCAGGTCCAGAACATCCACCGCAATGCGGGCGGACAGCTCCGTGGAGGAGGTCTGGGGGCCTACCCCCACAGACATGCCCACCAGGTCATGGACATACACAGCCCCTGTGGAAGAGGGGGCCAGCCAGGTGGACACGCTGGTGTCCAGCGCCGCCACCGCCCGCAGACCCTCCACAGGCTGTTCAAAAACATCCTGCCCATGATAGGCGGCATAGGCCACATCCCCCGACACCAGGCCCAGGTCGATCTCTCCCGCGGCCAGAGCTTCCACATTCATGGTGGATCCTGTGGACGCGCTGATGTTCACCTTCACCGTGCTGTCCGCGTCGGTGATGGCCTGGGCAATGGCGCTGCCAATGGGATACATGGACCCCCCGCTGTCCGCCGTGCCGATGGTCAGCACCGTCAGGGAGTCCTGCTCCGACCCCGTCTGCCCGCCTGTGGTCCCGCAGCCGGTGAGTCCCAGGCTCAAAGCCGCCGCCAGCAGCAGTCCTGTTCTCCATACTTGTTTCGTTCTCATAAGTCTCCCTTTCGCCCTGTCTCTCTCCTGTCTGCGTCCTCTTCCTTTTTCGCTTTACTATACCATACTTCATCCTTTTTTCACAAGCGGAAGAAACGACAAAAAACCGTTCCGCGGCGCAGAGACTGCGCCGCGGAACGGTTTAGGAAGAGGGATTCATTCAAGAAGCGAAGATACTTCCGAACAGTGAGAGGAAGATGGGGTTGTAAATATCGTCGATGATAACGGCGAAGGAGGGATACAACACCCAGGCCACATTGTGCCAGCCGTACTGATCCATAACGGCCTTCTCGTTGGCCACAGCGTTGGGACCGGAGCCGCAGCCCCAGCCGCAGTTGCCGGCAGCCATAACGGCGGCGCCGTAGTCGCGGCCGAACATGTTGTAGGAAACGAAGATGGCAAACAGAGCCATGAGGACCGCCTGCATCAGCAGGATGACGCCCATCTGGCCGGCCACGCCCGCCAGAGCGGTGATGTCGATGGTCATGAGCACCAGAGCCAGGTAGAGCTCCAGGAACATGTGCTCGATGGCGTCCACCTCGGGGGTGTAGAACTTGATGTTGGCAGCCTCCATCACGTTGCGGGCGATGGCGCCGGCAAACAGGCAGCCGATGAACTTGGGCATCTCGATCATGGGGATGTTGTCCAGGATGCAGTAGATGGGCATGCCCAGGGCGCACAGCAGCAGCACCATACCGAACATGGAAACCATGCGGCCGTTGTTCAGCTCCTTGATCTTGCCGTCAGCGGCAGACTCGGGCTTGTCGTTGGGGTCGGACTTCAGGCCGTGACGGCTGATGAGGAAGGCAGCCACAGGACCGCCGATGAGGGAGCCCATGATATTGCCCAGAGTACCGGCGGTGACGCCCACCGCAGTGGCAGACTCAGGGGCGCCCCACTTGATGAAGATGGGACCGAAGGCGGAGGCGGTGCCCACGCCGCCGGACATGGAGGCGGAGGAGCACTGCAGGGCCAGGAAGGGATCCAGGCCCACCAGGTTGCCCACCAGCACGCCCAGCACGTCCTGCAGGGTGATGAGCAGGCAGGCGGCGATGGCGATCATGATACACAGCTTACCGCCGGCGTGGCGGATGAGCTTCCAGCTGAAGCCGAAGCCCACGCACATGAAGAAGATGTTCTGACACAGGTCCTGAATGGTGCTGACGTTGAAGGAGAGGGCGATGATGCCGCTGCCCTTCAGAATGGCGATAACGATGGAAAACAGAAGTCCCGAAACAACGGGGGCGGGGATGGCGAATTTCCGCAGCAGCGCGGAACGCTTGACGATGGCGTGGCCCAGGAAAATCACAATGGCGGCAAAGCCCAAGCTGGTCAGGTACTCAAACTTGAACGAACTGACCGCTCCGTCCGCTCCGGCGGTGTAGGTGCCGAAGTAGGCCGCGATTTCTTGCAGGGTTGGCATAGTGCAAGACCTCCTTATTTCTCTTTCCCGTATTGTTACGGGTTCTCCTGAAATTCAGTTTAGAGAATCGGGAGGTGAAATTCAATTTTAGTATCTATTGAATCCCTTTTGTAACTATTGTTCTCCCCGCTGGGCGCCCATGTAGCGGTAGCGGATGGAGGGGCGGCCGCCGGTCTGGTAATCGATGGTACTCACCAGCTCCTCCGTCTCCACCATGTGGTTCACATACCGGCGGATGGTGATGCGGGACAGCCCTACCCCTTCGGCGATCTCCTCGCTGGTGAGGGCGCTCTCCCGGTGCCGGGAGAGAAACTCCCGGATGAGGGCCAGGGTAGCGCCGCTGAGCCCCTTGCCCAGCTGACACTGGGCCTTCTGGCTCCCCTCATTGCCCTGGAGCAGGCGGTCGATGACCCGCTGGTCCAGCCCCGTCTGCCCCTCGGCCAGCAGGGTCTTCAGCTGGAGGAACTTGTCCATGGCCTGGCGGAAGCGGGCAAACTCAAAGGGCTTGACCAGATAGTCCAGCACCCCGCGGCTCAGCAGGGCCCGGACGATGTCCGCGTCGCTGGCCGAGGTCACCATAATGATGGAGGGGGCCTTGCCCAGACGGTGCAGGGCGTCGATAAACTCCAGGCCGGTCATGGCCGGGGTGTAGTAGTCCAGGATAATAAGGTCGGTCTCCTGGTCCTTTAAAAACGTCAAAGCCTCCCCGCCGCTTTTGAAGGTCTTCTGCACCTGAAAGCGCCGGTCGCTCTCCACATACTGCCGGTCGATGGCGGCCACCATGGAGTCGTCCTCAATGATAATGGTCCGGTATGGCATGTCATGTCTCCTTTTGGGTCAGGGTGATGGTAAAGCAGGTGCCCGCGCCCGTCTCGGTCACAATGTCCAGGGTGCCGCCGTGGTCCTCCACGATCTGGCGGATGAGGGGCAGGCCCAGGCCCCGGCCCTCCCCCTTGGAGGACACCCCCTTCTCCAGCACCCGCTCCCGGATGCCCGGGGGAATACCCTGGCCGGTGTCCTCGCACACGATAATGTTGCAGTCCGGGCGGCAGTACAGGGCCAGGCGGACCTCCCGCACCTCCCCTTCCTGGCGGGCCAGTTCCTCAATGGCGTTTTCCAGCAGGTTGCCCACCACGGTCACATAGTCCCCCTCAGGCATGAGCAGGTCGTCGCTGCGGCAATAGCTGTCGGGGGCCACGGTGAGCAGGATGCCCAGCTCGGCGGCGTGCATCATCTTGCCGATGACCAGGGCGCACAGGCGGGAAACCCGGATGCAGTCCGCCGTCTCCCGGATGGCCTGGCTGGTGACCAGGCTGCTGTTGACGATGAAGGAGATGGCCTTGGGCACCTGCCCGGTCTGGAGATAGCCCAGGATCACGTGGAGCTTGTTCATAAACTCGTGGTTAAAAAAGCGCAGGGTGTCCAGGGTGTTTCGGGTGCCGGAGAGCTCGTCGGACAGGCGCATCATCTCGGTCTTGTCGTGCAGGACGCTCAGGACCCCGTCCAGCCCCTTCTCCCCCTGAATGGGGATCTCACTGGAGAGCACCTGCCGCTCTCCCATGACGCAGGAGCGGTTGTGGGTGGCCTCTCCGGTCTGTGCCACCTGGCGGCAGCAGCTCTCGGGGAAGATCTGGCACAGCTCCTGGCCCCGCACCTCGTCCATCTCCCGGCCCAGCAGCTTCAGGGCCGCCTGGTTGGAGAAGATCACCTTTCCCTCCAGGTCGGTGGCGATGAGGCCGTCCTCAATGGCGTTGAGCACGTCCGCCTGCCGCAGGTAGAGCTCCAGCAGCTCGTAGGGGTGGTGGCCCTTCAGGGAGCCCTTTAGCAGCTGCACGATGCCCCGGGACAGGGCCAGCCCCACCACAAAGACCACCGCCAGAATGGCCAGGGCGTAAATGACCAGCACCTTGTTCCGGGCCAGAATGTCCGCGGTAAAAATGGAGGTCATAACAAAGCCGATGATCTCCCCCTGGCTGTTTTTCACCGCGTGGAAGGCCTGGCGCTGGGCGCCGTAGGTGCCATAGCCGGTGGTGATATAGGGCTCGCTGCCCTGGAGGATGGCCTCCTCGTCTCCCTGGACAAAGGTCTCGCCGCTCTGCCGCCGGTCGGTGTGGTAAAAGCGCATGCCCGTGGTGTTGTAGATCACAATTACGTTCAGTTCGGTGACGTTCCGGCTCATGGAGTCCAGCTGTTTGGACACCTGGGGGTCGGGGTATCCCCGCTCCAGCATGTCCTGCACCCCCTCCAGCTCGGCGATGTAGGCCGCCGTGGAGCTGATGGTCTGGTCCAGGCTGTTCAGCTGGCGCTTCATATCAAAATAGAGCATGATGCCCATGGTGAGCAGCAGCAGCACCAGGGACACGCTGACAAAGCTGTAAAAGAGCTGCTTTTCCAGGGGCAGCTTTTGAAACCGTTTCATGGCCGCGCCCTCAGGATACCCTGGCGTACAGGGCCTTCCGGTCCACCAGGCGCACGCCCCCCCGGAACAGCTCCACCGCCCCCGCCTCGGACAGCTTTTTCAGGGTGCGGGTCACCGCCTCCCGGGCGCTGCCGATGGCCTGGGCCATACGCTCCTGGGTCACCTGGATGGTGTCGCTGCCCAGGCGGGCCGACTCGTCCAGCAGGTAGCTCACCACCCGCTGCTCCAGGGTCATGAACAGCATCTGCTCCACCGCCCGGATGGCGTCAGAGAAGCGCTCCACCGCGGATTTGTAGACAAAATTCTCCACATACAGGTTCTCCCCCATGAGCCGGGAGAGCAGCTGCACGGGGATGACCAGGGCGCTGGAGGCCGTCTCGGCCTGGACCTGTACATCAAAGGTGATGGCGCTGAGCATGCAGGAGGCGGTGAGCACGCACACCTCCCCCGCTGTCATGCGGGCGATGGTGGCCTCCCTTCCGTCCTCCGAGGTGAGGGACAGACGGATCACCCCCTGCTGGATCACCAGCGCCCCCAGGCAGTCCCGCTCGGAGGAGCGGATGAGCTGCCCCTGGTCGTAGTCCATGCGCCGCACCGAATCCTTCAGGTCCTGCTGCTCCTGGGCTGTCAAATGGGGCCAAAAGGCCAACTGTTCAATGGGAAAAAGGTCCATAGGCGCCTCCCGATGCAATCAAAATTCTCTCCTTCATTATACCGGTTTTCCTCCCGGACACAAGTACCCCTTTGTGACCTGGTCACGGAGGGGCCCCCTCCCTTCCGGTATAGTAAGGGTACGCTAACGCTTTTTCTTGACATCTCCCCCGCCATCCAGTATCATCTTCCCATCAAATCTATCTGGAGGACCCCTATGGCATATCTGGTCACCTTTTTGGAAGGCCTTATCACCTTCATCTCCCCCTGTCTGCTCCCCATGCTGCCGGTGTACTTCGCCGGTGGAGAGGAGAACACCTCCTCCCGCACCGTGCTGCGCAACGCCCTGGGCTTTGTGGCGGGATTCACCCTGCTGTTTCTCCTCATGGGCGCCTTTGCCGGCTCCATCGGCTCCCTGTTCACCCAGCACAGAACGGCGGTCAATGTAATTACCGGCCTCATCGTCATCTTCTTTGGTCTCAACTTTCTGGGCGTGTTCCGCCTGTCTCTGTTCCGGGGCATGGGGAACTACCGCATCCAGGGACGGCTGGGATTTTTCTCTGCCCTGGTCTTTGGCGCGGTGTTCGCCGTAGGCTGGACCCCCTGCGTGGGGGCGTTTCTGGGCTCGGCCCTGGTGCTGGCCTCCCAGCAGGGCTCGGCGGCCCAGGGCGTGCTGCTCCTGCTGTGCTACTCGGCGGGCCTGGGCATCCCCTTCCTCATCAGCGCCCTGCTGCTCCAGTCCCTGAAAGACGCCTTTCAGTGGATCAAGGCCCACTACTCCATCATCAACACTGTCTCGGGACTGCTGCTCATCCTGGTGGGTATCCTCATGGCCACCGGTACCATGGGCACGCTGCTCTCCCGGCTGAGCTAAGGAGGTTTTTATGAAAAAACGCTCTGCTTGGATCCTGGCAGCCGCCCTGGTGGTCGTGCTGGCCGCCGCCGGCTTCCTGTACACCCGCCTGGCTCCCAACGCGGGAGGCAACACCCTGGCCGGGACTCAGGACAGCTCCTCCAGCCAGTCCAGCCAGGAGCAGGAGGACACCAGTAAGCAGTCTAACCCCGCCCCCTCCTTCTCCATGGAGGACCAGGAGGGCAACACCCGGGAGCTGTCTGAGTTTTTAGGGGAGAAGCCGGTGTACCTCAACTTCTGGGCCTCCACCTGCGGTCCCTGCAAGAGTGAGATGCCCGACATCCACGAGCTCTACCAGCTGTATGGGGAGGACATCCATTTTATTCTGGTCAACGTGGGCCCCGCCATGGGGGACACCCGGGAGCAGGCCGAGGCCTATCTGGAGGAGGAGGGCTTCACCTTCCCCGTGTACTACGATGTGGACTACCAGGCCATCACCACCTACGGCATCAACTCCTTCCCCTTCTCCATCTTCATTGACGCTGAGGGCAACCTCATCACCTACGGCCAGGGCCTTCTTTCCCGGGAGCTTCTGGAGAAGGGGCTCAACATGATCGCCCCCGACACGGTCCCCGCACCCGATTAAATTCGATCTCTCACTGTTCCATTTTTTCATACGCTTTCTCCCCTTTTTCTACATCCTTTCCCCTTGCGTCCGGGGGGAAAAGGCAGTATAATGTGGATGTTGCGTTATGAACCGGATAAGGCAAATCCGCTCTGCGGTTGCGAATCCCGGCTCACGGAGGTAACAATTATGGTAAAAGCGATCGTAGGCGCCAACTGGGGCGACGAGGGCAAGGGCAAGATCACCGATATGCTGGCTGAAACGTCCGACGTGGTCATCCGCTTTCAGGGCGGAGCCAACGCGGGCCACACCATCATCAACGATCATGGCCGCTTTGCGCTTCACATTCTCCCTTCCGGCACCTTCTACCCCCACGTCACCAACATCATCGGCAACGGCGTGGCCCTGGACATCCGCAAGCTGGTGGACGAGCTGAAGTCCATCACCGACCAGGGCGTCCCCGCCCCCAACCTCATCGTCTCTGAGCGCTGCCAGATTCTCATGCCCTATCATGTGCTCCAGGACGCCTATGAGGAGGAGCGTCTGGCCGGCCGTGCCTTTGGTTCCACCAAGAGCGGCATTGCCCCCTTCTACTCCGACAAGTACGCCAAGATCGGCGTGCAGGTGTGCGACCTGTTTGACGAGCAGCGCCTGCGGGAGCGTCTGGAGGCCGCCGTCTCCCTGAAGAACGTTCTCTTCGAGCACCTGTACCACAAGCCCGCCCTCAGCGTGGACGAGCTGTTTGACCAGCTCATCGCCCTGCGGGAGGAGATCCGTCCCTATGTGGGCGACGCCGTGGGCTTTGTCCACCAGGCTCTGAAGGAGGGCAAGACCATCCTGCTGGAGGGTCAGCTGGGCTCCATGAAGGACCCCGACCTGGGCATCTTCCCCATGACCACCTCCTCCCACACCCTGGCCGGTTTCGGCTGTGTGGGCGCTGCGGTGCCTCCCACCGCGGTGGAGGACGTCATCTGTGTTACCAAGGCCTATTCCTCCTCTGTGGGCTCCCACACCGAGCCCTTCGTCAGCGAGCTGCTGGGCGAGGAGGGCGACGAGCTGCGCCGCCGCGGCGGCGACAAGGGCGAGTTCGGTGCCACCACCGGCCGTCCCCGCCGTGTGGGCTGGTTTGACGCCGTGGCCACCAAGTACGGCTGCATGGTGCAGGGCGCCACTCAGGTGGCTCTCACCTGTCTGGACGTGCTGGGCTACCTGGACGAGATCAAGGTCTGCACCGGCTACGAGATCGACGGCAAGGTCACCGATACCTTCCCCGTCACGCCCCTGCTGATGAAGGCCAAGCCCGTGTTCACCACCCTCCCCGGCTGGAAGTGCGACATCCGCGGCTGCAAGGATTACGACTCCCTGCCCCAGCAGGCCAAGGACTATGTGGACTTCCTGGAGGCCCACATCGGCGCCCCCATCACCATGGTCTCCTCCGGCCCCAAGCGTGAGGAAATGACCTACCGCACCCCCAAGATCTGATCCACCTGTTACGCCGGATGCCAGGGCCCTGGCATCCGGCGTTCCCCGTTTCACAGTAAGGAGCTTCCATATGAAACGATTTTTTGCAGCGGGTCTCTCCCTGGCGCTCTCCCTGTCCCTGTGTCTCTCCCCCGCCTCCGCCCTCACCGCCGAGCAGGCCGGGCAGCTGCTGGAGGACCGCTACGTGGACGACGTACCCCAGTCTGTTCTGGACCAGGACAGCGTCCAGGACATGCTGGCCGCTTTGAATGACCCCTACACCGTGTACATGACCCAGGCGGAATACCAGGATTTTCTGGGCGCGGTAAACGGCGAGGAAGTGGTGGGCATCGGCGTTTCCATGCAGAACGCCGTGGTGGACAATAGTTTTCTTATCCTCTCCATCCTGCCCAATTCCCCCGCCCAGGAGGCCGGGCTTCAGGAGGGAGACCGGGTGCTGGCCATTGACGGCACCCCCGTCACCTCCCTGGATCAGATCAGCGCCATCTCGGGCCCCGAGGGCTCTCAGGTCACCCTGACCATCCGCTCCGCCGCCACCGGCGAAACCCGGGATGTGACCATTACCCGCCGGGCGGTGCAGGTCCCCATTGTCACCTACGCCCTGGTGGACGGGGCCGCGGTCATCGACTGCGTCAGCTTCGGCGACTCCACCGCCGCCACCATTTCCAAGGCCCTCACCGAGTATCAGGACCTGAACCGCCCCTTTATCCTGGACCTGCGCTCCAATCCCGGCGGCACCGCCGAGTCCGCCGCAGCCAGCGCGGGCTATTTTGTGGGCGGCGGGATCATGGTATTTTTCCGGGACGGAGATGGCAACTATAATTACGTCTATACCGACGCGGCCTATCCCGACCTCACCGACCAGCCCCTCATCGTCATGACCAGCGGCTACTCGGCCAGCGGCTCTGAGCTGTTTGCCGCCGCCATCCGGGACCACAAGGGGGGCATCGCCGTGGGTCAGCGGACCTACGGCAAGGGCGTGGCCCAGATCATTTTGGATGAGAGCAGCTACCCCGATCTCTTTGACGGGGACGCTATGAAGGTCACCGTCTACCGCTTCTATTCCCCCAACGGGGTCACCAACGACACGGTGGGCGTGCTGCCCACCCTGCTGGTGTCCGAGGAGAACACTCAGGCCATTGCCCTGCTCCTCTCCTCCGCCCAGCCTGAACACACTCCGGGCTATTGGAAGCTGGAGCTGGCCGGATACACCTTCTACATCGACCAGGAGCAGGTCATGGAACATCAGGCCGCCTTTGCGGAACTGCTGGAGGCTCTGCCCCCCTCTGCCGCCCTGTACCAGGGCAAGGGAGCCATTACCTGGAACCCCGTCTCCCCCGCCGAGGCCGCCCGGATTCTGGGCCTGGACTACCACAGCCGCTATGACTTCTCCGACCTGAAGGAGAGTGCTTATCCCGACGAGGTGGCCACCCTGGCCGTCTACGGTCTGGTGTCGGGCACCGACACCGGCGCCTTCCAGCCCAGTCGTGCCATTACCCGGGGCGAATTTGCCGCCATGCTCTATCAGGCCCTGGGCTTGAAGGCCACCGAGGGCACCTCCTTCTCCGACGTGTCCCCCACCGACTGGTACGCCCAGGCGGTGAGCGCCCTCACCGCCAAGGGATGCCTGGCGGGCCGGGGCGACGGGGCCTTCCACCCCAATGACACCATCACCTATGAAGAGATGGTCACCGTCCTCTCCGCCGTTACCGGCTGGACCAGCATGGAGGGCCACGAGCTCTCCAACCGGGACGTGCCCATTGGGGAGTGGCTGCCCTACGCCGAGTGGAGCACCTGGGCCCAGTCCCCCGCCTGGCGTCTGGAGCAGCAGGGCGTCCAGCTGGACCTGAGCCAGCCCTACGCCAACGCCACCCGGGACCAGGCCGCCCATCTCATGTATCAGCTTCTCACTGCCACCGGTCTTCTCTGGACCGTTTGACCAGAATATCCAATTTGGAAAGGAAATGACTGCACTATGACCAAAATCGACATTATCTCCGGCTTCTTAGGGGCCGGCAAGACCACCCTCATCAAGAAGCTTCTGGACGAGGCCTTCAAGGGCGAGAAGATCGTCCTCATCGAAAATGAGTTTGGTGAGATCGGCATTGACGGCGGCTTTCTGAAGGACGCCGGGGTGGAGATCACCGAGATGAACTCCGGCTGCATCTGCTGCTCCCTGGTGGGTGACTTCGGCACCGCCCTGCAGAAGGTGCTCAGCGACTACGCTCCCGACCGCATCGTCATCGAGCCCTCCGGCGTGGGAAAACTCTCCGACGTCATCGCCGCCGTGGAGGGCGTTCAGAAGGAGTGCCCCGACCTGCACCTGAACAGCTTTGTCACCGTGGTGGACGCCACCAAGGCCAAGATCTACATGAAGAACTTCGGTGAGTTCTTCAACAACCAGGTAGAGCACGCCAGCGCCATCCTCCTCTCCCGCACCCAGAAGATGGACCAGGCCAAGCTGGACGGCGCGGTGCGCCTGCTGCGGGAGAAGAACCCCAAGGCCGCCATCCTCACCACTCCCTGGGACCAGCTCACCGGCCAGCAGATCATTGCCGCCATGGAGGGCGGCCACTCCCTGGCCCAGGAACTGATGGCTGAGATTGAGGAGCACCACCACCATCACCACCACGATGAGCACTGCGACTGTGGCTGCCATGACCATGACCATGACCATGACCACGAGCATGAGCATCATCACGAGCATGACCACGACCACGAGCATCATCACCACGACCACGATGAGGCCACCTGCACCGTCTGCCACGATCATGACCACCACCATGACCACGACCACGACGAGGCCACCTGCACCGCCTGCTGCGGCCACGACCACCATCATCACCACCACGACCACGACGCCGACGAGGTGTTCACCTCCTGGGGCCGTGAGACCCCCCGCAAGTACAGCCGTGAGGAGCTCCAGGACGCCCTGGCTTCCCTGGCCATGGGCGAGGATTACGGCGTGATCCTCCGCGCCAAGGGCATGGTGCCCTGCGAGGACGGCCAGACCTGGCTGCACTTCGATCTGGTCCCCGAGGAGTTCCAGATCCGGGAGGGCGCCGCCGACTACACCGGCCGTCTGTGCGTCATCGGCTCCAACCTGAAGGAGGACCAGCTGGAGAAGCTGTTCCTGCTGGCGTGAGGTGAAACGACATGCCTGAAGCTCGAATTCCCCTTTATATCATCACCGGCTTTCTGGACAGCGGCAAGACCACCCTGCTCACCGACACCCTGAACATGGACTACTTCAACGACGGGCAGCGCACCGTGCTGCTCATGTGTGAGGACGGCGAGGAGGAGTACGATCAGGAGAAGCTGTCCAAGCGCAACTGCCGGGTCATCCCCGTGGAGGACCAGAGCCAGCTCACCACCGACTTTCTCCAGGAGGTGGACCGCCGCTACCAGCCCGAGCGGGTCTTGGTGGAGTATAACGGCATGTGGCCCATGGACCTGCTCCGGGACCTGAAGCTACCCAGAAGCTGGGGCCTGTACCAGGCCATCCATGTCATCGACGGCACCACCTTTGAGATGTACCGCACCAACATGCAGTCCATGATCGTGGACATGGTGACCGAGGCGGACATGGTCCTCTTCAACCGCTGCACCCAGGACATGCCCCTCTCCGGCTGGAAGCGCTCCATCCGGGCGGTGAACCGCATGTGCGAGATCGTCTTTGAGGACGCCATGGGCGAGGAGCTGGAGGTGGAGGACATCCTCCCCTACTCCCTGGACCAGGAGTCCATCACCCTGGAGGACGACGACTACGGCATCTGGTACATTGATATCCAGGACCACCCCGAGCGCTACACTGGAAAGACCATCACCTTCAAGGCCCAGGCCATGACCAGCTCGAAGCTGCCCAAGGGCACCTTTATCCCCGGGCGCAACGCCATGACCTGCTGCGTGGACGACATCCGCTTCTTCGGATTTTTGTGCAAGTACGACCGCGCCCGCTCCCTGCGCAAGGGCGAGTGGGTCACCGTCACCGCCGAGCTCCGCTGGGAGGAGGCCGCCGTATACGAGGGCGAGGGCGTGGTGCTCTACGCCAAGACGGTGGAAAAAGCCGACGCCCCCAAGGACTCCCTGGTATACTTCCGCTAAATTGAAAGAATGAGAAAAAGTCCGCAGAACCTAGGTTCTGCGGACTTTTTTATCCTTCTACCAGTCGTTTTCCCAATTCCATCCGTCTCAGGCGGTCATAGATATCCTGGCGCTCCTCCGGCCGGGAGTAGAGTACCGAGACCAGGTACAGCGTATCCTCCGCTGCCACCTCGCACACCACCTGCCAGAGAGGATCATCCTGATCCTTTTTCCTGCGCCGCTTCACCTCGCTCCAGCCCCAGTGGGCACGGGCGCCGGAAAACTCCCGCTCTTCCACGTCCTGCATTCCATCCAGGTCGTTGTTCCACTCCGCCGCGCCATGGGGGTTGCGGCAGCCGCTGAAGCGCCAGACGGGACTGTCCGAGTCCTCGTCCCACCACATGCCGTTTCCGCCTCCCTGGCCCACGGGCGACCACTCATAGCGGTAGATCCCGGGCAGGGGCACCCGCAGGGCGTCAAAGGGCTGCAGGACCTCCTCCTTCCGGTACCCGATGGGGAATTCCTCCACCATCTGGGGGGCCGTGTCGGGGATGAAGGGCTCCCGGCCATCCAGACGGCACAGCAGCCGGTAGTCCTCCAGCGGCAGGGGCAGGGACGGGTCCAGCTCGGAGGCCTCCTCCAGGGCGTTGATAATGTAGCGGTTGGTCTGGGCGTCCTCCTTGCTGCGGGCGGAGGTGGCGTAATAGCAGTCCTCCCACATCCGCTTCAGGGCGCAGTTGCGGAAGCACAGGGCGTTGTCCCCCGGCTGCTCCCACAGGAAAAAGCGGTGGGCG
>USCO01000019.1 GCA_900553135.1 uncultured Eubacteriales bacterium | reverse complement strand
AAAAAAATACAAGCCGCAAGAATATCTCCTTGATGAAAGAGACGGCGAGGGGGGCGAAAGGTTCCAAAAAATCGGGGAAATTTTCAAAAGCGGTCCCGTCCCTTTACACAGCGGCGGGAACTGGTGTATGATGAATTTTCACAGTTGCCTTCCTGTGCCGCGGGCGGTATACTGAATCTGACCGGGACGCCTGGCTGAGAAAAAGACGCTCCTGCCCTTGAAAATTGTAATATACTATCTTAATTATACTGGGAGTTTTTGAAATGTACTACGAGATCGTACCCATGGACCGGGGGCACATCCCCCAGATCGTGGCTTTGGAGCAGGCCTGCTTCACCAGCCCCTGGACGGAGACCATGCTCTCCGACGCCCTGTTTGATCCTCAGGCCAGCTTTATTGTGGCCGAGGACGGAGAGGGCAACGTGCTGGGCTATGCGGGGCTACACGCCATTTTGGACGAGGGCTACATTGACAACGTGGCCGTGGAGCCGGACGCCCGCCGCCACGGGGTGGCCTCCGCCCTGCTGGATGTGTTCTGCCGCTTTGGCGAGGTGAACCTGTCCTTCCTCACCCTGGAGGTGCGGGCCTCCAATCAGGCCGCCATCGCCCTGTATGAAAAGCACGGCTTTGAGCAGGCGGGCCTGCGCAAGGGATACTACCAAAAGCCCCGGGAGGATGCCATCATCATGACCCGCACCTTTGCCCGCATGCAGCCGGAACAGGGCTGAGAACAGGAGGACGACATGAACATTCTGGCCATTGAATCTTCCTGCGACGAGACCGCCGCCGCCGTGGTGCGGGACGGTCGAACGGTGCTGTCCAACTGTGTGGCCTCTCAGATCGAGATGCATACCATCTACGGCGGCGTGGTGCCTGAGATCGCCTCCCGCAAGCATGTGGAGGCGGTGAGCGGTCTGGCCGAGGAGGCTCTGAGCCAGGCGGGGATCACCCGCCGGGACCTGGACGCCATTGCGGTGACCTACGCCCCCGGCCTCATCGGCGCGGTGCTGGTGGGGGTGAACTTTGCCAAGGGGGCGGCCATGGCTCTGGACCTGCCCCTGATTCCCGTGCATCATGTGCGGGGGCATATTGCCGCCAACTACATCACCCACCCCGACCTCAAGCCCCCCTTTGTCTGCCTGTGCGTCTCCGGCGGTACCACCGCCATTGTGGATGTGAAGTCCTACACCGAGATGGAGGTGCTGGGCGGTACCCGGGACGACGCGGCGGGGGAGTGCTTCGACAAGGTGGCGCGGGTGCTGGGCATCGGCTACCCCGGCGGCGGCCCCATGGACCGCCTGGCCAAGGGAGGAGACGACTGCCGCTATCCCCTGCCCCGGGCCCACGTGGCGGGCCACGAGCTGGACATGTCCTTCTCGGGTCTGAAAACGGCCAGCCTGAACCTCATCCACAACGCCCAGCAGAAGGGGGAGGAGCTGAACCTGCCCGACTTTGCCGCCAGCTTTGGCCGGGCGGTGAGCGAGTCTCTGGTGCCCCGGGTCATGGCGGCCGCCCGGCAGAAGGGCTACGGCCAGGTAGCGGTGGCCGGCGGTGTGGCGGCCAACAGCCGCATCCGGGCCGACCTGCAGGCGGCCTGTCAGGCCAGCGGGGACAAGCTGTTTCTGCCCGAGCTGAAATACTGCGGCGACAACGCTGCCATGGTGGGCTGCCAGGGGTACTACGAGTACCAGGCGGGCCATGTGGCGGGGCTGGAGCTGAACGCCTATGCCACCCGGGACATCTCCCTGGGATAAAAATGATGCACCTCCCGCGTCCAACAGGGCGCGGGAGGTTTTCTTTTCACAAAATAATGCGTTATGTAACCCTACAAAGTGGAGTCAAGAGAACAAAGGGGAAGAAATGGTGGAGAAAAAGGTGCAGAAAGTAGAAGAAAAGTGGAGGTTGTGAAATAAAATGTGGAAAGGTATGTGGAAAGTGTGTAAAACTTTTTGTAGAGCAGCGGGCCTGAAAACGGGTTATGTAAATATCAAAGCGGGAGAAAGAAATGAAAGGGAGAAAATTTTCCTTGACAACGGGGAAAGATGCTGATAAAATGTGTGAGCACAAGAAAGCAGGAACGGTGCCCCGTACCTCACCCCGGGCCAGAGCCAAAGGGTCAACAGGAAATTTCCCCCGCCGGAGTGATCCGGTGCGGTTTGTTGTGACGCGGGCGCCATTTCGGCAGCCGCGTTTTTATTTTTTGTTTGGAGGTGCTTTCCCATCGCTAACACAGGTCATCAAACCAATGAGGAAATCCGGGACAAGGAGGTCCGCCTGATCTCCGAATCCGGAGAACAGCTGGGCATCATGTCTTCCCAGGAGGCGCTGCGCCTGGCCGAGGAACGGAATCTGGATCTGGTCAAGATCTCTCCCAACGCCGTACCGCCGGTGTGCAAGCTGATGGACTACGGTAAGTACCGGTTCGAGCAGACCAAGCGCGAAAAGGAAGCCCGTAAGAACCAGCGCGTGGTGGAGATCAAAGAGATCCGTATGTCTCCCAGCATCGACGTCAACGACTTCAACGTCAAGCTGCGCAATGCCCAGAAGTTTTTGTCCGAGGGCAATCGCTGCAAGGTAACTGTCCGCTTCCGTGGCCGTGAGATGGCTCACACCAATATCGGCCAGGATCTGCTGATGAAGTTTGCCGACTCCTGCGGCGAGACCGCCGTCATGGATAAAAGTCCCAAGCTGGAGGGACGGCATATGTCTATCTTCCTGTCCCCCAAGCCCGCGAAGGACGCGAAAAAGTAAGTAAAGGAGTTCTACTGTTATGCCGAAGATTAAGATCAAGACTCACAGCGGCGCCAAGAAGCGCTTCTCCCTCACCAAGACCGGCAAGGTCAAGCGCGCCATGACCAAGAAGCGTCACCTGCTCAACGGCCACGGCAAGACCACCAAGCTCAAGCGGGCTCTGCGCGGCACCACCTATGCCGACAAGACCAATGAGGCCGCCATCAAGCGCATGATCCTGTACAAGTAAGAAGAGGGAGGAAACGAACAATGGCAAGAGTTAAGGGCGCGATGATGACGCGCAAGAGAAGAAATAAGATCCTGAAGCTGGCCAAGGGCTACTGGGGCGCTAAGTCCAAGCACTTTAAGATGGCCAACCAGGCTGTCATGAAGTCCGGCGTTTACGCCTACATCGGCCGTAAGCAGAAGAAGCGCGACTTCCGTCAGCTGTGGATCACCCGCATCAATGCCGGCTGCAAGATGAACGGCATGAACTATTCCACCTTCATGAACGGCCTGAAGAAGGCCGGTGTGGTCATCAACCGCAAGATGCTGGCCGAGCTGGCTGTCAACGACAAGGCCGCTTTCGCTCAGCTCACTGAGACCGCCAAGAAGGCCCTGGCCTAATTTTTGGTCCTTCATACGGCTGCGAGGATATCTCCTCGCGGCCGTATTTTTTTGTCTCTGCCATTCTCTGGGAGAGCAGGACAGACAGGACAAAATATGGTATAATACTAAAATCAGCGGCGCAGCCCTGTGTGCCGCCCAAATCTTCGCCAGGAAAGGGGAGCGGTATGGAGACGAATAAACGACCGGTGATCCGCTGGAAGGCCACCCGGTGGGAGCGGCGTTTGCTCACCGCCTTTGCCACGGCTCTCAGCGCCGAGCTGTTTTTTAATCTGTGGGTGGATAACTTCCGGGTGTCCGCGGCAGTGGTGCTGTTTCCCGTACTGCTCATGACCCTGGTCCAGGACAGCCGCCGACCCGCCACCGGCGCCATGACCGCCATGGCGGTGCTGGTGGTGCGGTGCGTTATGGGCATGCTGGGCGGCGAGGGACTGTGGTACGTGGCCAGCCGGGAGTATCCCGGCGCCCTGTTTTACCTCCTCTACGACGGGCTGCTGTGCGTGCAGGTGCCCAACCGCTCCCAGACCAGGCTGCTCACCCTGTGGCGCAGCTTCTGGGTGTGTGACGCGGTGTCCAACGGCGTCAACCTGACCCTCTCCCGGGGCGGGCCGCCGGAGGTGGACGCCCTGGTCATGCTCATGCTGCTGGCCCTGGGGCGGTCCCTGCTGGCGGTGGTCATTTTGTGGGCCATCAAGCAGTACCGTCGTCTGCTGCTGGCCGAGGAGCACGAGCGGCGCTACCAGCGGCTGTTTCTCCTGACGGCCAACCTGAAAAATGAGCTCTACTTCCTGAAAAAGGACGCCGAGAACATTGAAGGCATTATGAGCCGGGCCTACACCCTGTATGAAAAGCTCAGCGGGGAGGAGTATCCCGAGGAACTCAGACAGCTGGCCCTGTCCATTGCCCGGGACGTGCACGAGGTGAAAAAGGACAACCTGAGCATCATCCGGGGCATTGAGGGAGAGGTGGCGGACACCTACAACGAAGAGAAAATGCACATCTACGATCTGCTGCACATCCTGCGGGACACCATGGCCCACATCCTGGGCGAGCGGCAGACGGACATCGTCCTGGACTGCCGCTGTGCCACTCCGCTGGCCACGGGGGAGCACTATCAGCTTATGTCCATTTTGAAGAACCTGGTGATGAACGCCTCCGAGGCCATTCAAAGCGGCAAGGGCAGCGGCATCATCTGGGTGGACGCCCAGGAGGAGGGAGAGGACCTGGTGCTCACCGTGCGGGATACCGGACCGGGTATCTCCCAGCGGGCCATGCAGAATCTGTTCCAGGTGGGCTACTCCACAAAATTTGACCCCAAGACGGGAAATATCAACCGGGGCGTTGGGCTTCCGGCGGTAAAATTCATGGTGGAAGAACTGGGCGGCGTCATTGAGGTGACCAGTACCCAGGGGGCGGGAGCCTGCTTTCGGGTGATCCTGCCCATATCGCGGCTGGAGAAGGGAGCACTATGAGAATCTATATCGTAGAGGATGACATCTCTGTGATCAGCATCCTGGAGGATATCGTGGAAGGAAACGATCTGGGCACCGTGTGCGGCGACAGCGGCGGCGGCCCAGCGGACCTGGGGAAGATCCTGGCGGCCGACCCCGATCTGGTGCTGTGCGACCTGCTGATGCCCGGGATGGACGGCATCCAGGTGGTACGGGAGCTGAAGGAACGGGGCAGCCGGGCCAAGTTTATCATGATCTCCCAGGTGGCCAGCAAGGAGATGGTGGCCAAGGCCTACCTGGCCGGGGTGGACTTCTTTATCACCAAGCCCATCAACCTCATTGAGGTGCGTCAGGTCATCCGCAACGTCCGCCAGCAGCTGGAGAACGAGCGGGACCTGCACACCATCCAAAGCGTGTTTGCCGTCAAGCAGGCCCCTGCCCGGACCATGCCCCAGCAGCAGCGCCAGGAGGTCCAGCGCAAGCGCATCCAGTATGTCCTCAGCCAGCTGGGCATGGCGGGGGAGAAGGGCGCCCGGGACATTGTGGATATGTGTATGTATCTGCTGGAGCAGAAGCAGCAGGTGTGCCAGCTGGGAGTGGGCGCCCTGTGCGCCCGGCTCAGCGACAGCCCCAAGTCCATGGAGCAGCGCGCCCGCCGGGCGGTGGAGCGGGGGCTCAACCATCTGGCCAGCCTGGGCCTGGACGACTACGGAAACGAGATCTTCACCCAGTACGCCTCCCGGCTCTTCCCCTTCCAGGAGGTGCGCAGCGAGATGGCCTTTATCCAGGGGAAGGGGCCCAAGGGGAAGGCAAATCTCAAGTGTTTTTTGGACGGGATGCTGGTCCTGGCGGAGGAAGACTGAAAAAGTTTTTTGAAATCTCGTGAAGGAATTCCTGCAAAATAACACAAAAATCTGGAAAATGATGCGAGAAGACGGAGTGATAACAGAATGTTGCGGAAATCCTGCAAACGGGCTGTCACATGCCCCAAAATAAAGCGAGAAAAATTGTGAATTTTGGGGAAAATATTTTTCAGCTGTAGGATTTTGAAGCAATTTGAAGGAAGTCGTGTAGAATCTCTTCATGTAGGAACTGGGAAACCAATTATATACAAGTAAAGGAGAGAGGAAAACATGACCCAGATTTCTCTGAATATGTTCCAGACTGCAGCCATCGCCATGATGCTGTTCGTTCTGGGACGATTCCTGACCAACCGTGTCGAGTTCCTGAGAAAGTGTTGTATCCCTGCCCCCGTGGTGGGCGGCCTGATCTTCGCTATCGTCCACCTGTGCCTGTACCTGGGCGGGATCGTGGAGTTCACCTTCGACTCTAACGTCAAGGACTTCTTCATGACCCTGTTCTTCACCAGCGTCGGTTACACCGCTTGCTTCCGCCTGCTGAAGAAGGGCGGCAAGAAGGTTATCACCTTCCTGCTGGTGGCCATCGTTATGGTGTGCCTGCAGAACGTGCTCAGCTCCATCCTGGCCGGCGTCTTCGGCTGGGACCTGCGTCTGGGCCTGTGCACCGGCTCCATCCCCATGGTTGGCGGCCATGGCACCGCCGGCTCCTATGGTCCTCTGATGGAGGGCATGGGCATTGAGAGCGCCAACGTTATCGCCATCGCTGCCGCTACCTATGGTCTGGTGGCCGGCTCCCTGATGGGTGGCCCCACTGCCCGCGGCATCATCAACAAGTACAACCTGAAGTCCACCGAGAGTGAGACTGGTGTGGAGCTCAACGACATGAGCGCTGCCGACCGCGAGAAGGCCGAGCGCGTGGACGTGGACGCTTTCACCAACGCCGCTATCCTGCTGATCGTTGCCTCCGGCCTGGGCACCCTGCTCACCGCCGCTCTGAACGGCATCGAGATCAACATCGGCAACTTCCACTTCAGCTTCACCTTCCCCACCTACATCGGCGCCATGCTGATCGCTGCTGTCATCCGTAACTTCTGCGATGCCAAGCACATCGTCATGCCTTCCCGCGCTCTGGACCTGTGGGGCAATGTTTCTCTGTCCATCTTCCTGGCCATCGCTCTGATGTCCGTGGCTCTGTGGCAGCTGGCCAGCGTCGCCGTTGCCATGATCGCCATGCTGGCTGCTCAGACCATCATGATGTACTTCTACGCCCGCTTCGTGGTGTTCAACATCATGGGCAGCGACTACGAGGCCGCTGTCATGACCGCTGCCTTCTGCGGCTTCGGCATGGGCGCTACCCCCAACGCCATGGCCAACATGCAGGCTGTTACCAAGCGCTTTGGTCCCGCTCCTCAGGCCTACTTCGTGGTGCCTCTGGTCGGCTCCCTGTTCATCGACTTCTTCAACGGCCTGATCATCACCGGCTTCCTGAACGTCCTGCCCATCTTCGGCTAAGTTCAGAAAGTTTCCCAGCCAAACAAGAAAGCCAGTCCCAACCGGGACTGGCTTTTTTACTGTCCTTCCTGGGCGGCCCGGCGGGCCTCCTTTTTCCACTTGGCGGCCATGTAGCGCTCCTCCTCGCTGAAGATACAGCCGCAGTACTTTTGCATATAGAAGCCGTGTTCCCGGGCGTAGTCCTGGCCCGCCCGGAACAGGGGGCGGAAATCCCGGTAGAGGAACTCCACCCCGTACTGCTGCCCCATCTCCCGGGCGATGGCGGCGATGGCCTCGTGCTTCTGGTAGGGGGAGATGAGCAGGGAGGTGGTAAAGCTGTCAAAGCCGTGCTCGGCGGCATATTTGGCCGTCTCCTCCATGCGTACCCGGTAACAGTAGGCGCAGCGGCCGTCGATGTTGTCGGCCACGTTGGTGATGAAGGAGCGCAGGTCGTACCGTCCGCCGATGATGAGTTTCATGCCAATCTCCTTGGCGTAGCCCTCCAGGGTGGCCTTCCGGGCCTGGTACTCCGTGTAGGGGTGGATATTGGGGTTGAACCAGAAGCCGGTGACAGAGAGGCCCTCCTCCCGCAGCTGGGCGATGGGCTGGTTGGCGCAGGGGGCGCAGCAAATGTGCATCAAGGTGTTCATGTCGTACTCCTTACAAAACAGGCAGAAGATTCAGGTGCAGGCCCTTACGCAGGGCGTAGAGCACCGTCTGAGCGGTGCCCCCCTTGGGGACCCCGTCGTATACTCCGATGAGGCGGGCGGCGTGGTCCACCATGTAGCGGTTACGCCGGGCCATGCAGCCCCGGTCGTAGCGGTGCTGGACCAGGGTCTCGAAGTCGCACCGGTCCAAAATGGATTGGTAGCGGTCCTGCTCCTCCCGGGGCCAGCTGTGGGCCTGGGACTCGCAGGGGCGGGCACACTCCAGGGTGACCCCGGGCAGGCGCGCCCGCAGCTCCAGCACCGCCTCGGCAAAGTACAGGTCGGCTCCCCGGGCCATGCCGCAGATGAAATGGCGGGTCCCGGCGTGGTATTCCTCTTCCAAAGCGTCGGCCAGGCGGGCCTTCAGGGCCAGGCAGCGGGGGTCCTCCGCGTCGGTCCCCCAGGGCAGCCGGTCAGGACGGTGCCCGGTAAAGCAGCAGGTATGTTCCTTGTCCATGGCGGCCCTCCTTGCCCAGTGGTATGGACATTGTAATATACCGCCTGAAGAAAGTCAACGAGGAATCGAATATTTGTTCTAATTTCAGCTCTTTTCCAAATAGGGGTTGCATTTTGTGGGAAACAGCGTATAATGAAATACGGACAACTGAATGATATGTCTTCAGGGCGGGGTGAAATTCCCCACTGGCGGTATAGTCCGCGACCGGGTCTGGAAACAGGCCCGCTGACTCGGTGAAACTCCGGGACCAACGGTTATAGTCCGGATGGAAGAAGATGTGTGTCAAAACAATAACACGCGCTGTTTCGGCGCGTGATAAGCGCACCTCCTTTGTTGTTTTACACCTGGAAGACATGCTCTTTCAGGCGTACCAAGCAATAAGGAGTGTTTTTTTATGTCCAGTATGACCAACGCCGTATCCGCAAAAGTCAACAAGAAGGTTGGTGCCCGGGAACTGGCCGTCACCGCCATGCTTTCCGCAGTGGCCTTTGTGCTGATGTTCCTGGATTTCCCCATCCCCTTCCTGATCCCCAACTTCGTGAAGATGGACTTCTCCGAGCTGCCCGCTCTGCTGGCCGCCTTCAGCCTGGGCCCTGTGTACGGCGTGATGGTGTGCCTGGTGAAGAACATCATCCACCTGGCCATTACCACCACTGCCGGCGCCGGTGAGCTGTGCAACTTCATGCTGGGCTCCTGCTTCGTGTTCCCCGCCGGTTTGCTCTACCACAAGTTTAAGTCCCGCAAGGGTGCTCTGGTGGGCACTCTGGTGGGCGCGGTGATCATGGGCCTGCTGTCCATCCCCCTGAACTACTACATCACCTACCCCATCTATGCCAACTTTATGCCCATCGAGGCCATCATGGGCCTGTACCAGCAGATTCGTCCCTCTGTCAACGGCCTGCTGGAGTGCCTGATCGTCTTCAACGCCCCCTTCACCCTGGTGAAGGGCCTGCTGACCGCGGCCCTGTGCTTCCTGATCTACAAGCCCCTCTCTCCCCTGCTCCACGGCAGAAGATAACCATTTGTCCAGTCCTCACGGGTGCGGCCTTCGGGCCGCGCCTGTTTTTTATTGGAAAAATAGAACGAACGTTTGACATTTCAGGGGAAAGGATTTATGATAGAGGAAAGGGGGGAGAAGGATGGAACGGGTGATTTTCCACTGTGACCTGAATAGCTTTTACGCCTCGGTAGAGCTGCTGGAGCACCCCGAACTGCGCCATCTGCCGGTGGCGGTGTGCGGTGACCCGGAGAGCCGCCACGGCATCATTCTGGCCAAAAATGAGCCCGCCAAGCGCTTTCAGGTGAAAACCGCCGAGACCATCTGGCAGGCCCGGAAAAAGTGCCCGGACCTGGTGCTTCTCCCCGCCCACCACGGAAAATACCGGGAGTTCTCCCAGCGGGTCAACGCTCTGTATCAGGAGTACACCGACCTGGTGGAGCCCTTCGGCATTGACGAGAGCTGGCTGGATGTCACCGGTACCCTCCACCTCTTCGGGGGCGACCCTGTGGCCCTGGCCGACCGCCTGCGGGAGCGGCTGCGGGGGGAGCTGGGGCTCACCATCTCGGTGGGGGTGTCCTTCAACAAGGTCTTTGCCAAGCTGGGCAGCGACTACAAAAAACCAGACGCCACCACCTGCATTACCCCAGAAAATTTCCGGCGCATGGTGTGGCCCCTGCCCGTCACCGACCTGCTGTATGTGGGCCGGGCGGCGGGGGATACCCTGAAAAAATTCGGGGTGACCACCATTGGGGACTTGGCCCGCTTTGACCGGGAGGCCCTGTTTCAGCTGTTGGGGCGCCACGGGGCCCAGCTCCACGACTACGCCAACGGCCTGGATCGCTCCCCTGTGGCCCCGGCGGGGCAGTACACGCCCCCCAAATCCGTGGGCAACGGCACCACCTTTCCCCGGAACCTCCAGGGGCGGGAGGAGATCCGCTCCGGCCTGGTGCTCCTCTCCGACCAGGTGGCCGCCCGCCTGCGTCGCCACGGGATGAAGTGCGCCGGGGTGTGTCTGGCGGTGCGGGACCCGGATTTTCGGGACCTGAGCCGCCAGAAACGGCTGGATGTCCCCACCTGCCTCAGCGGGGAGATCGCTCGTGCCGCCATGGAGCTGGCAGAGGAGTGCTGGGATATGGGGCGGCCCGTGCGGGCCCTCACCGTCACCGCCATTTACCTGATTCCCCAGGAGGAGGCGGCCGCCCAGCAGGATCTGTTTGCCGGGGAGGCGGAGCACCGCCGGGAACGGCTGGAGAAGCTGGAGGGCACCATGGACGCCATCCGGGCCAAGTTTGGCCGGGGGGCCATCAGCCGGGCCAGCGCGGCGGGGGAGACCCGGGAGCGCCATGCGCCCCCGCCCGGCGGGTCATATCAGGAGGAATAACACCATACAGTGGGCATGGAGGTGGAATCCATGCCCTCTTTTCTTGCCTTTTGTCTGGAATTGGGACACAATCCCGCCCTGGCCGTCACAGCCCTGCTGACTTTGGGGGTGATGGTGGTCAACGGCTGGACCGACGCCCCCAACGCCATCGCCGGGGCGGTGGTGACGGGGGCCCTGTCTTTTCGCCGGGCGGTGGTCCTGGCGGCCTGCTTTGAGATTTTGGGGGTGCTGTGGGCCGCTTCGGCGGGGCTGCCCGTGGCCCGGACGGTGTACGCCATCGCCCGCTTTCAGGGGGACCCACAGCGGACGAGTGTGGCCTTGTGCGCCGCCATGGCGGCGGTGGTGGTGTGGGCGGCGGCGGCCTGGCGCTGGGGCATCCCCACCAGCGAGAGCCACGCCCTCATGGCAGGGCTCACCGGAGCGGCTGCCGCCCTGGGGCAGGGCTGGCAGGCTCTGGACCGGGAGAGCTGGGGCAAGGTGCTGCTGGGGCTGCTGCTGTCCACCGGGGCGGGGATGCTGGCCGGATGGTGGACCGGGCGGGTTTCTCGGAGCTGGCCAGGGGGAGCGGATACTTTCCGCCTGCTGCAAATCCCCGGGGCGGCGGGCACCGCCCTGCTCCACGGGGCCCAGGACGGGCAGAAATTTATGGGGGTGTTTCTGCTGGGCATGGCCCTGGCCCAGGGAGGACAGGGGCCGGAGATGGCCCCGGCGCCCAGGTGGCTGGCGCTGGTGTGCGCGGGGGCCATGTCCCTGGGCTGCGCTATGGGGGGCAGGCGAATCATCGACCGCATCGGCCGGGATATGGTGCGCCTGACCCCGCGGGACGGCTTCGCCGCCGACCTGGGGGGGAACGCCTGCCTGCTTCTGTCCACCCTGCTGGGCTTTCCCGTGTCCACCACCCACACCCGCACCTCCGCCCTGCTGGGGGTGGGCCTGGCGGGTGGCCAGGGGGTAGATTGGAAGGTGGCGGGAGGGGTGGCCCTCACCTGGGTGCTCACCTTTCCCGGGTGCGGGGGATTGGGTTATCTTTTTGCCCGGCTGTGGCTGTAGAAACCTCTTGACAAAAAACTTCTGCAAATGTAGAATATAATAAAGTTTTGCAAATGCAGAAGAAGGAGAAGAGGACCATGAAGGACAATTCTCGCCTGCCTGAGTCGGAGCTGGACATCATGCTGGTGGTGTGGGACCTGGGAGAAGGGGCCACCGCCCCCGCCATTCTGGAGCGGCTGGAGCGGCCCCTCACTCCCAGCGCCCTGCACAGCTACCTTAAGCGCCTGGAGGAGAAGGGCTATCTGGCCTGCCGCAAGGAGGGCAAAACCAATCGCTACACCCCGCTGGTGGGGCGGGAGGAATACCGCCGCCAGGAGGGGCACACCATCCTGGACAAGCTGTACGACGGCTCCTTGAAGCGGTTTGCCGCCGCCCTCTACGACGGGGGCGGGCTGGACCGCAGGGAGGTAGAGGAGCTGCGGGCCTACTTGGAGGAGCTGGAGGAAAAGGAGGGCATGTAAATGGAGGGGCTGTTTGTGTCGGTGGTGTGGCTGTCGGCCACGGTGTCGGCGGTGCTTCTGCCCCTGCTGCTGGCCCATGGGTGGCTGCGCAGCCGGGTGCGGGCCAAGAGCTTATACATCCTGTGGCTCCTGCTGGCCGTACGCCTGCTGATCCCGGTGGAGCTGACTCTGCCCCAGCCCGCAGTTACCATTCAGGTGCCCACCTATCAGGTGCTGCCAGAACACAGGATTTCTGCGGAGCTGCATGAATTGACCCCCATAGAGCCCGGCGTGTACACCTTCCTGGTGCCGGAGGAGGGGGAAACCCCTGTACGGGGAGACGGTGGCCTGCCGTTGACGGCGGTGCTGGGAACCCTGTGGCTGACGGGGATGCTTGCCGTTGCCGTGGTGCAGATCAGCAGCTATTGGGTGGCCCGGCGGGCCCTGCTCCGAGGGAGCAAGCCCGCTTCCCGGGAGACCGAGGAGGAGATGGGGCGGCTGGCCAAGACCATAGGGCTGAAGCGGGCCTTCCAAGTGCGGCAGAGCGGCCGGGTGCGCACCGCTATGGTGATGGGGGTGCTGCGGCCCGTGCTGATCCTGCCCCAGGAGGGCTGTGACCTGCTGGTAGTGGTCCATGAGCTGTACCACCTGCGCCGCCGGGATCTGGAGTATAAAGCCCTACTGGCTGCCGTGTGCTGGGTGCACTGGTTCAATCCTCTGGTGTGGTGGATGAGCCGGGCGGCGGGGCAGAATCTGGAGCTGTGCTGCGACGAGGACGTGGCGGGCAGGAAGGACGCCGCCTTCCGCCGCCGGTATGGCCAGCTGCTGCTGGAGAGCGCGGCGGAGGGGCCGGGTCCCGTCCTGTCCAGCCGCTTTGGAAGCGGAAAGGAGGAGCTGAAGGTGCGTTTGGAGAATCTGTTTGTGGGCAAGAAGTCGGGCCGGGCACTGATCTGTCTGGCGCTGGGCGGTGTGCTGCTGGTTGGCGGCCTGGTGGGCTGTCAGAAAACCGCGCCTGATGAGAAACAGCTGGCGGCCCTGGAGGAGAGCATCTTCTATGACGGGCAGACCCTGTTCTTTACCATCCCCGAGGGAGAGGAGGAGTGGGAACTCCACATTGCCGGCCGGGCCGAGACGGCGCAGCTGGGCGGGATCAGCCTGCACTATCTGGAGGGAACGGAGTGGACACCGGGGGAGACCTACTCCATTGCCCTGAGTCAGGAGGAGGCGGACCAGGTGACCGAGCTGACCATGGAGGTCCAGATGGGCGAGGAGGAGCGCCAGGTGGACCTGCGGGCCCTCCTCACCCAGGGAGGAGAAGCGTGAAGACGTGGCAGGTCCAGGTCTTTTATCAGGACAAGGAGAAAGTCAGCTGTCCCCTCACCGAGAAGCTGCTCCAGGGTGGTTACCACCAGGAGCGGGGCGGCTACGTGGCCTACGCCAGGCAGCAGGAGGCCAGGGGAGAGACGGTACCCCGGCAGGGAAACTGGCCCAGCCAGTGGTGGCATCTGATGGTTTCCTACTGCGAAAGGACCGACAAGGATATTCACTTTACAAAACGAATCCAATGCGGCGAGCTGCTCTTCTGGATGGCGGAGGCGGGAAGCTGCGTGGACCGGAAGGCTTTGGAAGAGTTGGCAGACCGGATTCTGGACAGCGCCGTGGTGATGCAGGGGCGGAAAGGTGCGCGGCGGGTGTACCGCCGCAGGACCTGGAACCGGGAAATTCAGCGCCTGTGCTTTGACGCCATTGTGGAAACGGTGGAAAAAGCCTATCCGGAACAGTAAAAAACCCCCGCAGAACCTTGGTTCTGCGGGGGTTTTTCCACATGTTAAAGGGAAGTGAGGGACAATTCTCCCTCCTGCGCGGCGGCGTGGAAGCTGGTGAGGGGATGCTGCCAGCTGTTGATGATCTGCTGGGCGATGGCATCCTCCAGCTCCTTCTGCAGCAGGCGGCGCAGATTTCGGGCGCCGTAAGCGGCGGAGTAGGACTTCTTCACCAGGTAGTCCAGGAAGCTGTCCTCCCAGGTGAAGGCGATGCCACGCTGGGCCAGGGAGTCCTTCAGCTCGGTGAGCATCAGGCCGGCGATATCCCGGAAATTCTCCTGGGTGAGCTGGTGGAAGTAGACGATCTCGTCCACGCGGTTGATAAACTCGGGGCGCAGGAAGTCCTGCAGGGCCTTCATGGCCCGGTCCTTGCCCTGCTCGTCGGCGGTGCGGTCAAAGCCCACGGAGTTGGACTTCGTGTTGCTGCCCGCGTTGGAGGTCATGACAATGACGGTGTTTTCAAAGTTCACCTTGCGGCCGTGGGCGTCGGTGATGTGGCCGTCGTCCAGGATCTGCAGGAGGATGTTCAGCACGTCGGGGTGAGCCTTCTCAATCTCGTCAAAGAGGATGACGGAGTAGGGCTTGCGGCGGATCTTCTCAGTGAGCTGGCCCGCCTCGTCGTAGCCCACATAGCCTGGGGGAGAGCCGATGATGCGGCTGACGGCGAACTTCTCCATGAACTCGCTCATGTCCAGTCGGATAAGGGATTCGGGGGAGTGGAACATGTCCATGGCCAGCCGCTTGACCAGCTCGGTCTTGCCCACGCCGGTGGAGCCCACAAAGATGAAGGACACGGGCTTGCGCTTGGGGCTGATGCCTACACGGCCCCGGCGGATGGCAGCGGAGACGGCCTGAACGGCCTCGTCCTGGCCGATGATGTGGCGCTTGAGCCGCTGCTCCAGCTGGCTGAGACGCTCATACTCCTGCTCCTGGATCTGGCTGGCGGGAATGTTGGTCCACAGCTCGATGACGTTGGCCAGGTGTTCGGAGGTCAGGGCGGGAACGGACTGGCCCTCCAGCTGCTGCTGCTCGGCGGTGAGACGCAGCTCCTGGCTGCGGATGTTGGCCAGACGCTCATAGGCCTGCTCGGTGTCGGCGGCCATCATGACCTCCTTCTCCTTGGTCAGGTCGGCCAGCTCCTTGGTGATCTCGGCCTGGCGGGCCAGGGACTTGTTGTGCAGGTTCACGTTGGAGCAGGCCTCGTCGATGAGGTCGATGGCCTTGTCGGGGAGATAGCGGTCGGTGATATACCGCTCGCTCATGGTCACCGCCAGGCGGCACATCTCGGGGGAGATGGACACCTGGTGATAGGCCTCGTAGTAGGGGGCAATGCCTTCGATGATCTTCACGCTGTCCTCGATGGAGGGCTCCTCCACGATGACGGGCTGGAAGCGGCGCTCCAGGGCGGTGTCCTTTTCGATGTGCTTGCGGTACTCGTTGAGGGTGGTGGCGCCGATGACCTGGAGTTCACCCCGGCTCAGGGCGGGTTTCAGGATGTTGGCGGCGTTCATAGACCCCTCGGCGTCTCCCGCGCCCACAATGTTGTGGACCTCGTCGATGACCAGAATGATGTTGCCCAGCTTGCGGATCTCCTCAATGAGGCCCTTCATGCGGCTTTCAAACTGACCGCGGAACTGGGTGCCTGCCACCAGAGCGGTGAGGTCCAGCAGGTAGACCTCCTTGTCCAGCAGTTTGTAGGGGACGTCGCCCTGGGCGATGCGGGCGGCAAGGCCCTCGGCAATGGCGGTCTTGCCCACGCCGGGCTCGCCGATGAGGCAGGGGTTGTTCTTTTGACGGCGGTTGAGGATCTGGATGACCCGCTCCAGCTCCCGGTCCCGGCCGATGAGCCGGTCAAGCTTGCCCTCCTGGGCCCGCTTGGTCAGGGAGATGCAGTAGTTCTCCAAAAACTTCCGCTTGGGGGGGCGGTCCCCCTTGGTGCTGCCGGAGGATTTCTCCGGGCGGGGAGGCTGCTCCCCGGTGGGGGCGTTTCCGCCGCCGAAGAGCTGGTTGAGGAAGGGGAAGGTGGCGGTGCGGCCGTCGTCCTCCTCGCCGTCCTCGTCCTTGGGCTGGGCCATAAGGCCCTCCATGCCCTCGGCGCCGCCGAAGGCGGACATCATTTCGTTGGTGAGGTTGTCCAGCTCCTCGTCAGAGATGCCCATTTTCTTCATCATGTCATCAATGGGCTTGATGCCAAGCTCCCGGGCGCACTTCAGGCACAGACCCTCGTTTTTGGTCTGGCCGGCCTCCAGCTTGGTAATAAAAATCACCGCTACATTTTTCTGGCAGCGGCTGCACAGGGTAGGCTGCATAGAAACCACTCCTTTCAGGAGAGAGAACAAGATTTACGGCTTATCATACAACGCAATTATGAACTGGTCATGAATCCTTAGAAAACAGACAGGGCCAGAACCAGGGGATTGGTGGTGCAGAAGAACTTCAGCAGGTAGGACTGCTCCACCACCTCGGCGGGAAACAGCTCCCGCAGCAGCCAGCAGGCGATGAACAGCAGCACGCCGCCCTTCAGCAGACCCACCGCCGCGCCGCTCCAGTGGTTCAGGGTGGACAGCACCGGCAGGCGGAAGGCCAAATCCAGGGCGCGGCTCAGGAGGGTCCAGGCCACCAGCACCAGCACAAAGGAGATGAGGAAGAGGACCATGCGGGCCAGTTCCCGGGCGATGTAGCTGGCAATGGTCTGGGCCGCGCTGGTGGTCACCTCCACCACGCCGTCGTTGACGGCGCCCCGGATGGCGTCGGAGAAGCTCTGGATGAGGGCCGAGTCCTTCATCATATTCAAAATCTGGTCCAGAGAGAACTGGTCCTCGGGGGCGGGGGTCTCCTCCTCCTGGCCGGGCTGGGACTCCTCAAACTGGTAGCCCTGCTCCTCCAGGGTTTCGTGGATGGAGTTGGAGATCTGGTTTTCAATGACGGGGGTGATAGCGTGGCTCACCGGCTCGGCCAGGGCGTTGGAGAGAATGGTGGCGCCAAAGAAGGCCACAAACACAGCCAGAAAGCCGCACAGAGTGAGCACGAAGCCCCGGCGGTAGCCCTGAAACACAGCCAGGACCAGCAGGATTGCGATTACAAGGTCAAAGATGAGGTAACTCATAGCGGGCTCCTTTCCCGGGTTACGAGGGCAGATACAGCCAGGCCTGCTGGGTGTTGGCCAGCATAGCGGCCCCTTCCGGGGACATGGCCGTATACCGTGCGTTTTGTGTCTCGTCTAATGTACTATATGGAATCAAATCAGAGGTGAAAATGGTGAGGGCGTCGCCGGAGAGGGCGGAAATGTACCGGCCTGCGGCGTCAAAATCCAGAATGGGGGAGGAGATGTCCATGGTGGCCAGCTGGGCCCCGTCGGAGCCCACCGTGACCAGCTGGCTGGCCGACCCGGCCCGGTAGCGGCCCAGCAGCAGCACGGCAAAGCCGTCGCCCCCCAGGCTGCACCCCTTCAGGTAGTTGCGGCCCAGAGTGTACTCCCCGGTGACGGTGCCCTGGCCGGGGTCCAGGACCATGAGACGGTCTTCCCCCAGTACCCACAGGCGGCCGGACTCGTAGTCCAGGTCCAGCACCGACACGTTGCCCAGGGACACCACGGCGTAGGGCTCCCGGGCGTTGGTGAGATAGAAGCGCACCTGGCTTTGGAAGGAGCCGTTCTCCTGGCCCATGGTGACCACGGCCACCGTTTTGCAGTCGGGGGAGACGGCGGCGTCCACCACAAAGGTGCTGGAGAGGTTGATCTTGATGATCTGCTTTTGGTAAGTGTTGTCGTAGACGGTGACCGAGCCCTTGTAGCCGCTCTCCTGGGCGGTGACCGCCAGCCAGCCCGAGCTGTTGAGCCGGGCGGAGAGCAGATCGCCGCCGTCCTCCAGAGAGAGGTGGAAGGTTTCCTGCCCCTGGGAGAAGACAAACAGCTCCTGGCCTCCCGCGTCATACACCACCCCGGCCTTTTCCGAGTGGGTGAGCACCGGGTGCTCCAGAGCCAGTACTTCCTCAGCGTACAGGTCGCCGGAGAAGGAGTAATACCGGGCGCCGGTGGAGGAGGACAGCACCAGTCCGCTGTCCAGATAGGCGAAGGAGACCTGCTCGCCGCCGGCGTGGGTAAAGGCCTTTGCCTCTCCAGAGGCGCTGGTCTCCAGGCTGCGGTAGCTCAGCCAGCGCTTCAGGGCGTCCAGGTTGAACCGATCCCGGTTGGCCACCAGGAACACCGCGCCCAGCAGCAGGGCGGCGGTGAGGATCAGGGCCAGCAGCCGGAAGAGAACATTCGGTTTTTTCTCTTGTTCCTGATGCTTCATCATGAGACCTTCATCCTTGTGAAAATTGGGTTAATGGGTCACAGAACGTCCTCGTCGTACCACAGACGGGTCATGTACAGTCCTCCCGGGGGCACGGTGGGCCCGGCCAGGGTGCGGTTACCCGACTCCAGAATGGCGGGGATGTCCTGGGGGGAGAGCTTTCCTTCCGCGGCATAGACGATGGTGCCCGTCATGGCCCGGACCATGTTGTAAAGAAATCCGTTGGCGCATACACGGGCCTCGATCAGGTCCCCCTTGCGTTCCACGTCGAAGTAGTACACCGTGCGCACCGTGGTGCGGGTCTCGGTGCCCACCGAGCGCACCGCCCGAAAGTCGTGGGTGCCCACGAACTGGGAGGCGGCCTGCTGCATGATGGTCTCGTCCAGGTGCTTGGGGTAGAACCAGGCCCGGTCCACGTAGAAGGGGTTGCCCAGGCGGGAGTTGTAGATGCGGTAGGTGTACTCCTTTTTGTGGCAGGAGCCGATGGCGTTGAACTCCATGGGCACCTCGGTGGCCTTCACCACCACGATGTCCCGGGGCAGGCGGGTGTTTACCGCCAGGGGGATGCGGTCGCAGGGGATGGCGGAGGTGGTGCGGAAGTTGGCCACATACACCTCGGCGTGGACCCCGGCGTCGGTGCGTCCCGCGCCGGTACATTTGACCGGGTGGCACACCACGGTGGACAGGGCCTTTTCCAGGGTCTCGGCCACGGTGACGGCGTTTTTCTGCACCTGCCAGCCGTGGTAGGCCGAGCCGTTATACATGAGTTTCAGGGCGATATTTCGTTCCATCAGATCACCAATCGAAATTGAAATTACAGGCCCATGCGGCCCAGTACGCCCACCAGCACCGCAATGGCTACAAACAGGCCCAGGACGAACCAGTCCCGGCCCTGGTAGCGCAGCTGGCGCAGGCGGGTGCGGCCCTCGCCGCCGTGGTAGCAGCGGCACTCCATGGCCACTGCCAGCTCGTCGGCCCGGCGGAAGGCGGAGATGAACAGGGGCACCAGCAGGGGGATGAGAGCGCGGGCGCGCTGGATGAGGCCGCCGGACTCAAAGTCGGCGCCACGGGCCCGCTGGGCGGACATGATCTTGTCCGTCTCCTCAATGAGGGTGGGGATAAAGCGCAGGGCAATGGACATCATCATGGCCAGCTCGTGCACCGGCACCTTGATCTTCTTCAGCGGGCCCAGCAGGTTCTCCAGGGCGTCGGTGAGGAGGATGGGGGAGGTGGTGTAGGTGAGCAGGAAGGTGCCCGCAATGAGCATCAGAATGCGGATCACCATGAAGATGGCGGAGAACACGCCCTCCAGAGTAATGGTAAAAATCCAAAATTTTGCCAGAACATGAATACCGGGAGTATAAAACAGGTTCAAAATTGCAGTAAAGACCACAATAAACACCACCGGCTTCAGTCCGTGGAGCAGAGATTTCAGGGGCACCTGGGACAGGGCGATGGACACCGCCAGCACCGCGAACATCAGGGCGTAGGTCACCACAAACTTGCACAGGAACAGGGCGATGATGTAAAGCACCACTGCCAGGAGCTTGGTACGGGGGTCCAGCTTGTGGACGAAGGAGTGGCCGGGGAAATACTGGCCCAGGGTAATATCTTTCAGTGCCATTTACTTCCCCTCCTTTCCCAGCTTGGCCAGCACGGCCTGCTTGGCCTGCTCAATGGTGTACACCGAGGGGTCGATGTCCACGCCCATCTGGCGCAGGCGGTGGAACACCCGGGTCATCTGGGGCACGCCCAGACCCATGGCCTCCAGCTCGGCGCCGTGGGTAAACACCTGGCGGGGCGTCCCCTGGAAGGGCAGGCGGCCGTCGTTGACCACCACCAGCCGGTCCACGGTGCGGGCCATCTCCTCCATGGAGTGGGACACCAGGATGATGGTGGCGTTGTGGGCCTTATGGTAGTCCCGGATGTTGCCCAGGATGGACTCCACACCCACCGGGTCCAGTCCGGCGGTGGGCTCGTCCAGGATCAGCACCTTGGGCTCCATGGCGATGACGCCCGCAATGGCCACCCGGCGCTTTTGGCCGCCGGAGAGCTCAAAGGGGGATTTGTCCAGCTGGTCGTCCCGCAGGCCCACGAAATAGGCCGCCGACCGCACCCGGCGGTCGATCTCCTTTTCGTCCAGGCCCATGTTCTTGGGGCCGAAGGAGATGTCCTTGTAGACGGTCTCCTCAAAGAGCTGGTACTCCGGGTACTGGAACACCAGACCCACCTGGAACCGGGTCATCCGGGTGCGCTTGGGATCGGACCAGATATCCTCCCCCTGAAAGAGCACCTGGCCGCTGGTAGGCTTCAGCAGGCCGTTGAGGTGCTGGATGAGGGTGGACTTGCCCGATCCGGTGTGGCCGATGACCCCCAGATATTCGCCTTTGTAGGCGGTAAAGTCCACATCCACCAGGGCGGAGCGCTCGAAGGGGGTGCCCGCCGAGTAGGTGTGGGTGAGATGTTTGGTTTCAATAATCGCTTCCATTGGATACCATCCTTATGGCAGAGTGGTGCATGCCTTGCGGTCACGCCCGGTTGTAGGTCTGTCAGGCTTTCAGCAGATCATAGAGGGCCTGGGCGCACTCCTCGTCGCTGAGAGCGTCCAGAGGGACGTCCAGTCCTTCCTGGCGCAGCTCCCACAGAAGCTGAGTGGTCTCGGGTACGGTGAGCCCCACCCGCTTGAGTCCTTCCACGTCCTGGAAGACCTCCTTGGGGGCGCCGTCGGCGACCACCTTGCCCTTGGTCATGACCACCAGGCGGTCGGCCTGGGCGGCCTCGTCCATGTGGTGGGTGATGAGGACAACAGTGACCCCGCGCTCCCGGTTGAGCTTTTTAATGGTGCGCAGCACGTCCCGGCGGCCGATGGGGTCCAGCATGGCGGTGGGCTCGTCCAGCACGATGCACCGGGGTTCCATGGCGATGACGCCGGCGATGGCGATGCGCTGCTTCTGGCCGCCGGAGAGCAGATGGGGGGCGTGCTCCCGGAATTCGTACATGCCCACGGCCTTCAGAGCGTCGTCCACCCGGCGGCGGATCTCCTCGGGGGGGACCCCCAGGTTTTCCGGGGCGAAGGCCACGTCCTCCTCCACCACGTTGGCCACGATCTGGTTGTCGGGGTTCTGGAAGACCATGCCCACCGCCTTGCGGATGTTCAAAAGCAGGGAATCATCGGCGGTGTCCATGCCGCTGACGTATACCTTGCCCCCGGTGGGCAGGAGGATGGCGTTCATGTGCTTGGCCAGGGTGGACTTGCCGCTGCCGTTGTGGCCCAGAATGGCCACGAAGGAGCCCTCTTCAATGTTGAGGTCCACGCCGTCCAGCACGGTGGGGGCGACACCCTCGGCGGTGACGTAGGAAAAACGCACCCCCTGGGCCTGAATGATGGATTCTTGCATAACAACACCCCAAGCGTTGAATTAGAAATTAGGAGTTAGGAATTTAATTTCGCCGCCCCTCAGGGGTTGCGGCTCCAGCGGCCGGTGGCGCCGCAGGGCAGCACCAGGCCCGTCTGGGTGACGGGGAGGCCCAGCTCGTCGCTGACGGTGTGCCCGCCGAACTTTTTGGAGATCAGGGTCTCCAGGATGTAGGTGACCACGCTGGGGGCAAGGCCGGTGGTGTAGGAGTTGAGGATCAGGAACAGGGGCTCGTCGGAGAGCACCCCGCTGACCAGCTCCACGAAGGGGTAGAGGTTTTCCTCCAGCTTCCACACCTCGCCGGTGGGACCGCGCCCGTAGGAGGGGGGGTCCATGATGATGGCGTCATACTTCCGGCCCCGGCGGATCTCACGCTCCACGAACTTGCCGCAGTCATCCACAATCCAGCGGATGGGGGCGTCCTCCAGGCCGGAGGACTTGGCGTTCTCCCGGGCCCACTGGACCATGCCCTTGGCCGCGTCCACGTGGCACACCTTGGCTCCCGCGGCAGCACAGGCCACCGACGCGCCGCCGGTGTAGGCAAAGAGGTTCAGTACGCTGATGGGCCGCCCGGCGTTCTGGATCTGCTCCCGGGCCCAGTCCCAGTTGGCGGCCTGCTCGGGGAACAGGCCCGTGTGCTTGAAGTTCATGGGCTTGATATTAAAGGTAAGATCCCGGTAGGACACCGTCCAGCGCTGGGGCATGGACTTATTCTGCCACTGTCCGCCTCCGGAGGAGGAACGGGCATAGCGCCCCGCGTTTTTCTTCCAGCCGGGATGGGAACGGGGGGTATTCCAAATGGCCTGGGGATCGGGCCGGACCAGCAGCTGGTCGCCCCAGCGCTCCAGCTTTTCGCCCCGGCCGCAGTCGATCAATTCATAATCCTTCCAATGGTCGGAAACCCACATAAAGGTACTCCTCTCATACAAATTAAAAACTAATATAGTATATCATTCTGGGCTGTGCCCGTCAATGAAAAGGGTGGGGCAATTTGTCAGAAAGAATTGTAATTCTCCAAAACCTGTGGTAGAATAGCACGGAACTTGACATTTTACCCCTATGGGGAAGAGAGACGAGGTAACCCAATGGAGCATCCCTTCAGAAACGCCGCCTTTGGCGGATTTAACCGGCAGGATGTGCTGGATTATTTGGAAAAGACCGCCGCGGACAACGCCCAGCGCCAGCAGCAGCTGCAGCAGCAGCTTCAGCAGGCCATGGAGCGGGCCGAGGCCGCGGAGAAGCGGGCCGCCGAGCTGGAGGAGCGCATCGGCATCCTCAACCGGGACCGGGAGGCCATGAGCCAGGAGCTGGAGCAGCTGCACAGCGCCGTGGAGACCACCCAGGACCAGGAGGTGGCCCAGCAGGAGCAGCTGGATCAGCTGATCCAGGAGCGGGACCAGCTGCGGGGCCGGGTGGAGGCGCTGGAGCCTGACGCCGCCGCCTATGCCGCGGTGAAGGACCGCACCGCCGGTGTGGAGCTGGAGGCCCACTGCCGGGCTCAGGCCGTGCAGAACGAGGCCCGCCGCCAGGCCGACCAGGTCCGCCGCCAGGCGGAGGAGTGGCTGCGCCGGGTGGAGCGGGACTACGGCGGCCTGCGCAGTCAGGTGGAGGCCACGGTGTCCCACGCGGCTGATGAGCTGGACAAGGCGGGACGCTGCCTGGAGGAGGTCACCCGCCTGCTGGGAGAGCAGGAGAGCGCCCTGGAGGAGCTGAGCCGGGGTTACTCCGCTCAGGCCAGCGAGCTGGAGGCCTCGGTATAAAAGCGGTCCCTTGGGGACAAGCTGGTTGGGATAAGGCCGCCCTTCCTGGGTAAAACAGGGGCCCAGGAGGGGCGTTACCCACCGGAAATTGTGCATAACCGACAGGGTAGAGCGGATACACAGACTGGGATTCTGTGGGAAAGCACCATTGACGAAGGCAACCCCCTGTCATAAAATAAAACAAAATTCAGTTCCCCTTAAGATTTGTGCAGAAAGGAGTCCGAATCATGCGCTGGATGGCAGAGAATTCGATGCAGAATGATCGTGCCTGCGCCCAGGCTGGGGCGGGCTGCTTTGCGCGCTCTTTTGGGGATATTCTGGTTGTGGACACCATGGTTATGGTGTCCATTTTTGTTATTCTCCTGGGGGGGATTACCCTGCTGGCCGCGCGAATTATTCTGGCGGGCCTGCTGCTCCTCCTGGTCCTGGGCAACTGGAAAAAAGCGTTCCAAACGAACCACCGTGTTCCATGATTCATGGTTAGAAAGCGGCTGCGTTCCCCGGAACGAAGCCGCTTTTTAATATTTTTATCCCTTTGGCATAGTACCATATAAAAGTAAGGAGAGGATTTATATGAAGAAGTTTTTTGCCTTCACCATGGCTGCTGCCATGACCCTTTCCCTGGCTGCCTGCGGTGGCGGCGGGGACAAGGGCGGCGACACCTCCGGCAACACCGCCTTTAAGCTGGGCGGCACCGGCCCTCTGACCGGCGGCGCTTCCATCTACGGTCTGGCTGCCCAGCGCGGCGCTCAGATCGCCGTGGACGAGATCAACGCCGAGGGCGG
>USCO01000018.1 GCA_900553135.1 uncultured Eubacteriales bacterium | reverse complement strand
TAGATGCCCATGACGCTGCCCGTCAGCCGGGGCAGGATGATGGCCAGAGGCACCAGCAAAATCACCTTTCGCAGCAGGGCCAGAAACAGGCTGGTGCGGGCCTGGCCCAGGGCCATAAAGGTGGTCTGGCAGGCCAGCTGGGCGCCGAAGGCCCACATGCCGCCAAAGAAGATGGGCATGACCCGGCTGACCAGGGCGATGAGCTCGGGCTGGGGGGTGAAGATGCGGGCCAGCATGCCGGGGAAGAAGGCCACCACCACAAAGGCGGTGCAGGTGACGGTGAGGGTAACGGTGAGCAGGCGCTTGAAGGTCTGACGCACCCGCAGGTAGTTGCCCGCCCCGTAGTTGTAGCTCATAATGGGCTGGGTGCCCTGGGTGATACCCTGGGTGGGCAGAACGATCATCTGCATGATGGACTGCATGATGGTGATGGTGCCCACATACAGGTCGCCGCCGTAGGTCTGCATGCCGGTGTTCAGCACCACGGTGACCAGGCTCTCGGTGGACTGCATGATAAAGGGGGCCACGCCCAGGCCGGCCACCCGGCCCACCACCTTGCCCTTCAGGGCCATATTCTTTCTGCGGATGCGCAGGCCGCTGCGCCGGGACAGCAGGAAGCCCACCACCCAGGCCGCGCTCACCGCCTGGGAGAGGATGGTGGCCAGGGCCGCGCCCTTGACCCCCATATGCAGGACAAAGATAAACACCGGGTCCAGGCAGATGTTCAAAATGGCGCCGATGAGCACGCTGAGCATGGCCACCAGGGCCTTTCCCTGGGCGCTGATGAAGGTGTTGAGTCCCAGGGCCAGCTGGACGAAAACAGTACCCACCAGGTAGATGCCGATGTAGTCCATGGCGTAGCCGATGGTGTTTTCCGAGGCTCCAAAGGCGTAGAGGATGGGCTCCTTAAAGATGCTGAAGCCCGCGGTGAGCACCACCGCCGCAATCAGCAGCATGGTGGTGGAGTTGCCCAAAATCTCCTCCGCGCCCTCCCGGTCCCCCGCACCCAGGCGGATGGAGGCCAGCGGGGCGCCGCCCTGTCCGGCGAAGGCGGCAAAGGCGGAGATGAGCATGATGATGGGGAAGGTCACCCCCACTCCGGTGAGGGCGATGTCGCCTACCTGGGGGATGTGGCCGATATAGATGCGGTCCACAATGTTATACAGCATGTTGATGACCTGGGCCGCCACAGCGGGTACCGCCAATTTCAGCATCAGCGGGCCGATGGGGGCCTTGGCCAGGCGTTCTTCGTCGCGGGTCTGTGCCAAGAAACTCACTCCTAGAAAAAATTTAGTTCATTATAGCACAATCTACCCTGCCTGAAAAGGGGTTGTGCTTGCCGCTCCTGTGTTTTTCCTTTTTTGCCGCTTAGCGTGTAAAATATCATCTTAATTTTTTGTTAAAGCTATCCGCTTCCCTTGCAAGCCGGAAGTAAATATGAAATAATGGAGAAACGGAGTATTTCCGGCATTTGAAGGAGGCAATGGAATGAAGCGGAAAAAGACTTTTTCTCAGGAAGAGCTGCGTTATCTGAAATTGCTGGCCCAGCAGTACCCCACGGTCCAGGCCGCCAGCAGCGAGATCATCAACCTTCAGGCCATTTTGAACCTGCCCAAGGGCACCGAGCACTTTATCTCCGACGTCCACGGGGAGTATGAGGCCTTTATCCACATCCTCAACTCCTGTTCCGGCGTCATCCGGGAGAAGATCGACGACCTGTTCGCCTCCACCATCTCCAAAACAGAGCGGGACGAGCTGGCCACCCTCATCTACTACCCCGAGGAGAAGCTGGAGCTGCTGCGCCAGCAGATCCCCGACATGAACGAGTGGTACCGCATCACCCTGCACCGGCTCATCGAGGTGTGCCGCTTTGTCACCTCCAAGTATACCCGCTCCAAGGTGCGCAAAGCCCTGCCCAAGGACTACGCCTACATCATCGACGAACTCATCCACACCAACTACGCTGAGGCGGACAAGCGGGACTACTACGAAAATATCATCTCCACCATCATCGACCTGGAGCAGGCCGACGGGTTTATTGAGGCCGTCTCCGGGGTCATCAAGCGCATGGCCGTGGACCACATGCACATTGTGGGCGACATCTTCGACCGCGGCCCCCGGGCGGACATCATCATGGACTCCCTGCTGGACTACCACAGCGTGGACATCCAGTGGGGCAACCACGACATTCTGTGGATGGGCGCCGCTTCCGGCTCCCGCACTCTGGTGGCCACCGTGCTGGCCAACTCCATCCACTATAATAACCTGGAAGTCATCGAGACGGGCTACGGCATCTCCCTGCGCCCCCTGTCCGTCTTTGCCAACGAGGTTTACAAGGACTGCGACGTCCACCGCTTTGCCGTCAAGCTCACCGGCCCCGACGCCGACCAGTACAGTGAGAAGGATAAGCTCCTCTCCGCCCGGATGCACAAGGCCATCACCATTATCCTCTTCAAGCTGGAGGGCCAGAAGCTGCTGCGCCACCCCGAGTACGGCATGAGCGACCGGCTGCTGCTGGACAAGATCGACTACGAGAACAAATGCATCACCATCGGCGACACCACCTATCCTCTGGAGGACGTGGACTTCCCCACCGTGGACCGGGCCGCCCCCTACGCCCTCACCCCCGAAGAGGACGCGGTCATCAACCAGCTCACCGCCTCCTTCCTGCGCAGCGAAAAGCTGCAAAAGCACATCCGCTTCCTCTACTCCAAGGGCAGCCTTTATAAGGTATTCAATGGAAACCTCCTCTTCCACGGCTGCATCCCCATGACGGCGGACGGGCAGCTGCTCTCCTTCTCCATTGGGGGCAAGGAGCGCAAGGGCCGGGAATTTCTGGACTACGCCGACACCGCCGCCCGCCAGGCCTACTACCACAAGCTGGGCACCCCCGAGCGGCAGCTGGGCATGGACTTCCTGTGGTTCTTGTGGGCCGGGCGCAACAGCCCCATCTTTGGCCGGGACCGCATGACCACCTTCGAGCGCCGCCTCATCAAGGACGAGAGCGCCTGGACCGAGCCCAAGAACCCCTACTACACCCACTACCAGGACCCCGCCATGTGCGACTTCCTGTTAAAGGAGTTCGGCCTGGAGGGCCCCCACTGCCACATCATCAACGGCCACATCCCCGTAAAATCCAAGAAGGGTGAGAGCCCCCTGAAGGGCGGCGGCAAGCTTATCGTCATCGACGGCGGCTTCTGCAAGGCCTATCAGGGCACCACCGGCATCGCGGGCTACACCCTGATCTACAACTCCTGGGTGCTGCGCATCGTCTCCCACGAACCCTTCTGCGGCCAGAAAACCGCCATTGAGGACAACGAGGACATCGTCAACAACTCCCAGGTCTTTGAGCGCATGGACGCCCGCATCAAGATCGCGCAGACCGACATCGGCCGCAAGCTCCAGGCTGAGGCCGACGCCCTGCAGGACCTGCTGGCGGCCTACAAGGCGGGCGCCGTCCCGGAGGACCACAAGGGGGAATAAAATCTCCTTTACTTTCCAAACCCCCTCTGGTATCTTATAGACAGAAAGACCGGAGAGAACGCCCGCTCCACCCGGGAGCGGGAAATCCCGCAGGCCGAGACACGAGAAAGGAACGAGGAACCATGTGGAAAAATGTAGGATATTATAACGGCGTGATGGGCCCCCTGGAGGAGATGACCGTCCCCATGGGCGACCGCGCCCTCTACTTTGGCGACGGCATTTACGAGGCCACCTGTGTGGCCAACCGGGTGCCCTTTGCCCTGGATGACCACCTGGACCGGATGTACAACAGCCTGCGCCTGCTGGAGATCCCCTTTAAAATGGAGCGGGACCAGGTGAAGGCCGAGCTGCAGAAGGTCATCGACGCGGCGGAGGACTCCCCCATCCACTTCCTGTACTGGCAGATCTCCCGGGGCGTGGCCATGCGCAACCATCCCTTCCCTGCCGACACCGAGCCCACCCTGCTCATCTATGTGAAGCCCCACACCATGAAGTCCATGGACAAGTCCTACAAGCTCATTTCCATGGAGGACATCCGCTTCAAGCTGTGCAACATCAAGACCCTGAACCTCATCCCCAGCGTGCTGGCCAACCAGCGGGCCGTGGAGCGGGGCTGTGACGAGGCCGTCCTCCACCGGGGCAGCCGGGTCACCGAGTGCGCTCACAGCAACATCTCCATCCTGAAGGACGGCGTGCTCCAGACCGCGCCCACCGACGAGCTCATCCTCCCCGGCATCACCCGCAAGCACCTGCTGGCCCTGGCCAAGGAGCACGGCATCACCGTGCTGGAGAAGCCCTTCTCCATGGTGGAGCTCATGAACGCCGACGAGGTCATCGTCACCAGCTCCAGCGCCCTGTGCATGAAGGCGGAGTCCATCGACGGCATCCCCGTGGGCGGCAAGGACCCCCAGCGGCTGAAGATGCTCCAGGACGCCTATCTGGCAAAATTCCAGCGGGAGACCCAGCCCAAGTAACCCCAAGTTTTCCCCGGCCCGGCGCGGATACCGCGCCGGGCCTTTTCGTTGACATTTCCCCCGCCGTTGGGTACAATATGGTTCATATATCAAACAAAACTGCCGCCAGGTGCCTGGGAAGAAACCCCGGGAGAATAGGGAAGCGGGTGCAACTCCCGCGCGGGACCGCCGCCGTGAAGGGGAGGTCTGCTTTGTGCCACTGCGTTTTGCGGGAAGGAGAGCGGACCGGAGAACCTGAGCCGGAAGACCTGCCCGGCCGGCAGCACTGCCTGGAACAGGGGCAGGGCCGCTTCCCCGGACGGACCAAACGGCGGAAGCGAGATACGCCGATCAGGCCGGCGGGAGCGTCTCTCCCTCCGGCGCGGCTTCTCCGCGCCCCTCTTCCAGTCAGGAGGAGGGGCGCTTTTTCGCCCCCAAGGAGGAGTTTATGCATCGCGCTTTGTTGACCGTCCACTTCGGCACCGCCGCCCCGGAGAGCCGCGCCCTGGACCTGGAGGGCGTGGAGGCCGCCCTCACCGCCGCCTTCCCCCATCTGCAGCAGCTCACCGCCTACACCAGCCCCACCATCCGCCGCATTCTGGCTCACCGGGGCGAGACCCTTCTCAGCCTGGACCAGGCCCTGGAGCAGGCCGCCCAGGCGGGGGTGGAGGAGCTCTTTCTCCTGCCCAGTCATCTGCTCCCCGGCTACGAGTACGACGCCATCTGTGAGACGGCCGCGGCCTTCCGCCCCCGCTTTGCCGCCCTGCGCCTGGCCCTCCCCCTGCTGGGGGACACCTGGGGCGTGCGGGAGCTGGGGGACATCCTGACCCAGCGCTTTGAGCGGCGCCCCGGCCGGGCCGTGGTGCTGGTGGGCCACGGCACCGCCCACCCGGGCAACCTGGTCTACCCCGCCCTTCAGGGGGTGCTGGACCTCATGGGCCGGGAAGATGTGCTCATCGGCACCGTGGAGGGCTGGCCTGGCCAGGAGGAGGTCCTCTCCCGCCTGGAGCAGCTGGACGCAAGGGAGGTTCTGCTGGCCCCCCTCCTCCTCACCGCGGGCACCCACGCCAAGGAGGACATTGCCGGAGAGGGAGCGGACAGCTGGCGCAGCCGCCTCACCCAGGCGGGCTACCAGGTGGAGCTGTCCCTGGACGGCCTGGGCCGCCTGCCCCAGGTCCAGGGGCTGTATGTCCGGCGGGTACAGGATTTGATGGAGGGATAACATGGCACTGGAGCGCTACATCCAGTCCGGGGGCAAACGGCTGCGCTGCGGCTACACCACCGGCACCTGCGCCGCCCTGGCCGCCGGAGCCGCCGCCCGGCTGCTCCTCACCGGCCACGCCCCGGAGACGGCCGCTCTGGTCACCCCCAAGGGCTGGCGGGTGGAGGTTTCCGTGGAAAATCCCCGCTGCGGCCCGGGCTGGGCCAGCTGCACCGTGACCAAAGACGGCGGGGATGACATAGACGTCACCCACGGCCTGCCCATTGCGGCCCAGGTGTCCCTCTGTGAAACCCCGGGCATCACCCTCTCCGGCGGCCCGGGGGTGGGGCGGGTCACCCGCCCCGGCCTGGACCAGCCTGTGGGAGAGTGGGCCATCAACCACGTGCCCCGGGAGATGATCTGCCGGGCAGTGGAGGACGCCACCCGGGCGCTGGACTTCTCCGGCGGTCTTGCTGTGACCATCTCGGTGCCCGGCGGAGAGGAGGCAGCCAAGAAAACCTTCAACCCCCATCTGGGGGTGGAGGGAGGCATCTCCATTCTGGGCACCTCAGGCATCGTGGAGCCCATGAGTCTCCAGGCCCTGGTGGACACCATGGTGCTGGAGCTGCGGCAGAAGGCCCCGGACAGCGGGGGCCGCCTGATCCTCACCCCGGGCAACTACGGCCTGGATTTTCTCAAAACCCACCCCCTGGCCCCGGCGTCGGTCCCCGTGGTCCGCTGCTCCAACTTCATCGGCGAGGCCCTGGACAACGCCCGGCTGGAAGGGTTTTCCCAAATCCTCCTGGTGGGCCACCTGGGCAAGCTGGTGAAGGTGGCCGGAGGCGTGATGAACACCCACTCCCGCTTTGCGGACTGCCGCCGGGAGATCTTCTGCGCCCACGCCGCCCTGGCAGGGGGCTCCCCCGCCCTGCTGCGGGACCTGATGGACAGCGCCACCACCGACGCCTGCCTGGCTCTGGTCAAAGACGCCGGGCTGGAGGAGGCGGTCTTGTCCTCCCTTCTCTCCGCCATCCAGGACCACCTGGACCGCCGGGCGGGAGAGGGCGTCCAGGTGGGAGCGGTACTTTTCAGCAATCAATTCGGACCCCTGGGCCAGACCCCGGGAGCAAAGGAGCTTATACATTCATGGAACAGACCAAAGTAGGGACCTTTTACGGCGTGGGCGTGGGCCCCGGCGACCCGGAGCTGCTCACCCTGAAGGCGGTGCGGGTGCTGACCCAGTGCCCCGTGCTGGCCGCCCCCCAGACGGCCGCCGGGGAAATGACCGCCCTGGGTATCGCCCGCCAGGCGGTGGATTTGGAGGGCAAGACCCTTCTCCCCCTCCCCTTCACCATGTCCCGGGACCGGGAAAAGCAGCACCAGGCCCATCTGGAGGCCGCCGCCGCTCTGGAGGAGCACCTGCGGGCGGGCCGGGACGTGGCCATGGCCGTGCTGGGGGACGTGGCCATCTTCTCCACCTACTGCTACCTCATGGACATCCTCACCCAGCGGGGCATCCCCTGTGAGATGATCCCCGGAGTACCCAGCTTCTGCGCCGTGGCCGCCCGGCTGGGGCGCAGCCTCACCACCATGAACAGCCCCCTGCACATCCTCCCCGGGGGCGGTGAGGGCCCGGGGGAGACCCTGGATCTGCCCGGCACCAAGGTGCTGATGAAGGCGGGGAAAAATCACCGCCGTCTGCTGGAGGAGCTGGAGGAGCGGGACCTGCTGGAGGAGGGCGCCATGGTGGTCAACTGCGGCCTGCCTGGAGAGCAGGTCTACCCCACTTTGGCGGGCAAGCCCGATTCCACCGGGTATTTTACCACTTTGATTATACCGTAAGGAGGGATTTCCATGGTCCATTTTGTGGGCGCGGGCCCCGGCGGCCCCGACCTCATCACCCTGCGGGGAGCCCGCCTGCTGGAGCAGGCCCCCTGCGTCATCTACGCGGGCAGCCTGGTCAATCCCGCCCTGCTGGCCCTCACCCGGGAGGGGGCGGCGGTCTATAACAGTGCCCACATGACCCTGGAGGAGGTCCTCGCCGTTATGGAGGAGGCCCACCGCCGGGGGGAGGACGTGGTGCGCCTGCACACCGGGGACCCCTGTCTCTACGGAGCCATTCAGGAGCAGATGGACGCTCTGGATGAGCGTGGTATCCCCTGGGACGTAACCCCGGGTGTGTCCTCCTTCTGCGGGGCGGCCGCCGCCGCGGGGGCGGAGTACACCCTGCCCGGGGTGAGCCAGACGGTCATCATCACCCGCATGGCCGGGCGCACCCCGGTGCCGGAGCGGGAGTCCATCGCCGCCCTGGCCGCCCACGGCAGCACCATGGTGATCTTCCTCTCCGCGGGCATGCTGGAGGGGCTGTCCCAGGAACTGCTGAAGGGGGCCTACACCCCCGACACCCCCGCCGCCCTGGTGTACAAGGCCACCTGGCCCGAGGAGAAGGTGGTGCGCTGCACCGTGTCCACCCTGGCCCAGGCGGGCCGGGCGCACAACATCTCCAAAACCGCCCTGGTGCTGGTGGGAGACTTCCTCTCCCGGGAGTATCAGCGCAGCCTCCTCTACCACCCCGGCTTTACCACGGAGTTTCGCCAGGGGGACGGCTCTCTGGGGGACCCGACATGAACGCGGCCCTCACCGCCTTCACCCCCCGGGGCCGGGACCTGGCTCAACGGTTGACTCAGGCCCTGGAGGGGGCGGGCCACTCCGTATCCCTGCGGGCAGGGGAACCCCTGGCCCAGTGGACCCAGGAGGCCTTTGCCCAGAAAGATGCTCTGATTTTCGTGGGCGCGGCGGCCATCGCTGTACGGGCCATTGCCCCCTATTTGCGCCACAAGAGCGTGGACCCGGCGGTGCTGGTGCTGGACGAGGGGGGACAATTTGTCATCCCCATTCTCTCCGGCCACATGGGGGGCGCCAACGACCTGGCCCGGCAGGTGGCCGCCCTGCTGGGGGCCACCGCGGTCATCACCACCGGCACCGACGTCAACGGCATCTTCGCCGCCGACCAGTGGGCCCGGCGGCAGGGGCTCACCGTGGGGGATTTTTCCCGCATCGCCCCCTTTTCCTCCGCCCTGCTGGCGGGGGAGCGCCGGGGCTTCTGGTCCCGGTGGCCGGTGGAGGGGACCATGCCCCAGGAGCTCTATCCCGCTCCCCAGGAGGAGGCCCACCTGGTGCTGGACTGGGCCCCGCCCCGCCCGAACGCCCTGTGGCTGCGCCCCGCCCGGCCCTTTGTCCGCCTGGGGGTGGGCTGCCGCCGGGGGACATCCCCCGAGGCCATCCGTGCTCTGACTGAAAAACTGCTGGCGGACGCGGGTCTGGACTTCTCCCAGGTTTCGGCGGTGTGCTCCATTGACCTGAAGCAGGACGAGCCGGGGCTGCTGGCCTTCTGCCGGGAACTGGAACTGCCCCTTACGGTGTACACCGCCCAAGAACTGGCCGCCGTCCCGGGGGATTTTCCCCCCTCCCCCTTTGTCCAACAGGTCACCGGGGTGGACAACGTGTGCCAACGGGCGGCCCTGGCCGGGGGCGGCCTGCTCATCCGGGCCAAAACCGCCCGGGAGGGCGTCACCGCAGCCCTGGCTGCGGAACCACTGCATTTTGATTGGAGGAACTGCCTGTGAAGCGGTTATATATTGTGGGCCTGGGCCCCGGAGGGGGCGACACCATGACTCCCCAGGCCCGCCAGGCCCTGGAGGAGAGCCAAGTGCTGTGCGGCTACACCACCTATCTGGACCTGGCCGGGGACCTGCTGGAGGGCCGGGAGGTGATTTCCACCCCCATGACCCGGGAGCTGGAGCGCTGCCGCCTGGCTCTGGAATCCGCCGACAGCGGAAAGACCACCGCCATGATCTGCAGCGGCGATCCGGGGGTGTACGGCATGGCGGGGCCCATTCTGGAGCTGAGCCAGCACTATCCCCAGGTGGACATCCAGGTCGTTCCCGGGGTCACCGCCGCCCTGGCGGGGGCCGCCGTGCTGGGGGCTCCCCTGATGCACGACTTTGTGGTGCTCTCCCTGTCCGACCTGCTCACTCCCTGGCCCGTCATTGAAAAGCGCTTGGACTGCGCCGGGGCGGGGGACTTTGTGGTGTGTCTCTACAACCCCATGAGCAAAAAGCGCCGGGACCATCTGGCCCGGGCCTGCCGCATCCTTCTGAACCACCGCTCTCCCGAGACCCCCTGCGGCTGGGTGCGCAACATCGGCCGGGAGGGGCAGGAGTATAAGCTGCTTACCCTGGCCGAACTGGAGCACGAAGAGGTGGACATGTTCACCACCGTGTTCATCGGCTCCTCCTCCACCCGCCGGCTGGGGGACCGTCTGGCCACCCCCCGGGGCTACGAGGGAAAGAAATGAGCATTCTCATCTTCGGCGGCACCACCGAGGGCCGCCAGCTGGCCCAGGAGCTCTCCCGCCGGGGCGTCCCCACCGCTGTCAGCGTGGCCACCCCCCTGGGGGCGGAGGAGCTGGGGGAGCTGCCCGGCATCACGGTACTGGTGGGGCGGCGGAATGAGGAAGAAATGGCCGACCTGCTCTCCGGGGTGGACCGGTGCGTGGACGCCACCCACCCCTACGCCCGGGAGGTCTCGGCCAACATCGCCGCCGCCTGCCGCCGGGCCGGAGTCCCGCTGCGGCGGCTGCTGCGAAAGGAGAGCAACGCCTTCCCCTGTCTCTGGGCGGATAGCTGCGCCCAGGCCGCCGCTCTGCTGGCTGAAACCGAGGGGAACATCCTGCTCACCACCGGGGCCAAGGAGGTCTCCGCTTTCTCCACGCTGGACCCCCAGCGGCTCTTTCCCCGGGTGCTCCCCGTGGAGGAGAGCATCCGCGCCTGCCGCCAGGCGGGCATCCCCACCCGGAACATCATCGCCCTGCACGGGCCCTTTTCCCTGGAGCTGAACCTGGCTCTCATGGCCCAGCACCACATCCACTACCTGGTCACCAAGGACGGAGGCCGGGCGGGGGGCTTTGAGGAGAAGGCCCAGGCCGCCCAGGAGGCGGGGGCCCAGCTGGTGGTGGTCCGCCGTCCCGGGGAGGAAGGGGGCAGCCTGGAGGAGGTCCTCTCCTGGCTCCTTCACCCGTAAAGTTTTCCACAAAGGAAACCCCGTTTGGGGAATATTTTCTGCATCGTGCCGCGTTGTCGGTAGAATGGGGGATTGTTATGGAAGTTGTACTTATTGGCATGGGGCCCGGCCCCGGATGCCTGACCCTGCAAGCCCAGCAGGCTTTGAAGGGGGCGGACTGCCTCATCGGCTCCCGCCGTCTGCTGGAGGAGTGTCCTCTGCCCAGGGAGGTTCACCGGTTTCCCTCCACACGCCCGGGTGAAATGGTGGAACATCTCCGCCGCCACGCCTTCCGCACCCCTTGCGTGCTGTTCAGCGGGGACACCGGTTTCCACTCCGGGGCCGCTCCCCTGCTCCCCTTGCTGAAAGAGGCGGGCTTCACCTGGCGGCTCATCCCCGGGGTGTCCTCTCCACAGTATCTGGCCGCCCTGCTGGGCCGCAGCTGGCAGGACTGGTCCCTGGTGTCCGCCCACGCCGCCCCCGTAGACCCGGTGGGCGCGGTGCTGGAGGCCCAGGGAAGGCCGGTCTGTTTCCTCACCAGCGGCAAGGCGGGGGCCGGGGCCCTGTGCGCTCTGCTGGCCAAGGCGGGCCTGGGCCATTTGAAGGCCACGGTGGGCGAGTCCCTGGGCTATCCGGAGGAGCATGTGGAGGAATTCACCGTCTCCCAGCTGGCGGGGGAGGAGCGCTCCCCCCTCACCGTGCTGCTGGTGGAGGGCTACCGCCCGCCCCGTCCTCTCCGCGCCCCCGGTCTGGAGGACGAGGTATTTCTGCGGGGCGAGGTGCCCATGACCAAGCAGGAGGTGCGCGCCGCCGCCCTGGCCAAGCTGGCCCCTGCCCCCCGGGGCGTCTACTGGGACGTGGGGGCCGGAACGGGCTCGGTGGCGGTGGAGCTGGCTCTGCTGTGTCCCGGCGGCCAGGTTTGGGCCGTGGAGCGTGGGGCCGAGGGCTGCCAGCTCATCCGGGCCAACCGGGAGCGCTTCGGCGCCTATAATCTGCGCCTGGTCCAGGGGACGGCCCCCCTGGCTCTCCAGGAGCTGCCCGCCCCCGACGGGGTGTTTGTAGGGGGCTCCGGGGGTGAGCTGGAGGTCATTCTCCAGTGCGCCATTGCCAAAAATCCCGCCGCCCGCCTGTGCGTCACCGCCATCGCCCCCGAAACCCTGGCTGCGGCCATCACCGCTATGAAGGAACTGGGGCTCACCCCCCAGGTCACCCAGATCACCGCCGCCCGCAGCCGCAAGGCGGGGGCGCTGCATCTGATGATGGGCCAGAACCCGGTGTGGATTATCACCGGGGGCGGAAAGGAGACACCATGACGCCGGAATTTCACACCCCCATGGGCATCGAGGGGGAGAGCATGCGCATCATCGCCGCCGAGCTGGCGGACATGGGACTGACTCCGTCCCCTGACCGGGCGGCGGTGGTGCTGCGGGCCATCCACACCTCCGCCGACTTTGACTACGCCAAAAACCTGCGCTTCACCCCCGGTGCCGTGGAGGCCGGAGTGGCCGCCCTGAAGGCAGGCGCGCCCATCCTCACCGACACCAACATGGCCTTGGCGGGGGTGAACCGCCCCGCCTGCGGCCGTCTGGGGGTCACCCCCCTGTGCTACATGGCCGATCCCCAGGTGGCCCAGGCCGCCAAGGCGGCAGGCTGCACCCGGGCGGTATGCGCCGTGGATCGCTGGGTGGAGGAGCACCCCGGAGCGGTGTGCGCCGTGGGCAACGCCCCCACCGCCCTGCTTCGCCTGGTGGAGCACCTGGAGGGGGGCACCTTCCGCCCCGCCCTCATCATTGGCGTCCCCGTGGGCTTTGTCAACGTGGTGGAGAGCAAGCAGCTGCTGTGGGACACCTGCCAGCGGCTGGAAGTCCCCGCCATTGTGGCCATGGGCCGCAAGGGAGGCTCCAACGTGGCCGCCGCCATCTGTAATGCTCTGCTTTACCAGGCCGCCGGCCGGGAATAAAAAACAGCCTGAGACAATCAGTCTCAGGCTATTTTTTATCATTCTGGGTCCCGGGCTCCGATGTCCTGGGAGGGGGCATCCTCCTGGGGCAAGTCCTCCTCGTGGATATCCTGGGAGGGCGGGTCCTCCTGGGGCAGGTCCTCTTCATGGATGTCCTGAGAGGGCGGGTCCTCCTCCACGGGGGGCTGCTGGGTCTGGGAGGAATCGGGCGTCTCCGTGGACGTGTCGGGCTGCTTCTGAGGCTCCTCCGGCTGCTGAACCGGCTCCTCCTGGGGCTCCTCCGTCTGGGCCGGGGGCGTGCCGGGCAGCACCGCCTGGACCACCCAGCGGGTGGCGTGGCCATCTCCGGTGCAGGTGGACAGGGTGAGGATCTTGTCGTACACATGGGGGGTGACCCCGGTGTCGATCACCGACTGGGCCAGGCAGGCATCCAGAAACGCCTGCTTGGAGGCATCCCCGGAAAAGCCGATCTGATAGGCCGCGCCGCTGGTGCTCACCTCGTAGGCAGCAAAGACCTGATAGCGGTGGCTGCCGTTGTCATCGGTAATGTAGATGTAGGGGTGAGATTTCCAATAGTTCTGGCTGGTGTACTGGTGGAGAATGCCGAACATGGAGCGGTTGTTCATGCGGTGACCATAGATGATGGTGTTAAAGTCGCTTAAATCCGCGCTGTTGCGGCACTCCATGAAGATGGCGCCCACCGAGTTATAGCTTTTCCGCCAGGTGTGGTTGAGGTAGTACTGGTTGTCGTCCCCCTGGAGCAGCGGGTAGGACAGGTTGGTCCCCGGAATGAGGATCCAGCCCAGCACGTCGGAGTTTACCTCCCGCAGGGCGGAAAAGTCCATGGCCGCCAGGGCGTCGGCGTAGGGGTCCACATAGACGGGCTGTTCCTCCTGGGGCTCCTGGCTCTCATCGGGCTGGGGGAGTGCGTCCAGATCGGGCAGCTGCACCAGCTCCTGGGCCTCTTCATACTCCTGGTCGCCCAGGCGGTACTCCACCAGGCGCCGGACCACCATGCCTCCGCTGACCAGCAGCACCGCCGCCAGCACCAGAATCACAATGCCCCGCTTTCCCAGTTTTTTCATGCTTCCTCCTCCGCGCGGTCCGATTCCTTGTGCAGGCCCAGGGCGGCCAGAGCGCCCGCCCCCATCACCAGGATCACGGCGGCGGCGCACCAGCCCAGCACTTCTTCTCCTCCGGCGGCGCCCGAGGCAAACATTCCGCTGCCGGGCAGCAGCTCTACCGCCAGCACCGCAAGACGCACCAGGGACAGGGCCAGCACCCCCGCCAGCAGGGGGACGGCCCAAATACGTACTTTCTTCGCCATCTTCACGGCCTCCTCATTCTTCACAGGGCACGCCCTGTTTCATTCTGAGAGGAGTATATCACATGGAGGTTACAGGAATCGTTACAAATTGAATTTCGACTTTCAAAATTTGTCAAACTTATTTCTTTACCGCATCCGCCGCAGCAGCTGGTCGGGATGGTCGGCGTAGTCCAGGGCCACCTCCTGGGAGATCTTGCCCGCCCGGTACAGCCCCAGGATGGACTGGTCCATGGACACCATGCCATCGGCGGCGCCGGTGGCGATGGCGTTGTCGATCTGGTAGGTCTTGTTGTCCCGGATCATGTTGCGGATGGCCCCGGTCATGTGCATGATCTCATAGGCGGGGACCAGGCTTCCCTTCAGGTCGGGGATCAGCTGCTGGAACACCACGGTGTGCAGCACCATGGACAGCTGGACCCGCACCTGGCTCTGCTGGGTGCTGGGGAAGGAGTCGATGATGCGGTCGATGGTGTTCACCGCACCCTTGGTGTGCAGGGTGGCGATGAGCAGGTGGCCCGTCTCGGCGGCGGTCATGGCGGTGCGGACAGTCTCGTGGTCTCGCATCTCGCCCAGCAAAATCACGTCGGGGGCCTGACGCAGGCAGGCCCGCAGGGCGGACAGGTAGTCCTGGGTGTCAATGGCGATTTCCCGCTGGCTGACGATGCTCTTCTCATCCCGGTGCAGGAACTCGATGGGGTCCTCCAGGGTGATGATGTGGGCCTCCCGGGTGCGGTTGATGCGGTCGATGATGCAGGCCTGGGTAGTGGACTTGCCGCTGCCCGCGGTACCGGTGACCAGCACCATGCCGTGGCCCACCGAGGCCAGGTCCATCACCGCCTCGGGGATGGACAGGGCGCGGTAGTCGGGAATTTCAAAGGCCACCACCCGCACCACGGCCGCCAGAGAGCCGCGCTGCCGGTAGGCGTTGACCCGGAACCGGGCCAGCCCCGCCACGGCGAAGGAGAAGTCGTCGTCGCCCCGGGCGATGTAGCTCTCCATGCTCCGCCCGGCCAGGCGGTAAATTTCTTCAATGAGGGCCTCGGTCTCCTTGGGGAACACCTTCTCCGGGCTCACGGGCCGAATCCGGCCATCCAGCTTATAGCTCACCGGACCGCCGGCCACGATAAACAGGTCAGAGGCTTTGGTCTCCACAGCCTGCCGCAAATATTCCATTAATTCCGCCATGACTCATCTTCCTTTCTACGATTCTCCCGTCCAAACGGACAGGTCCTCGTCGGCCTGCCACGTCCCGGTGTAGTCCGCCTGCCAGCGCAGCACGGTATAGGTTTCCCCCTCCAGCTTTACTTCCACCTGGAGGGTCTGGGTATCGGAAATGGGGCACTGGTAGGAGAACACGCCGTTCTCCTCCTCCACCCCCTGGGGCCGCTCCCCCGCCCGCAGACGGGAGAGGATCTCCTGGGCCTGGGCGTCAGCCTGGTAGTAGCCCTCCACGGCCTGGGCCGCGGCGTCTCCCAGGCGCAGGTCCGCCTGGACGGTGGACAGGGCCAACAGGGCGAACACGGTCAGGCACAGCACGGCAAAGATCACCAGCAGGGAGCTGCCGCCCACCGCGGGGGCGCTGCCCCGTTTGTTCTCACCCATGGTCGGTCACCTCCTGCCATGCCAGGGGAAGGGTGCACACCGGCTCGGTCTCCCCCGCCTGGGTCACGGTCACCTGGGCCCGGCCCAGCAGCTCATTTCCGCTGTCCTCGGGGGTGACGGTAAGACGGTATTCCGCCTGGTCGGGCTCCTCCACCGGCTGCCAGCTTTCATCCCACAAAAGGGTCCAGCTGGTTCCGTCCCAGCTGCCCCCCGCCAGCTCCACAGCCTGGTCGCCCTGCCCCTGACAGTGGCGGTAGACCTCGGCGGCGGACTGGGCCTGAAGCAGAGCCTGGTCCCGGATCTCTCCCTGGCGGGAGAGCTGGTCGGACAGCACGAACACCCGCAGGCACAGGGCTGCCGCCAGGGCAAAGACGGCCAGCATGATGACCTGTTCCATCAAAACCAGAGGGGATCGTCCTCTCATGCCGCCGCCCCCTCTCCGCTGCGCAGGCTCAGCTGCTGGGTGATGCGCTCCCCCTGGGGCGTGGTCACCGCGAAGGTGAGCAGGCCGTCCTCCAAAGAGAGCTCCAGGTCCTGGGCCTGCAGCACCTGCTCCCCGTCCTGGGGCTCCAGGCCGGAGTCGGGCTGGGCATAGAGCTCCCGCAGCCAGCCGTCATAGCAATAAATTCGGGTGAGGTACCCGTCCTCTTCCAGGTACAGGCACTGGGGGCCCTCCTCCTCTGCAAAGGTGTCCACCCAGATCTGCCCCTGCCCGTCCCCCTGGCGCACCTTGGTGGCCAGATACTGGGTGCAGGAGCGGCGGTCAAAGGCGGTCTGGTCCCGCTCCACTAAGCGCTGGTAGGCGTCCGCTCCGGTGAGCAGCACCATGAGCACACAGGCGGCAAACAGGCTGAACACCAGCAGCACCACAGGGGCGTCCATCTGTATTTTCTTCCCCTTCATGGACTCACTGCCCCCCGTTCTCCAGCACCGTGATATCGGGCATCAGATTTTCCGCAAACACGGAATAGTATACGGTGTAGCGGCTGCGGTCGATCTGCACGCCGTAGCGCTCCTCCAAATAAGTCAGGTCGGGGGGATAGACCCCCTCGGCGGCGTAGCACCCCACCGCTGCCCGGCGGATGGACTGCTCCAGCTGCTCTTTTCCCTGTAAATCCCGGCCCTGTTCCAGATTCCCCAGGGCGGTGCCCAACAGAAACAGGCCCAGCCCCAGGGCGATCAGGGCGGGCAGCGCCCCCAGTCCTGCGGGGACGCGCACTCTCCGGCCTCTCATGGCATCACCCGATGGCCGCCATGATGTCCATAAGGGGCAGCATGACGGAGAGCAGAATGACGCCCACCATCAGGGAGGTGAGGATGACCAGGGTGGGCTCCACCTTGGCCACCAGGTTCTCCAGGGCATGTTCGCCGTCCTGGGACAGGCGCTGGGCCAGCTCCTCCATGACGGTGTCGCCCACGCCGCCCTGGACGCCCAGGGCCAGCATACGGCAGCTGGCGGCGGGGAACACGCCGCTCTCGCCCAGGGCCTGGGACAGGCTCTCGCCCCGCTCCAGGCGGTCCAGACAGTCCTGGTGGCGCCGGTGGGCGGCAGGGATGTCCGCCTGGAAGGATGCGGCCAGTTCAATGGACTCCTCTACGGGCAGGCCGCTCATCATGCCCATGGACAGGGCCTGGGCAAAGCGGGCAGTATTCAGCCGCTTGGTGATGCCCCGGTCTCCCATGCGCACCCGCCACCAGGCCAGCACCCGTCCCCGGAAGGAGGGACTCACAGCCAGGGCAAGGCCCACCACCACGATGATGGCCAGAATCACGCACAGCACGGGCAGCGCGGCGCTGAGGCCCCGGCCCAGGGAGAGCAGCCCCCCGGCCACGCCGGTGAGCTCTCCGCCCAGGGAGGTATACACGTCGTTGAACACGGGCAGCACCCGCACCAGCAGCACCCCGATCACCGCCAGCATCAGCACCAGCAGCACGGCGGGGTAGGTCAAAGAGCTGCGGATCTGGCGGTTAAGCTGTTCCCGGCGCAGGTAGTACTGGGACAGGGCGGACAGGGCCTGCTCCAGGCGGCCCGAGCGCTCTCCCACCTCTACCAGTCCGCCCACGTAGGAGGGGAACACGCCGCTGGCCTCCATGGCCTGGGCCAGGGGGGCGCCCATGTCTACCTCCTCCCCCAGCTTGCGCAGCAGCGCAGCCAGGCGGGGCTCCTTCTCCTCCTGGGCCAGCAGGTCCAGGCCGCCTCCCACGCTGACCCCCGAGTGGACCAGCAGGGAGAGCTCCATACAAATCTGGGAAATTTCCCGGTTTGTCAGTTCTCTGTGTCCTTTTTTCATCCAAAAGACTCCATTCCGCGGTCTGGGAAAAGACCGGATTTTTTGAAAAATGGGCTTGCGGCTATGGCCGCAAGCCCATTTTAAAACATTTTATTCCATTCGTAAAGGGTCAATGCCCATTAGTAGAGGTACTTGACGGTGTAGTTCTTGCCGTCGCCGATGTACTGCATGATGGAAGCGCTCTGCTTGCCGGTGGAGGCGAAGGTGGGGTCCATGCGCTGCCAGCTGGTGCCGTTGAAGTAGATGGCGCCGTCCACCCAGCCGGTGCCCTCAGACCACACGCTGATCCAGGCGTGGTAGGCGGTGCCGGCGTAGCCCACCACCAGCTTGCAGGGCACGCCCTGGCTGCGGAGCATGCCGGTCATCAGAGCGGCGTAGTCAAAGCAGATGCCGGTCTTCTTCTCCAGCACGGTATCCAGCACGGGCAGGTAGCCGCTCTGCACGGTGGAAGCCAGCTTGTAGTCATAGGTCATGTTCTTGACCACGTAGTTGTAGATGAGCTCCACCTTCTTCAGGGGATCGGTGGTGCCGCCCGCCAGCTCCTGAGCCTTGGCGATGGTCTTGGGGGCGTTCTCATAGTTGACGTACTGGTTGGGACGCAGGAAGGGGGCAAACTCGTCGGTGAGGGTGACGGACATCTCCTGGGAGAGCACGGTGGCGTACTTGGTGCCGCTGGTGTTCTCATAGACCACTACCTTGTAGGTGCCGTTGCCGTCGGACAGGGGGAAGGTGGTCCAGGACTGGCCCTGGGTCAGGTTGTAGGTATAGGTGGTGGTGGGGCCCTTCACCTGGACCTTCAGGCGCTTGTCGGTGGCAGCCACAAAGCGCACCATGACGTAGCCGTCCTTGGTGTTGGAGTAGTCGATCTCGGCCTTGTTGTTCTTCTTCACCTGAGTGCCGGAGGCCACAGGGGTGAGCATGGTGGACACGGCGGGGGCGGCGGTCATGGCCACGGCCTCATCCTCCAGATTCACATCCTCGCCCAGGGCCACCTCATCCAGAAAAGCCTCCTCATCGCTGCCCAGGGACTGGTCGCCCTGAGAGCCGGACTGGGACGCGCTGGAGCTCTGGGACTGGGAAGTGGACTGGCTCACGGCGGCATTTCCGCCGCAGCCGGCCAGCAGAACCAGGGCCAGAGTGGCGGGCAGCAGACGCTTCAAGATTTCATTCATAGGGATTTCCTCCTTCTTTCAGGCTGAGTACACCGCTGTTTCCAGCGGGAGAGAGTCTTTTTTCTTGTATCCTTAGTATACCAGCTTCTTCCGGAAAAGGGAAGTACTTTTTTCGTCTTCTCTCTCATTTTTTATGTTTTTATGTAACTTGTTTGGAAACTCCATTGCATATCCGACGCTTGTGTGTTATCTTTATAAATAATGTAGTGGTATCCCGCAATACGGCTGTTTCCAGCCGCTACTTATCTCAGGAGGTGTATACCGTGGACCAGTTATCCCTTCAGGTTCGGATGCTGGGAGAGTTCTCCATTTCCCAGGGGGATCGAAAGATCAACGACAGCGATAACCGTTCCCGAAAGGTCTGGCTGCTGCTGGCATACATGATCTACTGCCGCCAGCGTACCATTTCCCAGGAGGAGCTCATCGCCCTGCTGTGGGGAGACGAAGAACGCAGTTCCAACCCCGTCAACGCCCTGAAAACCATGTTCCACCGGGTACGCACCACCCTGAACCAGTTGGACGAGAGCGCGGGGCACAGTCTCATCATCCGCCGGGACGGCAACTACGCCTGGAATCCCCAGGTTCCCTTCTTCTTTGATGTGGACGAGTTTGAGACCCTCTGCCGCCGGGGCGCCGCCGCCGAGGACTCCGACCAGCGCCTGGCCTGCTATCTCCAGGCCCTGGACCTGTACCAGGGAGATTTCCTCTCCAAGCTCAGCGCCGAGCCCTGGGTGGTCCCCATCTCCGCCTATTTCCACAACCTGTTTGTGGGGGCGGCTCAGGAAGCCCTGGAGCTGCTGGAGAGCAAGCAGCGCTTTGACCAAGCCATCGCCGTGTGCCGCTCCACCCTGGAGCTGGAGCCCTACAACGAGGAGATCTACCAGCACCTCATGCGGGACCTGATGGAGACCGGGGACCACCGGGAGGCCGCCTCCGTATACGAGAACATGAGCCAGCTGCTCTTCTCCACCTTCGGCATCCTGCCCTCCCCCGAGACCACCGCCATCTACCGGGAGGCCACCCGCACCTTCAACGACCGGGCCATCTCCCCCCTCACCCTGCGGGAACAGCTGCGGGAGCAGGGAGAATCCCGGGGCGCCCTGCTGTGCGACTACGACTTCTTCACCGTGATCTACCAGGCGGAGGCCCGGGCCATCGCCCGCAGCGGCGACGCGGTACATATCGGCCTTCTCTCCGTCACGGGAGAGAAGGGGGACGAGCTGCCCAAGCGCAGCCTGGACCGGTGCATGGACAACCTGCGGGAGCTGGTGCGCATGAACCTGCGCAAGGGCGACGTGGCCGCCCGGTGCAGCGTGTCCCAGTACATCATCATGCTGCCCCAGGCCAACTACGAAAACAGCTGCATGGTCATGGACCGCATCATCACCACCTTCTGCCGCCAGTATCCCCACTCCCCCGCCCGGCTGCAATACGCGGTGCTGCCCATGGAGCCCAATATCTGAACTTATAAAAAGGACCCCGTCCCTTGCAGGGACGGGGTCCTTTCCTTATTAATAAGAGAAATAGTAGCGGTCGGCCCGGGGCAGGTTCATGTCCTCCAGGGTCAGGTCCCGGGTGTAGGGATTGACCAGCTGGTTCACCCGCTCCACCGTGGTGGCCTCGTCCAGCTCCATGCACCAGGAGGAGGCGGCGTAATAGGCATCGCCCCGGCCCTCCAGGGTGGCGGAGGTCACGCCGCCCGCGGTGTCCAGACCCATGGCCTCCTGGGCGAAGTAGAGCATCTGGGTCATGTCCATGTTGGTCTTCACATAGGTATTGAAAATATCCAGGAAGGACTGGATCTTGGTGATACTCTGCCAGGAGAGCACCTTTTGAGCCAGCTGAGTCAGCACCTCCTGCTGCAGCTTGGTGCGGTCCAGGTCGCTGTACTGGGGGTTGACGTCGGTGTTGTTGTCGTGGCGGTAGCGCACCGCCTCCATGGTCTCCTGGCCATCCAGGTGCTGAAGGCCGGGTTTAAAGTGGATGTGCAGGTTCTGATAGGGGTCGTCGTAGTTCATGGCCACGGGGATGTTGATGTCCACCCCGTCCAGCTCGTCCACCAGGGCCACAAAGCCCTGGAGATTGACGTGGAAGTAGTAGTCAATGGGGATGCCCAGCATCTGGGTGACCTCCTCGGCCACCAGCTCGGGGCCGCCGTGACCCAGAGCCGCGTTGAGCTTGGCATTGCGGCTCCAGTCCCGGTCCACGATGGAGTCCCGGGGAACGGACAGCACGCCCACCTTCTGCTCCTTGGTGTCGTAGCTGACCACGATGATGGTGTCGGCGTTGCCGCCCCCCTTATCGCTGCCCAGCAGAAGGAAGTTATACACGCCCTCCCGGCGCACCAGGGCGTTGGGGTCCAGGGGTTCCTCCTGGGAGGTGTCGCTCACCGGGGTGGCGGGGGTGGTATCGGGGATCTCCGGGGCCTTGATGAGCATGGGCCAGGCAAAGTACCCGGTGACGATCACCGCCGAAATCAGCACGATCATACAATACAAGATAAAACCGATCCGGCGCAGGGGCGATTTTCTGCGGCGGCGGACGGGAGGCGCCTGTCTGCGTGGAGCGCGGCGCGGGGCAGGTTCCCGGGAGGCGCGGCTGTTCCGGGACCGCGGGGGAGTGGAATAAACCTGGGCCAGAGTGGTTCCCTCCTGTCTGATTTACAGAATACTGCTCCAGTATATCGGATTTTCCCCTATTCGACAAGAGCCGTCCCCAGGAATTTAAAAAATATTAAGTACTTCCCTTCCCCCTTCTCTCCCCGGTTCCGCCCCCTTCCTGTTAGCAGTGAAACGGGGGCGCTGCAAGATTTTTTCCCCTTATTTTGTTTATAATAAATTCATAAAGTGCCTATTGACATTCTTGGGGGCAGGTGGTACATTATCTTTAGCACTCAGGAATGTGGAGTGCTAAATTTCAAAACACTTTCCGAGGAGGTGATCGTGTGGAGCTGACCAACCGTAAAAAGCGCATTCTGCGGGCCATCGTAGAGATCTACATCGCCACCGCTGAGCCTGTGGGCTCCAAGGCCGTGGCACAGCAGGCCGGGCTGGATATCTCCACCGCCACCATCCGCAACGAGATGGCCGACCTCACCGAGCTGGGCTACCTGGAGCAGCCCCACACCTCGGCCGGGCGTGTCCCCTCTCCCGCAGGCTACCGGCTCTACGTCAACGAGCTCATGGGAGAGCACCAGCTCACCCTTCAGGAGACCCAGCGCATCAACGAAGCGCTGAACCTGAAGATGGAGGAGCTGGACCGGGTCATCGACCGGGCGGGCAAGGTACTCTCCCAGATCAGCGACTACCCCGTGTTCACCATGGCGGCCCCCCGCCAGCGGGTCACGGTGAAGCGCTTCGATCTGCTGATGGTAGAGGACAACGCCTTCATCGCCGTGGTGATGACGGACAACTCTGTGGTGAAAAACAAGCTCATCCGGATGCCCGACCAGCTGTCCGACACCCAGCTGCAGCTGCTGTCCACCGTGCTCAACAGCTCCTTTGTGGGTCTGACCCTGGAGGAGATGGAGGACGCCCTGGACACCATGGAGACCCGCTCCGCTCCCGGCGCCTTCCAGCTCATTTCCCTGGTGGTCCATTTCGCCATGGAGGTGCTCACGCAGCAGAGCAGCAGCACCATCCACACCTCCGGCATCACCCATCTGCTGGAGCACCCGGAGTACCACAGCCTGGACAAGGCAAAGCCCCTCATGACCTATCTGGCGGAAAACGAAGAGGGTTCCAAGCTGCCTGTCTCCCTGCAGGAGGGGCAGAACATGAACATCCTCATCGGGCCGGAAAACGTCAGCGAGGCGCTGAAGGACACCAGCGTGGTCATGGCCAGTTACGACATCGGAGACAATATGCGGGGCGTCATCGGAGTGGTAGGACCCACCCGAATGGATTACGCCAAAGTGACCGCCCGCCTGTCCTATTTTGCCGACAGCCTCACCCGCATGTTCGGCAAGGGAGAACTGCCTCCCGGCGACGGGCACGAGCAGGAATAGGAGGAACATTAGTTCATGAGCAAGAAAGACAAGCAGGCGGAACAGACCGCCCCGGAGCAGCAGGAGCCCGTGACTGAGGCCCAGGCCGAGACCCAGGCGGGTCAGACCGACGCTCAGCCCCAGGGGGAGCAGACCGAGACCCCCGATCCCCTGCTCAGCGAACTGGAATCCCTGAAGGACCAGGTAGCCCAGCAGGAGGACAAATACCTGCGCCTGGCTGCCGAGTACGATAACTACCGCCGCCGCACCGCCAAGGAAAAGGAGTCCATCTGGACCGACGCCAAGGCGGACGCCGCCGTGGCCTTCCTGCCGGTGTACGACAATCTGGAGCGTGCCCTGAAGCAGGAGACCGCCGACGAGGCCTACAAAAAGGGCGTGGAGATGACCATGACCCAGCTGAAGACCGTACTGGAGCAGCTGGGCATCAAGGAGATCCCCGCGCTGGGTCAGCCCTTCGACCCCAATCTTCACAACGCCGTGATGCATGTGGAGGACGAGAACTTCGGCGAGAACACCGTCTGCGACGTGTTCCAGGCCGGCTTCCAGCTGGGCGAGAAGGTCATCCGGTTTGCTATGGTAAAAGTAGCGAACTAACACGAAGCGTGGAGGCGTGCGGAGCAGCGCGGATGGACCGGAGCGAGGGCGAGCGGAGGACCGCACAGCGGTCCGCAGACCAGCCCGAGACGAAGGGAAGCCGCGCGTAGCGCAGCCGCCGAAGCGTGACAATAGAAAACCCAATCCATTTTATAAACAACAATCTTTTCATATAGTAGGAGGAAACATATTATGTCCAAGATCATTGGTATTGACTTAGGTACTACGAACAGCTGCGTGGCCGTCATGGAGGGCGGCGACGCCGTGGTCATCCCCAACGCCGAAGGCAACCGCACCACTCCTTCCGTGGTGGCCTTCTCCAAGGACGGCGAGCGTATGGTGGGCCAGGTGGCTAAGCGCCAGGCCATCACCAACCCCGACCGCACCGTTATCTCCATCAAGCGTGAGATGGGCACCGACTACAAGGTGGACATCGACGGCAAGAAGTACACCCCCCAGGAGATCAGCGCCATGATCCTTCAGAAGCTGAAGGCTGACGCCGAGGCCTATCTGGGCCAGACCGTCTCCGAGGCCGTCATCACCGTCCCCGCTTACTTCACCGACGCTCAGCGTCAGGCCACCAAGGACGCCGGCAAGATCGCCGGCCTGGAGGTCAAGCGTATCATCAACGAGCCCACCGCCGCCGCTCTGGCTTACGGTGTGGATAAGGAGACCGCTCAGAAGGTCATGGTGTATGACCTGGGCGGCGGCACCTTCGACGTGTCCATCCTGGATATCGACGACGGCGTCATCGAGGTTCTGGCCACCGCCGGCAACAACCGTCTGGGCGGCGACGACTTCGATAAGTGCGTCATGGACTGGATGGCTGCCGAGTTCAAGAAGGCCGAGGGCATCGACCTCACCGGCGACAAGGTTGCCATGCAGCGCCTGAAGGAGGCCGCCGAGAAGGCCAAGATCGAGCTGTCCGGCG
>USCO01000017.1 GCA_900553135.1 uncultured Eubacteriales bacterium | reverse complement strand
AGGACCTGAACGTCCTCCACTCCCCTGCCGGTCATCTCACTCATCTGGTCGGTGAGGGCGCCCATCTCGGAAATCAGGGCGGACAGGCTGGAATTGAGCCGGTCGGCGGCGGAGGAAGAACTGGTGATGGTGATGCTGGGCTCCATCTGCCCCGAGATGCCGCCTACGTCCTTGCGGCCGTAAATCTCCCCGGAGTTGGTGCAGCCGGAGATCTCCCCCGACTGCAGGCCCGCGATGCCCCCCATGTTGTAGCCCAGGTGCTGGTAGCCCACCGGACCGCTGTTGCGGCAGGAACGGATATTTCCCCGGGAAAGTCCGGCAATGCCCCCGGCGCTGGTGGGGGTGTCCTGGGCGGGGTCGGTGTCAATGGCGCCGGTGTTGGCGCAGTTTTGGATGGTGCCCAGGTTCTGTCCGGCGATACCGCCGGCATTTTCCGGGCAGGAGACCTGGGCCTGGTTGTCACACTGTTCCAGCAGCCCGGTCTCCCCGTTGAGACCCACCAGGCCGCCGCCGTCTATCTGGGCGGCCACGGAGCCCACGGCGGTGCAGCGGCGCAGGGTGCCGTAGTTCTCCCCTGCCAGCAGGCCCACCTGGCCCGCCGAGCCCTGGGGGGCCAGGTCGCCCTTTACCGTCAGGTCCTCTACCACGGCGCTTTGGGTGAGGGTGCGGAACAGGCCCACCTTGGAGCCCTTCTTGTCAAAGGACAGGCCGGAAATGGTGTGGCCGTTGCCGTGGAAGGTGCCCTGGAAAATGGGTACGGGGGAAATGTTCTCCCCGGTAAGGTCCAGGTCGGCGGTGAGCTCCACCGTCAGGCCCTGGGAGTACACGTCCCGGGCGCAGTTCTGGGAAAAGGCGGCGAAGTCCTTGGCGCTGGACAGGGTCACGGTCTGCTCCTGGGCCGCGGCGGCGGGGGCGAGGGAGAACACCAGCGCCGCCGCCATGCACAGGGCCAAAGCCCGCTGAATGGGTGCTTTCATGGTTGGTCCTCCTTGTCGTCGGGGAGCTCCAGCTCCTGATATTTGCTCTCGATGAGGGCGTCCACGCTGCCGTGGATGACCCCCTTGAATTCGCCGTCCACAAAGCCGGCGATGTGGCCCCGGACGTGGCCGTCCAGGCGCATGGTGCCCTGGTTGAAGCGCTGCTTGCGGTCCCGGTTCAGGGTGATGGCGGTGCGCTCGATGAGGGCGTCGCCCAGCATCAGCAGCTGGGGCAGCACGGTCATGACCAGGATGATGGAGGTGACGGTGCCCCGGCCCAGGGTCTGGCCCACCGAGCCGATGGTGGCGTCGGTGGAGATGCCCCCGATGAGGAAGCCCGCCACCGCCATGATGGTGCCCGAGGTGAGGATGGTGGGGAAGCTCTGGCTCAGCGCTTCCACCGCCGCCTGCTTGCGCTCCATCACGGTTTTCAGCTCCAGATAGCGGTTGGTGATGACGATGGCGTAGTCAATGGTGGCGCCCATCTGGATGGAGCTGACCACCAGGTAGCTGAGGAAAAACAGGTTGGTGCCGGTGAGCACGGGCACCGAGAAGTTCAGCCAAATGGAGCCCTGGATGGTGAGCACCAGCAAAATGGGCAGGCCCGCCGACTTAAAGGTGAACAGCAGGATGACCATGACAAACAGGGCGGTGAGAATGCTGATCTTCATGTTGTCCCCGGAGAAGGAGCTGGACAGGTCGAAGGCGTTGGTGGAGTTGCCCACCAGCACCACGTCGTCCCCGTAGTAGTCCTGGGCGATGGAGCGGATCTGGTCCAGCAGGGCGTAGGTCTCCTCCCCTTCCGTGGAGGTGTCGGCCACAAAGACCAGGCGGGACCAGTGCTCGCCACGCAGCTGCTCCAGGCCGGTGTCCAGCTGCTCCTGCAGGTCGTCCACCTTGTCCGCCTGCTCCCCGGTGAGACTCACCACCCCCTTGTCCTTCTGCTCCAGCAGGAACTCAAACACATCAATGAGGGGCACGGCGTAGTCGTCGGGGTCCTGGAAGATGGCGCCGTACTCCTCCACGCTCAGGCCGTAGGCCTGGTAGAGCAGGCGGCACAGCTCAATGTCCACCCCGGCCAGCTCGGAGAACTGGCGGGGGGTCAGCTCGTCGGTGAGCATCCGCCCGTCCTCCACCTCGATGTTGGCAAGGCCGGTGGCCTGGGTCACCTGGGGCAGCTCGGCCACCCGGGTGAGGATCATCTGCTCCTTTTTGTAGTCCCCCCGGGGCACCAGCACGGCGATGGTGTTTTTGGCCCCAAAGGTCTGGGTCACCTTCTCGTCGGCGATGCGCCAGTCGGGCTTGTTGTCAAAGTCGGCGTCGTTGGCGTCAAAGACGTAGTCGCACTGGTTGGACAGCACCGCCCCGGCCACCATGGCCACCAGAAAAATGGGGGGCAGCACATACCGCAGGCGCACCACTTCCCTGCCCCAGAAATTGATCTTGGGCACCAGGTTCTTGTGGCGGGTGCGGTCGATGGGGCGGCTGAACATCATCAGCAGGCCGGGCATGAGCAAAAATACGCACAGCATGCTGCACACGATGCCCTTGGCCAGCACGATGCCCATGTCAAAGCCGATGCGCAGCTGCATGAGCATCAGGGCCACAAGGCCCGAGATGGTGGTGAGACTGGAGGAAGAGATCTCCACAATGGCCTTGCTCAGGGCGGCGATGTCCGCCTCCCGGGCGTCCAGGCCGTTGTCCCGCTCCTCCATGTACCGGTGGCAGAAAATAATGGCGTAGTCGATGGCCAGGGCCAGCTGCAAGACCACGGCGATGGAGTTTGTGATAAAGGAGATGGTGCCGAAAATGAAGTTGGTGCCCATGTTCAGCACGGCGGCGGTGGCAAAGACGATGAGGTAGACGGGGACCTCCATATAGCTCTTGGAGGTGAACAGCAGCACCACCACAATGACCACCGCGGCGATGGCCAGGATGACGGTCATCTCCTTCTGTAGGCTCTCGGACACGTCCCGGCCGATCTGGGTGGAGGGGTACACGTCGTAGCCCTCCAGGGCGGCGAGGACCTGGTTCATAGCCTCCTCGGTGGCAGGGTCGGTCTCCTCCCCGTCAAAGGAGATGGTGAACAGGGCGGCGGAGTCCTTGTAGTGCTCCTGGGTGTCGTCAAAGGCCACCTCGGACACCCCGGGGATGGCCTCCAGGCGGTGGGCCAGCTCCTGGGCGGTGTCCAGGGTGACGTTGGCCACCATGACGTTGGCGCTGCCCAGGGTGATGAATTCCTCCTCCATGATGGTCAGACCCCGGCGGGTCTCCGTCTGGGCGGGCAGGTAGGAGGTGATGTCGTTGTTGATCTGGACCTTGTTCACCGAGGCGGCGCAGAAGAGAAAGGCGGCCAGAAACACCAGGTAAAAGGCCTTGCGCTTGTCTACGATGAACCGGGCCAGTTTGATCATGGGATTTTCCGTTTTTTGATCCATAGGACCCTCCTTAGGGAATGGGGACGAACTGGGCCAGGTTTTTCAGCAGATGCTCCTGGGTGGGGGGATTGTCGCTGCTGAGCCACCAGCGGATCAGGGACAGCATGGCCCCCGTGTAGAAGTGGGCGGCCACCTGGGGGTCCACGTTGGGGGTCACGGCCCGGAACCGGGGCTGGGAGAGCAGCTCCTCCAGCTTTCGGGCGGCGCAGTCCTCCAGCACGTGGGCGTCGGCGTCGGCCCCGCTGTTGAGACAGGCCCGGTACAGGGCCCGGCGCTCCTGGAAGAAGGTAAAAAACCGCTGGGCGGCGGCCAGCAGATAGGCCCGGGGGCTGCTGTCCGGGTCCTCGGGCAGGCACAGAGCGGCGCACTCCCGCTCCATGCCCTCCAGCAGGTAGCGCAGCAGCTCCTGCTTGTCGTTGAAGTGGGCGTAAAAGGTGGTGCGGTGGACCATGGCCCGGCGGCAGATGTCTACCACCGACAGCTCCTGAAAGGGCCGCTCCTCCAGCAGCTGGGCCAGGGCGGAGACCAGCAGGGCCCGGGTCTTCTTCTGGCGCAGGTCCAGGTGCTCCTCGCGGTGTTGTGTCATGGTGCTCCCCTCCTTGTGGGTTTGGAATGGAGTAAAGGATACTCCTCTAATCAACAGTTGTCAAGATAAAATACAAATGTAGATTAACAAGAAAAAAAGAGACGCGCATTTCTGCGCGTCTCTGGATTGCAAAGGCTTACAGGGCGGACAGCATCACCAGCAGCTGGAAGGCGGAGTCGCCGGTAATGCCCTGGTCCCGGATCTGGAAGGCGCCGTCCAGGAAGGCCTGGTTCTCCTCAGACAGGGTGATCTGCTCCATGCGGCCCTGGTTGAACTGCTCCAGCCGCTCCCCCATCTCGCACAGTCCGGCCACAAAGACCTCCATCTCGTCTCCGGACAGCTGGTTGACCGCCTGGCGGTGCAGGTTAAAGATGCTGTTCCAGGCGTCCACGTTGGAGGCCTCCTGGGTCAGGGCCACGTTGGCGGCGTTGAAGTAGCCGTCCAGGCTCACCAGGGGCAGGTAGTAGTAGGCGGCGGCGTAGTAGCAGCTGTCAAACTCCTCCCGGGCCATGAGCTCCCGGGCGCAGCGGGTGGCCACGCCGGTCTGGCCGGTCTGCAGGGCGTTGGCCATGCGGTTGACCTTGTAGGTGGTGTCGCCGTACACCTCCAGGGTGTCGATGAAGCCCAGCTTGGAGACCATCTGCTCCTGGCTCAGGTTCTGGTTGGGCAGGGCGGCAAACTGCCAGGCGGCAAGGAAGCTGCCCGCCTGGAGCAGGGCAAACAGGACGGTCACCCCCCACAGGCCCACGGCGGCGGCGCGGGTCTTCCCCCGGGCGGCGGACTGCTGGGGCTGGGACAGGTGGATGATGAGTACGGCGAACAGGACAAAGACCACCGTCTGATACATCTGGGTGGACCACACCACCTCGGTGAGGGAGTGGGCGATCATCATGGTGAGACAGGCCGCCAGCATGGGCATCAGGGGGTCCCGGTGCTCCTTGCGGTTCTTCACCAGCAGGAAGATAGCCCCGCCCAGCAGGAACAGGAAGGCGGCCAGGCCAATGATGCCCGCCTCGTCCATGATCTGGATGAACTGGTTGTGGATATATCGGGTCTCATAGTAGAAGCTCTGCACCGCGGTGAGCTGGCCCTCTACCCCGCCCAGACCCCAGCCGTAAATGGGGCTCTGGCTCCACAGCTTCAGGCCGTCCCGGAAGAACACCAGACGCTGGATAAAGTTCTGGTTGGCCCACAGCGCCTGGAGACGGTTGGCGGCAAAGCCGGGCAGCAGGGGGTAGCCCAGGGGCACCTTGGTGCCGTCGGAGAGGATGACCCGGTCCAGAGCCCCCTCGCCGGACATGACAAACCACACCACCCGGGACTCCTCAGGCACGGTGAAGGAGGCCTGAGACAGGTCGCCCTGGTAGAGGACGGTGCGGGTGTGCATCATCAGCTCCTGCTCATTCTGGCTGTAGATCTCCACCTGGACCTGGGTCTCCCAGGTCATCTCCTGGACCTGGTAGTCCCCGGCCTCCAGGGCCACGGCGCGGGACAGGGTGGAACCCGCCTTCAGGGTGGTGCCGCCGGTGACGTTCATGGCCACCACGGCGTAGCCCAGCAGCAGCACAAACAGGGCGATGATGGCAATGGTCACCGCCTTGCCCTTGCCCGCCAGAGCGGTGGACAGGGGACGGCCCACAAAGCGGTCCAGCACAAAGATCACCGGGCCGCACACCAGGGCCAGCACCACAGGCACCAGGGCCTTGGCCCCGGAGGAGCCCAGCATGGGGTAGGCCCCGAAGGCGCACACCAGGGTGACCACCACGCACTCCACCATGAGGAGGAACAGGCGCAGGCGGTTTTCCTTCCCCGCGCAGATGAGGTACATCATGCAGGTCAGGGCAAAGGCGCCCATGGCGCCCATACTGAAGGACAGGAAGAAGGCCAGAGCCTGGACCCCCAGCAGCAGGGCGGCGATCAGGCGGTTTTTCTCCTTCTCCTCGGTCTGGAACAGATACAGGGAGATAATGAGGCCAAAGGCCAGGATACCGGCGGACACGTTGGCGTTGGAGTAGATGCCGGTGATGCGCACGCCCACCTCGTAGCCCATGGTGACGGGGTCATAGGGGACGCCCAGCAGGCCCATGAGGGCGGCAAAGCCCCGGGTGATCACGCCCCAGGAGGAGCCGTCCACACACACCAGGCCCACCACGGCCAGACAGCCGCTGAGGGCCCAGAGCAGAGCCCGCAGGCCGGACTTCTGCACCCGCACCAGCACCAGCAGGAACATGGCCAGGGCCACCAGGGTTTTCACGCTCTCCCGTCCGGCGTAGGACCCGAAGTGGGACCACAATCCGGAGCACAGAGAGACCGCGCAGTAGATCCCCACTCCGGCGGTGAGCAGGCTCAGCCGCTGGCTCAGCAGGGCGGCGGGGGACTTGCCCAGGCCAAAGACCAGAGCGGCCGCCACAAAGACCAGCACGATGGGACCGCTGACAGCGGTAATGGACAAAAACAGCAGCAGGGGCAGCAGCCAGAAGAAAACCTTCTCCCGGCTGTCGGGCCCCACAGGGACAGCATGTCCCTTGGTACGACTAGCACCCAAAATGATTCACTCCTTCAAACAATTCAAACGGAAACTCCGGTTTCGGCAGATGTCGGCAGCACCGAGCGGTAGGCCCCCATGACCTGGGGCAGCACGGCCTCCAGGGCGTAGGGGGAGACGGCCGCTCGGGCCTGTTGGCCCAGGGAGCGGGCCAGGCCGGGGTCTCCGGCCAGGGTCTCCACCGCCCGGCACAGGGCGGCTTCGTCCCCAAAGGGGTAGAGCAGTCCGCTCTCCCCGTGGGTAATAAGGTCGGTGTGGCCCTTCACCGCGCTGGCCGCCACGGGCAGACCGGCGTACATGGCCTCCATCACGTTAAAGGGCAGTCCCTCAGACCGGCTGGCGGACACGGCCGCGTCGGCGGCGGCGTAGAGGGGGGGCATGGCGGTGTGGCCGGGGAAGATCACCCGGTTTTCCACCCCCAGCTCCTTGGCAAGGGCGCGGCACTCCTCCCACAGCGCGCCCCGTCCCGCCAGCACCAGCTTCACCCGCCGGGGCAGCTTGGGCAGGGCCCGGATGAGAAAGGCCTGGTTTTTCCGGTGGGAAAATTCCGCGGCGTAGACCAGGAGAAAATCCTCTGGGGCCACGCCCAGCTCCCGGCGGATGGCCGCCCGGTCCAGGGCGGCCAGGCCGTTGAGAGGGGAGAAGTCCACCCCGATGCCGGGGACGTACTCCACCCGGCGGCCCAGATGATAGCGGCGGGCGGTGTCCAGGTCGTACTGGTTCATGGCCAGCAGCAGGTCGGTGTCCTTCGCCGTCAGCCGCTCGGCCCCCAGCAGCAGCTGGCGCTTGGCCCAGGGGGTCTCCTCGTCAAAGAGATAGCCGTGGACCATGTTGATAACAGGGGGGCGCTTCCTCAGCCCCGCCGCCGCCCGCCGGGTAAAGAAGGCGGCCAGGGAGGTGTGGGCGCAGATGAGGTCGCAGGGGGTTTTCTTCAAAAAGCGGCGCAGCATCTGCTGAGCCCGCAGGTTGGCCGGGGCGGTGATCTTCTTTTCAAAGGGGAGAAGGAGCACCTCGTCGGCCCCGGGGATGTCCCCTTCGGTGCCTCCGCAGGCCACCGCCACCCGCCAGCCCGCCTGCCGGAAGGCGGCCAGGTAGGGCAGGTGGAAGGTGCGGATGTGGGAGGCGGTGGAGGCGGTAAACAGGACCCGCATGGTCTTCCTCCTCTCTCAGCGCACCAGCTTTTCCCCGTTTTGAAAGCGAAACAGGGTCAAAAGCAGGATTTTCAGGTCAAAAAACAGGTTCCAGTTCTCGATGTAGTACAGATCGTATTCAATGCGTTTTTCAATGGAGGTGTCTCCCCGATAGCCGCTGACCTGGGCCCAGCCGGTGATGCCCGGGCGCACCTGGTGCTTGACCATGTAGCGGGGGATGACCTCCTTGAACTGCTCCACAAAGTAGGGCACCTCCGGACGGGGGCCCACCAGGGACATGTCTCCCTTCAGGACGTTGAAGAACTGGGGCAGCTCGTCAATGGAAAATTTCCGCAGAAAGGAGCCGAAGGGGGTCTTTCTGGGGTCGGTGTTGGTGCTCCAGCCGGTGCTTTCCTTGGCATTGACCCGCATGGAGCGGAATTTGTACATCAAAAAGGTTTTTTTGTTCCGCCCCACCCGCTCTTGCTTAAACAAAATCGGACCGGGGGAGGACAGCTTGACCCCCACGGCGGCAAAGAGCATCAGGGGAGAGGTGAGCACAATGAGCACCAGAGCCCCGCAGATGTCCATGGCCCGCTTGCAGAAGGCGTTGCCCAGGTTGTCCAGGGGGATGCGCCGCAGGTTGATAAGGGGCAGGCCGTCCACGTTGTCCACCTGGGGGTTGGAGGGCATGTAGGGGGCGTAGTCGGGGATGAGGGAGAGCTTGGTGCCCGTCTTTTCGCACAGGGTGATGACCCGGCCCGTCAGGCGGTAGTCCTGGGCGGCCATGGCCACCACCACCTCGTCGGGGTGGGTCTGCTCCAAAATCTCCTCCAGGCGGTCGTAGCCCCCCAGCCGCTTCACGTCCCGCCAGGAGCTGCCGCCGGCCACGTAGCCGGTGACGGAAAAGCCCAGATTGGGGTCGTTTCGCACGGTATTCACGTATTTTTTGGCCATGGGGCCGTCCCCCACCACCAGGACGTACTTCTGGTTGTAGCCCCGGCGGCGGTAATATTGCAGGGATTTGCGGAGAATGATCCGCTTGATCATGAGCAGCACGTAGGCCCATGCGCAGAAGAACACCAGCAGCCACCGGGACATCTGGGTGATGCGGAAGACGAACAGGGAGGTCACCAGAATCAGGGTGACCAGCAGGGTGCCCGCCAGCAGGCGGGAGGCCTCCCGGTCCAGCCGCACGATGCGGTAGGAGTCGTAGAGCCCCATGGCGCCGTAGACGCAAAGGCACAGCACCGCCGCCGCCAGGGCCAGCCACACATAGCTGGACAGGGGGAAGGTGGGGATGCCGTTGAACAGCTCAAACCGGCACCAGTGGGCCAGAAAGACCGCGGCAAAAACCAACCCCCCGTCGCTGAGCAGGTGGAGTTGGTTGAAAAAACGCTGATTTTCTTTGATCATAGGGTCCTCCCAAGGGAATTCAGGGGTTTCCGATGATATCTACCCTATTCTTGCACATTTAGGCTGTTTTCGCAACTCCTATTTTTCTGGCAGCCAGAAAAAGACGGCTGGGGAAAAAAGAACCCGCCCGGAGAAAATCTCCGGGCGGGGCGAGAGTTGTTGAGACAGAACGTTAGGCCTTCTTGCGGCGCTCGGCCAGGGTCAGCACGGCCAGACCGCCGGCGGACAGGGCGGCCAGGGCCAGCCACAGGCCCATGGAGTCGCCGGTCTCGGGGATGTCGGTGGTGGGCACGTCGGTGTCAGGCACGTCGGTACCCGGGTCGGGATTCAGGGGGACCTCTCCGTCGCCGATGTCGGTGCCGTCACTGTCACCGGGATCGGGGTTCAGGGGAGTCTCGGGGTCGGTGAGATCCTCGTCAGCGGTGTAGTAGACGATGATCTCCTTGTTCCCGTTCATGGAGCCGGTGACGGGGTCGCCGGTGACCTGGGAAATGGTGTAGCCCTCAATGGCCAGGTCGGTATAGTCGGTGACATTGTAGTAGGTGAGGGCGGCCTTGGAGACGGAGTAGGGGGCGGCCAGCACCTGGTCGGTGCCCTCCTCCAGGTAGCGCACGGTGAGGGTGTAGTAGGTGGTGTGGCTGCTGTTAGTGCGGTCATACCGCAGCACGATCACGTTCTGGTCGGCATTCTTGCCCAGGACCAGGGAGGCCTCGGGGGTGGTGCTGGTATAGGTGTAGGTGTTGTTGTCATACTGGGGGACCTGGGCAATGGTGGTCACGTCGATGGCGTCGCCCACCATGCCGGACACGGGGTCCAGAGTCACGCTGCCGTCCAGCTCGCCGTCGGTGTAATAGTCGTGGCGCACGGTGTAAGAGGTGTCCACCTGCTCCAGGGTGATGGTGTTGTAGTAGGTAAACTCATAATTCTGGTAGGAGTTGCCCATGGCGGGGCCGTCAATGCCGTAGCCGGACCAGATCTCCAGAGTCTCCTGGGGCTGGAGAGGATCGGCGGTGAGACCGGCAAAATAGCCGTTGGTCTCGGTGTAGAGGTCGGTTCCCTTCAGATAGTCGCCTACGCCGTGGGCGCGGGAGAACTCCAGGTCGCCGGAGGGGTTGGGGTTGAGGTACTCCGCGTTCTCCTGGCCGTACACCACGCTGAACAGGCCCATGTAGAAGCTGTTGTAGCTCACGGCGGAGATTTCAGGCTCGGGCCACTTGATCTGGACCTTGAGCTGGCTGCCGGAGGTCTGGACATAGAGGAAGGGCTCGATCCAGGGGTACTTTGCGATATACTCCTGCAGCTGGGCCTCGGTCATATTGTAGATGCCGTTGCTGGCCAGCTTCGAGCCATCCAGCCAGTCGGGATGGTCGGCGAACATCTGGGTCAGAGAGCTGTAGTCGGAAGTGTATTTCTCGTTGAAGTAATCCAGCAGGTAGTCGGTGATGGCGTTCTCGCCGGAGTAACCGGCCTTGTCCAGATAGTCGCAGATCTGGCAGAGCATCTCGAAGGTGACGTCGACATCCTCCTCCACGTGGAAAACGTCCTTGTAAAAATACTTGGGGAGCATGGAGCCAGAGAAGCGAATGGGCATCAGCTGGCCGTCATAGGTCAGCACGGGCAGCAGGGAACCCTCCTCAATGCTGCCGAACAGGCTGGTGTCCTCGGGAGCCAGCACAAAGCTGCCGTCCTGATAGCGGTAAGAGTGGCCGGACTCATTCTTCACAAAGATCTGGAACTTGAAGGTGTCGCCGGGCATCTGGGTCTCGTTATTCCACATGGCCAGCGCAGCCTGGGCCAGGTCGATGACCAGGTCGCCCTGGGCGCCGTCGTGGATGGTGTAGTGGAAGACATAGACGCCGTCCTTTTCCTCGTATCCGTCATAGGACACGGACTCGGACTGGCGCACGGAGTAGTCCACCGTGGAGGTCTCCTCGGGATATTCGGGGGTCTCGGGGGCGGCGGCGGTGACCTCCACCGTCCAGGTGGTGGTGGCCTGGACGCACTGGGCGCCCTCGGTCACGTCCTCGAAGCTGTAGACCCCGTCGCTGCCGTCTCCGGCGGGCACCCAGTAGGCGCAGCCCTCCCGGGTGATGGTGACGGTGCCGGCGGCCTGGCCGGTGACCACACCAGCCTGGTCCACAGTGGCAACCGTCTCATCGCTGCTGCTCCAGCTGGGGTCAACGGGGGCCTCCAGCTCCTGGCCGTACACCGTGGTGCCGGCCTGCTGGGTCAGGTCCACAGTCTGGCCCGCCTCCAGGGAAATGGCGGAGGCATCCGCCCCGCCGTCCGCGGCAAAAGCCGACAGGTTGAGCAGGCTCGTCATCAGGCAAAGGGCCAGAGCGACGGCCAGCAATCGGTTGAAAATTCGCTTTGTCATGTTCCGTTCTCCTTTCTCAATTGCGTGTGAGATCGGAATAGACGGCGGCCGGGCTGGCGTGGCGGAGTTCCGCGGTAGCCCCCTGGCTTTGCGTCCCGCCCTTTCGGGCGGTTTGCTCTTGACATTTATTCCTGGTGTTGGTCTCCCTTGGGGAGAGATTAAGGAGAGTATACACCATGACGGTTACACGAACGGTTACATTACGAAAAAATCCATTCAAAAAATTTTCAAAATACAGGAAAATTTGAGACCAGAAAACGGAAGATGTGGAGGGAAGAGGAGAAACATCCAGAGAACGGTAAAAAACCCCGGACAGGCGTAGGCCTATCCGGGGCAGTAGGTCAGGATTTTTTGGGGGAAGAGTCCTGGGGGGGCAGCAGGAAGCGCTCCAGGGTCTGGCGGAAGAGCTGGAAGTCGATGGGCTTGGAGATGTGGGCGTTCATTCCCGCGGCGGTGGTGGCGGCCAGGTCCTCGGAGAAGGCGTTGGCGGTGACGGCGATGATGGGCACCTTGGCAGCGTCGGGGCGGTCCAGGCGGCGGATGGCCTGGGCGGCCTGGCAGCCGTCCATCTCGGGCATCTGCATGTCCATGAGGATGGCGTCAAACCAGAAGGGCTCCGACTGGCGGAAGGCCTCCAGGGCCTCCCGGCCGTTCCAGGCCTGGGTGATGTGGATGCCGTGGAGGGAGAGAAGCTCGGTGGTGATCTCCATGTTGATCTCGTTGTCCTCGGCCAGCAGGATGCGCTTGCCCTCCAGGTGCAGCTCCTTGGGCTGGGGCGGCTCGGGAGCGGGCTCCGGCTCCTTGGCGGGCTGGGACGCCTGGCCCGCCTGCTGGAGGGGCAGGGTGACGGTGAACACGCTGCCCATGCCCAGGTGGCTGTCCACGGTGATCTCGCCCCCCATCTGGGAGACGATGTTTTTCACGATAGGCATGCCCAGGCCGGTGCCCGACACGCTCTTGGCCCCGAAGCGGGTCTCCCGCTGGTAGGGCAGGAAGATTTTCTCCAAAAACTCCTGGGTCATGCCCACGCCGCTGTCCGAGACCACGATCTGGTAGCGGCCCCGCTCCTGCATCTTCACTTCCCGCACGTCCAGGGTGATGGTGTCCCCGGCGCGGGTGAATTTAAAGGCGTTGGACAGCAGGTTGTTGAGGATCTGGGACAGGCGGAAGTCGTCGGCGTCCACCCAGGGGTTGTCCAGGTCGAAGGAGACGGAGAACACCTTGCCCTCCCGCTCGGCCTGGACCTGGAAGGAGGAGGCGATGTTCTCCACACAGGCGCGCAGGTCCAGGGTGCTGTTGTTCAGGGTGAAGGTGGACTGCTCCATGCGGGAGATCTCCAGGATGTCGTTGATGAGGTTGAGCAGCTGCTTGCTGGAAATGTTGATCTTCTGGATGTAGTCCAGGGTCTTGTCCCGGTCGTCCAGGTGGGTCTGGGCCAGCTCGGACAGGCCGATGATGGCGTTGAGGGGGGTGCGCATGTCGTGGGACATGCTGGAGAAGAACATGTTCCGGGCGGCCTCGCTCTGCCGGGCGGACTCCAGGGAGGAGCGCAGCAGCTCCATCTGCTGCAGCTGGCGCTGCTTTTCCCCCTCCACCTCCCGGAAGCACAGCACCGCCTCGGTGCTGCTCAGGGACTCGTCAATGAGCAGGCGCACGTTGACCCAGCGGTACTCCTCGTTGAACAGGCGCTGGAAGTCGCCGCCGAAGTCCCGCACCCGCTGGGCGGCCAGGCGCTGGATGTTTTCCAGGGAGAAGCTGTTGAGAAATTCCTGCTTGGCGCTGGGCTCGATGACCTGGCTGATGGCGTGGAGCAGGTCCTCATAGCCCCCGGTTTTGTTCACGTGCTCCCGGATATAGTCGGAGCCTTTGATCATTTCATAGGTGCAGGCGGAGAAGTCCATGCGGTAGATGGCGTAGTAGGAGTTGCCCAGCACCCGCACCGTCTCGTTGGACCGGGCCATGCGCTGGTTGAGGCGGTGGTCCCGGATGTTCATGAAGATGGTGATGCCCAGGAAGATGAGCAGCACCCCGGCGTAGAGTATGGTGGCGGTGCGCAGCCCCTGGATGAGCTCGGAGTAGGGGATGGTGACCAGGGAGTACCAGCCGTTGGAGGCCACATTATAATAGATGACCCGGCGCTCGCCGCTGGGATTTTGAAAGACGGAGTTTTCCTCGGTGAGGGTGCCCGCCTGGATGGACTGCACCAGCTGGTACAGATAGGGCTGGAGCTCCTCGGAATCGATGTTGGAGTTGGCGGAGGAGTACAGCAGGGTGCCCGAGGCGTCGCACAGATAGTAGTTGCTGTTTTCGGGCAGGGTCACGGTGTCGGTGGTGGTGCGGAAGTTTTCCGGGAAGATGTCAAAGGCCACCACGTTGCCGGGCACCGAGGTCTCCTTGGCGATGGTGACCACGGGCATGCCGGTAATGGTGTCGGTGTAGGCGTCGGTGTAGATGATCTCCCCCTCGGCGGCAATGGCCTGTTGGTACCAGATGGCGTTTTCCAGGTCCAGGGAGTCGTCCCCCTCCCAGGGGTTGGCGGTGATGATCTTGCCGTCGATCACGGCGTAGGGGTCGATGGTGTGGGGGCCGGTGACGTCGGTGAGACTGGAGAGAAAGCGCTGGATCCACTTCTCGTGGTCCCCATCGGTGCCCATTTCCCCGTCCACATACTTCACGCTCAGGTCCATGAGGGTCTCATAGGCGATGAGGTTCTGCTCGGCTTCCACACAGTGGCTTTTGGACAGCACGGTGCCTATGCGCTGGGCGTTATCCATCATGGTATCCTGCATCACGGTGAGACAGATGATCGAAAGGATGAGAAAGGCCGCCAGAATGGCGGTGTTGAAATGGGTGCTTCGGTTGCCCTTTTTGCGCCGGGGCAGGCGGTTCACCGGGAAGTTCATTACGTCAGCTCCTTTGTCCGCCCCACTGCGGCGGGGTAGGTGCCCCTATTTTACCATACCTTTTCCACCTTGAAAAGCATGGGAACAGGTCAGGACCAAAGCTGGTCCACCTGGGCCCCGGTGTAGTACCAGGTGAGAATGTCCCGGAAGGTGCTGCCCGCCCGGGCCATGGCGTTGGCCCCGTACTGGCTCATGCCCACCCCGTGGCCGTAGCCGGTGACCGAGAAGGTGAAGTTGCTCCCGTCCCAGGCCACGGTGAAGCAGGCCGAGCGCAGGGAGAACAGGGTGCGCACCTGGCCCCCCGTAAGGGTGACGCCCCCCACGGGGATGCTGGACACGGTGCCCCCCTCGTTGGTGGTGGGGGTGCCGAACCAGCCCGAGGGGTCCCCCGACAGGTCGGCGGCGGGGTAGGCAGCCAGCACCGCCTGGCGCACCTGGTCGGCGGAGAACACCGCCTGGCTGTGGTAGTTGGGCACCTCCTCCCCCTCGGGGCTGGACACGCTTTTCAGGTAGGCCACGTCGCTGCCCCACACCTCCACCGCGTCCACCGTCTGCCCCGGGGCGGAGGAGAAGAACACCGCCTGGATGGGCTGGCCCTGGTAGAGGATGCCCAGGCCGTCGGTACCCGCCACGGCGGCCTCGATCTTCTGGGAATAGGTCTGGGCGCTGACGCCCCAGCGGGTCTCCGCCGCCTCCCGGGACACGTAGGCCTGACAGCAGGCGCTGTCGGTGCACACGTCGGCCTGGGGGTGCTTCTGGGTGGGGCTGCTCTGCCGCTGGACGGTGTAGGTCCGGGCGGCGCAGGCCTGAGCCTTCAGGGCCTCCTCCTCAAAGGCGGCGGGCATCTCCGCCGCCACCACTCCAAAGAGGTAGTCGGCCATGGTGGTCTCCACGACGGTGCCGTCCTCCTGGAGCAGCTTTACCGCCCGGCCCTTGTCCCGGTCCGCCGTAACCGAGGCGGTGGGGGGCTCCATGGTCTGGGGCTCCTGCGCCTCGGGGAGGCTGGGGCGGATCACCGCCGCCGCCCCGGCAAAAAACACTGCCGCCGCCAGCAGCACCCCCACGCAGGCGATCCGCCCTGTGCCCAGTCCCTCCCGCTGTCCAAAGCCCATGCCTTGTCCTCCTTTCCCAGTCTGCTGCTTACCGGCATCTTATGACGCTGGGAGGGAAAACAGAACCGGGAAGAAGGCTTGCCTCGGGGGGAAGGGGACGGTATAATAAAAGGTACTGACTTTCCCAAGGAGGACAAAACCTATGCTGCTCAACGTACTTGCGGTGGGAGATATTGTGGGCGAGGGAGGCCAGGATATCCTGGCCCGCCGCCTGCGGGAGATCCAGAAGGAACAGGACATCCACTTCACCGTGGTCAACGGGGAGAACGCCTCCGGCGTGGGGCTCACCCCCCGGCAGGCCCGGGGCATGTACGACGCCGGCGCCGACGTCATCACTCTGGGCAACCACACCTGGAACCGCATCCAAATTACGGAATTTTTGGAGAAGGACCCCTATATCCTCCGTCCGGCCAACTACGCCGGGCGGGTGCCCGGCCGGGGCTTCGGGGTCTTTGACGGCCCCAAGGGGCTGAAAATCGGGGTGATGAACCTCATGGGGCGCTTAGAGCTCAATTCCAACCTGGACAGCCCCTTCAAGGCGGCAAACCAGCTGCTGCGCACCCGCCAGGCCGAGGAGTGCCAGGTGATCCTGGTGGACTTCCACGCCGAGGCCACCAGCGAGAAGGGAGCCATGGCCTGGTATCTGGACGGCAAGGTCCACGCCCTGTGGGGCACCCACACCCACGTGCCCACCGCCGACACCCAGATTTTGCCCCATGGCACCGGGTTTGTTACCGATTTGGGCATGACCGGGCCCCGCCAGTCCGTGCTGGGTATCAAGCCCGAGCACTCCATGAACCTGTTTTTGGGCGGCCTGCCCCGGCGCTACGAGGAGGCCGAAGGCCCCTGTAAGCTGAACGCCTGCCGCTTCACCATCGACACGGACAAGGGCCGCTGCGTGGAGGTCCGCCGGGTGGACCTCCTTGAGTAACCTACTTTTTTCGAGAAAAAAGTAGGCAAAAAAGCTTCCTGCGAAGCTGCGCTTCGCTTCTGGGGACCGCCCTGCGGGGCGGGTTTCCTTGCCGTAGGGGCCGATGTCCACATCGGCCCGGCGTTCCGGCACCAGGCGCGGCGGTTTTCTCCACAGTTCCCACCACCATCCACAGAAAGGACAGGTGTAACACCTTGCTGACCATCATCCACGGGGCGGATTTTCATTTGGACAGCCCCTTTTCCGGCCTGAGCCCCCAGCGGGCGGCCCAGCGCCGGGGGGAGCAGCGGCAGCTGCTCTCCGCCCTGGCGGCCCTGGCCCGGGAGAAGAGGGCCGACCTGGTGCTCCTGGCGGGGGACCTGCTGGACGGCCGCCAGACCTACCGGGAGACCGCCCAGGCCCTGGCCCGGGCCCTGGGGGACATCCCCTGTCCGGTGTTCCTGGCCCCGGGCAACCATGACTATATGAGCCCCGCCTCCCTGTACGCCACCCTGGAGTGGCCGGAAAACGTCACCGTGTTTGCCGGGGACCAGCTGGCCGCCGTGGAGCTGCCCCACCTGGGCTGTGTGGTCCACGGCCGGGGCTTCCAGGCGCCCCGGGAGGAGCAGGACCCCCTGGCGGGCTTCCAGGCCCCCCAGGACGGGAAACTTCACCTCATGGTCCTCCACGGCGAGGTGGAGGGCCAGGGGAACTATGCCCCCATTGCCCGGGAAAACATCGCCCGCAGCGGCCTTGCCTACCTGGCCCTGGGCCATATCCACCAGTGCAGCGGCGTGCAGCGGGAGGGGAACACCTGCTGGGCCTACCCCGGCTGCCCCGAGGGCCGTGGCTTTGACGAGACGGGGGAGAAGGGCGTTCTGTGCCTGGAGGTGGACGAGAACAGCTGCCGGGGGGAGCTGATTCCTCTGGGTAAGCGGCGCTATGAGACCCTGTCCGTGGACCTTACCAATAGTGAAAAGCCCCTGGAGACCCTGCTGGCCGCCCTGCCCCGGGAGACGGAGCGGGATGTATACCGCCTGACCCTCACCGGGGAGCGGGAGGAGGACCTGGACCTGGAGGGTCTCAAGCGGGCCCTGGAGCCCCGGTTCTACGGCCTGACCCTCCTGGACCGCACCCGGGTGCGGGGAGATGTGTGGCGGCGCATGGAGGAGGACACCCTCACCGGGCTGTTCCTCCGGGCCCTGGAGCCCCAGTGCCGCCAAGAGCCCGACAACCGGGTGCTGCAATTGGCGGTGCGCTACGGCCTGGCCGCCCTGGAGAAGGGAGAGGATGTGGCCCCATGAAGATCTTATCCATGACCGCCACCTTCGGAAAGCTGGCGGGAGAGCACCTGGAGCTGACCGACGGGCTCAATCTCATCGCCGCCCCCAACGAGGGGGGCAAATCCACCTGGTGCGCCTTTATCAAGGCCATGTTCTACGGCATCGACACCCGGGACCGGGATAAAAAGGGCCACCTGGCGGAGAAAAATAAGTATCAGCCCTGGTCGGGCGCCCCTATGGAGGGGGAGATGGACCTGGAGTGGCAGGGACGGCGCATCACCATCCGCCGCGGCCCCCGGGGCAGCACCCCCTTTGGGGCTTTTTCCGCCGTGTACACCGGCACGGAGGAGCCCGTCCCCGGGCTCACCGGAGAGACCTGCGGCCAGATGCTGCTGGGAGTGGGCCGGGAGGTCTTTGTGCGCTCGGCCTTCATCGGCCAGGAGGGGGCCCTCACCGTCACCTCCGCCCCCGAGCTGGAGAGCCGCATCGCCGCCCTGGTGTCCTCCGGGGAGGAGGACGTGTCCGCTTCCCAGGCCCAGCGGCAGCTGAAGGAGTGGCTCAACTGGCGCAAGGTGAATAAGAGCGTGGGGCGCATCCCCCAGCTGGAGGAGGAGCTGACCCAGATCCGTCAGAGCCGCCGGGAGCTGGAGGAGGTCAACGCCGCCCTGCGGGACCTGGAGGGCCGCCAGGCCCGGGCGGTGGAGGACCGCCGCACCTGGCAGCGCCAGATGGACCTGCATACCGCCGCCGCTCAGGGGGAGCTGGACCGCAGCTTTGCCCAGGCCGCCCAGGAGCTGCGCCAGGCCCAGGACCAGCTGGACAGCCTGCGGCGGGAGCAGTCCCGCTTTGGCACCCTGCCCAGCCGGGAGGAGCTGAAGCGGGCCCAGGGAGAGCTGGCCTTTTTGAAGGCTCTGGACCCCGAGATCCGCCAGGGCCAGGAGGAGCTGGAACAGGCCCAGCAGGCCCTGGAGGCCGCCCGGGCCCAGGCCCGGGACGACCGCTTCCCCGGCATGTCCGGGGAGGAGGGAGAGACCAAGGCCCAGAAGGCTGTCGCCGCCTGGCAGGCCTGCATGGACCGGGAGAAGAAGGGCGGCCGCAACTTCCTGCTCCTTCAGGGGGCGGGCATCGTGGCCCTGGCCGCCCTGGTGGCGCTGGCCCCCTGGTGGTGGCTGGGCCTGGTGGGCTACGCCCTGTTTGCCCTGCTGTCTCTGCTGGCCCGGTCCGCGGGCAAAAAGGCGGGGCAGGAGGGAGATAAGATCCTGGAGCGCTACGGGGTAGGTAGCCCCGAGGAGCTGCTCCAGGCGGGCCGCGCCTACCGGGAGCGCATGGCCGCCGCCGACCAGTGCGCCCAGCAGGTGCGCATGATCCAAAGCGGCCTGAAAGACCGCCAGGCCCGGCGGGAGAACAGCCGCCAGGACCTGTTCGACTTTGTCCACTCCTTTGCCCCCGAGGTGAAGGAACTGTTTGGCTGCTCGGCCGCCCTGTCCCGGGCCCTCAACCTGGAGGAGCGGGAAAATCTGGCCGTGACCCGGCTGGAGGGCGCCCGGCGGCTCTATGAAGCTCTGAAAGCCCAGGGTGGCCGGGAGGAGGGGGCGGTCCCAATGCCCGCCCCGGAAAGACCCCTGGAGGAGACCGCCCAGGCCCTGGCCCAGGCCCAGGTGGAGGAGGAGCGTCTCTCCCGGGCCCTGCACCAGGTCCAGGGACGGCTCCAGGCCATGGGCGACCCCGCCCAGCTCTCTGCCCGCCAGGAGGAGTTGGAGGAGGAGCTCACCCGGCGGCAGGAGGAGTACCAGGCCATCTCTCTGGCCCTGGAGACCTTGAAGGAGGCCGACGGCCAGCTGCAGCAGCGCTTTGCCCCCCAGCTCAGCCGCCGGGCGGGGGAGCTGCTCTCCCGTCTCACCGGGGGCCGCTACCAGAGTCTCACCCTCAGCCGGGAGCTGGAGGCCGCCGCCCGCACCCAGGGGGATGTGCTGCCCCGGTCCGCCCTGTACCTGTCCAAGGGGACGGTGGACCAGGTGTACCTGGCGGTGCGCCTGGCGGTGTACGACCTGTGCATGAAGGGAGCCCCCCTGGTGCTGGACGACGCCCTGGCCGCCTTTGACGACGGACGCATGGCCCAGGCCATGGACCTGCTGCTGGAGCGGGGGGAGGAGGAGCAGATCCTCTTCTTCACCTGCCACAGCCGGGAAAAAACCTGGCTGGAGGGGCGGCGGGAGAAGCAGGCGGGAAACCGTTGCGTTCTTCTGTAAAAAGGGGTATAATGCCAAGAAAGACGCCCCCTTTGCCCCAAAAGCAAGGGTTGGCGTCACCCAGTTTTGACCGGAGGTAACCCAATGTCCGAGGAAATGAGACGGGACGACCCCCTCCTGCCGGAGGAGTCTGCGCCCGGCGAACCCCTCTCCCAGGAGGGAGAACCCAAGAAGGAGGAAAAGAAGTCCTCCTCCGACGATCTGTTTTATTGGCTCAACGCCCTGACCACCGCGCTGGTGTGTCTGGTGCTGGTATTCACCTTTTTCGGCCGTCTCACCCGGGTGGACGGCCACTCCATGGACCCTACCCTGCAGGACAATGAGCTGCTGCTGGTGTGGTCCCTGGGCTACACCCCCCAGCAGGGGGACATCGTGGTGCTGAACAAGACCACCGCCGAGACCCTCAACGGGGTGGCCATCGTCAAGCGGGTCATCGCCACCGGCGGCCAGACGGTGGACATCGACTACGAGAGCAATACTGTCTATGTGGACGGCGAGGCCCTGGACGAGCCCTATATCCTGGAGCCCATGTGGGACATCTACGGAAACGGGGACATCCACGTGGAGGTGCCCGAGGGTTCCATCTTCGTCCTGGGCGACAACCGCAACGGCTCCAAGGACAGCCGGGACGCCGGTGTGGGCACCATCGACGAGGGCTATGTCCTGGGCAAGGCGGTGTTCTCCATCTTCCCCCTGTCCCGCTTCGGGGCCCTGTAAGCGCAAGCTGATCCCAATCAGAATATAAAGGAGCGTTTGTTATGAAAGAGGTCATTCACACCGACAAGGCCCCCGCTGCCATCGGTCCCTACTCCCAGGCGGTGAAGGTGGGCGATCTGATGTTCACCTCCGGCCAGGTGCCCATCGATCCCGAGACCGGCGCTGTGGTGGAGGGCGGCATCCAGGAGCAGGCCCGCCAGTCCCTGAACAACATCAAGGCCATCCTCAACGCCGCGGGCACCAACATGGGCGCCGTGGTCAAGACCACCGTGTTCCTGCAGAACATGGAGGACTTTGCCGCCATGAACGAGGTCTACGCCCAGTTCTTCCAGGAGCCCTACCCCGCCCGCTCTGCCGTGCAGGTGGCCCGGCTGCCCAAGGACGTGCTGGTGGAGATCGAGGCCATCGCCCAGCTGTAAGATTTTCCGGCATTTTTTTGGACAAAGGGGAGAATGTGGAGGTTTTTGACAAAAAGACTTGCACTTTTGACCCTTGTGTGCTATGATAATCTCTGCGTCGGTGAACTGCCGGGGTAATTACGATTTTTCGCCCTTGCTGGGCTTGAAAGGAACGATGACAACGATGACGATGAAGTTGGTTCTGACTGTGATTCAGGTCCTGTGCGGGCTGGTCCTGGTGGCCGTGGTTATGCTGCAGTCCGGTAAGAGCGCCGGCCTGTCCGGTGCCATCGCCGGCGGCGTGGACACCTTCCTGTCCAAGAATAAGGCCAAGACCTGGGATTCCAAGCTGGCGAAGATGACCAAGTGGGTGGCTGTGGCTTTCATGGTGCTCACCCTGATCCTGTGCCTGATCTAAATCAACATCTACACCGTGAACGCCCCGGACGCACCCGCGCCCGGGGCGTTTTTTCGCCAAGCCACAGGAGGTAAGGTATGGATTGGAACTGGGAGATTTTTGAACATCTGGCCGAGTTTGTCTATGTGGCGGACATGGACACCCACGAGCTGCTGTATATGAACCACAGCCTGCGCCACGCCCTGGGGGTGGACGAGCCCGACGGCTACCGGGGGATGCCCTGTCACCTGCTGCTCCAGGGCCGGGCCGCCCCCTGCGAATTCTGCTCCAACAAGCGGCTGCAGGAGGGGGAGCTGTACCACTGGAACTACCAAAACCCGCTGCTCAAGCAGCGGGTGGAGATCCAGGACACCGCCCTCACCTGGAACGGCCGCCGCTGCCGTCTGGAGATCGCCCGGGCGGCCAGCGAGGCGCTGGAGCAGGGCTTTGGGGCTCTGCTGTGCGCCTACAGCGACTCTCTGGTGAACGAGTGCCTCCAGCGCACCCACGCCTGCACCGACCCCGACCGGGCCCTGGAGGTGCTGCTGGCCTTTGTGGGGGAGCGCTTCGGCTGCGACCGGGCCTATCTGTTTGAATGCAGCGGCGAGGCCGCCCTGGACAACACCTACGAGTGGTGCGCCCCCGGGGTGCTGCCCCAGAAGCAGGTGCTCCAGGGGGAGCCCCTGGAGACCATCGACTGGTGGCTGCCCGCCTTTGAGCGGGGAGAGCTGGTGGTGGTGGAGGATGTGGAGCAGATCCGCACCCGGCACCCCGCCGCCTACGGGGCCATGAAGTACCAGAACATCCGCAGCCTGGTGGCCGCCCCCCTGCGCTCCGAGGAGCACTTTGCGGGCTTTCTAGGGGTGGACAACCCGGGGCGGGAGACCCTGCCCATGCTGCGGCCCTTCCTCCACGTCATCGGCTACTTTGTCACCTCCATCCTCAAGCGCCGGGACCTGATCCAGCGGCTGGAATTCCTCAGCTTCCACGACCAGCTCACCGGGGCCCGCAACCGCCACGCCATGTCCGAGGCCTGCGCCCGCCGCCAGACCTGGACCAAGATGGGCGTGGTCTACTGCGATATCTCCGGCCTCAAGCAGGTCAACGACCTGCTGGGCCACGAGGCGGGGGACCACCTCATCGTGGAGTGCTGCCGCCTGCTGGAGGAGAACTTCCCCAAGAAGGGGGTGTTCCGCACCGGCGGCGACGAGTTTGTCATCCTGTGTCCCGACATGGACAAGCAGGAGTTTGAGCGCCGCACCCGCCAGCTGCGCCGCCAGGTGGAGCAGGGGGGCCACCACATCGCCGTGGGCGCCGCCTGGACGGGGGACGGCCCCACCAACCTGCAGGCCCTCATCACCCAGGCCGACGAGGCCATGTACGAGGACAAGCGGGACTACTACGACGAGGTCAGCGCCCGCACCGGGGTCCAGGTCCACCGCAAGAGCCCCCGGCAGCAGGAGCGGGTGGAGGCTCCCTCCCTCTTTGGCCAGTTCGTTCAGAACAGTTACTTTGACCCCCAGTCCCTCTTTGAGTCCATCACCATGGAGGGGGCCCCCAACTACCTGTTCTTTGGCGACATGCAGTCCAACCTGTTTTATATCTCCGACAACCTGCGGGACACCTTCGGCTTTTCCGGCAACGTGGTCTCCGACCTGCTGGGGGCCTGGGAGAAGCGCATCAGCTACCCCGAGGACCTGGAGCTCTACCGGGGGGACATCGCCGCCATGCTGGCGGAAAAGCGCACCACCCACAACCTGCGCTACCGGGTGCGGGACCGGAAGGGCAACCAGGTGTGGATTCACTGCCGGGGTTCCCTGCGCTGGAGCGAGGACGGCAGCCGCCCCCTGTTCTTCTCCGGGTGTATCTCCCGCCAGGCCCAGGACTTTATTATCGACCCGGTGACCAACATCCCCCGGGTGTATACCGCCATCCTCATGCTCTCCCAGCTGCAAAAGCGGGGGATCTCCTTCTCGGTGGTGGGCTTCTGCCTGCATAACTTCTCCGAGATCAACGAGTCCCGGGGCCGTGAGACCGCCGACCGCCTGCTGCGCCAGGTGGCCGACCAGCTGGGAGAGCACTTCGGCCAGAGCCTGCAGCTCTACCGCCTGGACGGCCTGCGCTTTATGGCGGTGGTGCCCCAGGGCTCCCTCACCCCCGAGCAGGCGGCCACCGAGATCCGCGCCCTCATCGAGCGGGCCTACCGCTCCTTCGATATCCTGGTGCGGGTGCCCTCCTCCCAGGGCATCCTCCACGCCAAGGACACCGCCGGGCCGCCCCAGGGCATCATCGAGCGCACCCTGGCCCTGATGGCCCACGCCAAGGACTTTCCCCAGCTGGACTATGTGGTCCACTCTCCCCAGGAGCTGCTGCGCCAGCGGGCCCAGGCCCAGCTGGCCCTGGAGCTGAGCCGCTGCGTGGTCAACGGCTGCACGGGCTTCCGCATGGTGGTGCAGCCCATTTTGGCCGCCGACGGCAAGACCATCGCCGGGGGCGAGGCCCTGCTGCGCTGGCGCTTCCACGGGCGGGACGTGCAGCCCGACGTGTTCATCCCCCTGCTGGAGAAGAACAAGCAGATCCTTACCGTGGGGCGGTGGCTCTTTGAGCAGGCGGTGCGTGCCTGCGGCCGCCTGACCACCCTGTCCCCCGATTTCTTCCTGTCCTTCAACGTGAGCTACCCCCAGATCATGGACCAGGGTTTTCTTCCCTTCATGCGCCAGACTCTGGAGCGCTACCGCTCCGACGGGTCCCATCTGCTCATGGAGCTCACAGAGACCCACTTCAACGAGACCCCCGAGCAGCTGGAGCACTTTGTGGAGCAGTGCAAGGAACTGGGCATGTCGGTGGCCCTGGACGACTTCGGCGAGGGCTACTCCTCCCTGTCCCTGCTGCTGCGCTGCCCGGCCAACGTGGTGAAGCTGGACCGCTCCCTGCTGCACCAGCTGTCCCGGTCCCCCGACCGACGCAAGTTTATCGAGAGCATCGTCTACGCCTGCCACCAGTTTGGCAAGCAGGTGTGCGCCGAGGGCGTGGAGACCGAGGCCGAGGCCCGGCTGGTCATGGCAGCGGGGTGCGACCTCATTCAGGGCTTCTACTACGGCGTGCCCATGGAGGTCTCTCAGCTGTACGACCTGCTGGGACAGCAGGGCTGATTGTGAGCAATAAAAAAGCGAGGTGCAAACGCACCTCGCTTTTTTTAATCTATTCCCCGCAGGGACACTTCCTGCACCCAGGGCTCCATCTGCCGGGCAAAGCCCAGCATCTCCTCCTTGCCCCAGGGATGCAGGCCGGGAGAGATCACCGTCTCCCGGTCCACAAAGGCCTGGAGATAGTACCGCCGGGCCCCCTGGAGCCAGGGCCCCAGCTGCTCAAAATCCGCCCGGCTGTGGAGCTCCCGCACCACCGTGGTGCGAAACTCGTAGTCCACCGCCCCCGACAGCAGGTAGCTGACGCTCTCCCGGATGGGCCCCAGGTCCAGGTCCGGCACCCCCACGGTGCGGGGGTAGCCCTCGGGGCTGTTTTTCACGTCCATAGCCACGTAGTCCACCAGGCCCCCCTCCACCAGACGCCGCAGCTCCTCCGGGCGGCTGCCGTTGGTGTCCAGCTTCACCGGGTAGCCCAGGGTCTTGATGGCCTTCAGAAGCTCAGGCAGATCGGGGCGCAGCAGGGGCTCGCCCCCGGTGACGCACACCCCGTCCAGCAGTTTCCTGCGCTTTTCCAGAAAGGTCAGCAGCTCCCCGCTGTCCAGCTCTGCCGGGGCGGGGGCCAGCACCAGCTCCCCATTGTGGCAGAAGGGGCAGCGGAAGTTGCAGCCCCCCAGAAACACGGTGCAGGCCACCTTTCCCGGGTAGTCCAGCAAACTCATTTTTTGCAGCCCTTGGATCTCCATGGCCAGCCCTCCTTTGCTCGCGTCTCCTATTGTATTCTTTCCAAACCGCCCCGTCAACGCGGCAAAATTTTTTCGTTGCCCCCCTGTGGGGAACATGGTAAAATGGAATCCAAACCCGTCTGATGTCGCCGATACAAGGAGAACTGCTATGCTTTATGCCATTCTCGTCGTGGCCCTGGTGGCTCTGGACCAGCTGGTGAAGTACCTGGTGGTGCAGAATATTCCCCTGGGCACCCACGTCCCCTTTTTACCCCATATTTTGGACCTCACCTACGTGAAAAACACCGGTGCGGCCTTCTCCCTCTTTGCCCAGCACACCTGGATTCTCACCCTCATCTCCCTGGTGATGTCGGTGGTGCTGGCCCTGGCCCTGGTCAAAAAGTTCTTTCGCCACCCCCTGGGCCGGGTGTGCCTGTCCCTGGTGCTGGCCGGAGCGGTGGGCAACCTCATCGACCGGGCCTTCCAGGGCTATGTGGTGGATATGTTCAACGTGCTGTTTATGGATTTTGCCGTGTTCAATGTGGCTGATATCTGCCTGGTGGTGGGCACCATCGGTGCCGCCGCCTACTATCTGCTGCTGGCCGACCGGCTGGAGAAGAAGCTGTGAGCCGCCTCACCTTTCCCGTCCAGGAGGGCGGAGAGCGGCTGGACGCCTTTCTGGCCCGGCAGGAGGCGGGGCTGACCCGCTCGGCGGCCCAGCGCCTGCTGGAGCAGGGGGCGGTGCTGTATAACGGCAAGGCGGCCAAGAAGAACCAGCGCACCGCCCCGGGGGACGTGGTGGAGGTGGACCTCCCCGACCCCCAGCCTGTGGAGGTGCTGCCCCAGGACATTCCCCTGGATGTGGTCTATGAGGACA